>JBKJKD010000198.1:0-8240 GCA_046597635.1 Ferruginibacter sp. | reverse complement strand
GGATTGATAGGCTTGATTTCCAATATAGCCTAAACGCTACTGCGTTAAATAATGGAAGTTATACCGATGTAAATGAGCTAGATTTTACCGCCCCGGTCACTACAATTCCATTGAATGCTCTGGACGGTAACGCAGCAGCTAACAAAACACTTGTAAGCTTCACCATTACAGGGTTAAGCATACCTACAGGAAATACTTTCTGGATCCGTTGGACTGATTTTAATCCTTCCGGAGCCGATGATGGATTGGCCATAGATGATTTTTCTATTACTGCAAGTGGAACTCCTGTTTCACCTTGTGTTGAACCATCAGAACAACCTACTACCCTGGTTCTTAATGCAACCGCAAACAACGTAACAGGATCGTTTAATCTGATTCCTGCACCAACTACAGTTCAAAATTATTTAATTGTAAGAACTACTTCAGCTGTCTTAAGTCCATTACCAGTTGATGGCGTAAATTATACATCCGGCCAAATTATTGGTGGAGGAAATGGTGTAACTGTTGGCACTTCTACAGATGGCACTTTTGCCAACACGGTTTCGCCCTCCATACAATACTTCTATTTTATATTTTCCATTAATGACCAGGATTGTGGAGGTGGTCCAAATTACAATCAGACTGCCCCATTAACTGGGGATATTACAACGCCGGCATTGGCTGCCTGTGTTACGCCAGCCACTCCAACAGTATTAACGCTAACCCCGGCTAATACATCAATTACCGGCTCGTTTAATGGATCTGCAGCGAGCAAATATCTAACTGTAGTCAGTACAAGTAATTCATTAGGCACATCACCTGCAAATGGTTCGGTTTATACCGCAGGCCAAAGTTTTGGCACAGGCACCATAGTAAGTTATGCAACTGCATCTAGTTTTATAGCAACCGGATTAACAGTTGCAACTCCATATTATTTATTTGTATTTGCAGCTAATGATGCTTGTAATGGCGAACCATTCTACAGTCTTACCTCATTAAATGGTACTACTACAACAACCAACAACACTACTGGCATACCAGCAGGATATTACGATGCTGCAATCGGACAGACCTGTCAACCGCTAAAAACTACAGTTAAAAATATCATCACAAATGGCTTCCAGTCACTAAGTTATACTCCGGGACTTTGGAACCTCTATTTGTATTCTGACATGCATAGGAATGATGCCAATACTGCAGATATCATTTGGGATATGTATAGTGATAATCCTACTGGTCCTGAACCTTATGTTTTCCCATATGGTCCTGTATCATCTGGTGGCAAACAATGCGGAAATTATAGCGTGGAAGGCGATTGTTACAACAGAGAACACAGCACTCCTCAATCGTGGTTTAACCAGGTAAGTCCAATGGTATCGGATGCGCACCACATTTTTCCTACCGACGGTAAAGTAAATGCATTGCGTAGCAACTACCCTTACGGAGAAGTTACCAATATCAATACGGTAACAAATTTTAATAACCCGTCTTTAAATGGTAGTAAGTTGGGAACAGGATCTCCTTCGCAAAATTCTGGTTACGCTGGAACTGTTTTCGAACCGATTAATGAATACAAAGGTGATTTGGCCAGAGCCGGACTGTACATGGCGGTTAGATACGAAGATGAAATAATTTCTCAAAACTGGAGCGCATTTGGTACAGCCAACCAGGTTTTTTTAAGTCCTACTGATGAGCCAGATGCTGTAAAAAGAAGACTGCAAATCTATGACGCCTGGTATCTAAATTTATTAATAAAATGGCATACCAATGACGGCATAAGCCAGAAAGAAATAGATAGAAATAATGCTATTTACTACCAAAATGTAAACACTACAGGTACCGGAGATCCCAAGGCCCAGTCCAACAGAAATCCATTTGTAGATCATCCAGAATATGTGGCAGTAATTTTTCAATGCACAGGTGTTGTGCCTGTAACGATCACAGATTTTGTTGCAACAAAACAAAAAGATGCCGTGCTTCTTCAATGGTATGCAACCTTTGAGACCAATTTTAAGGTATATGAAATTGAAAGAAGCACCAATGCGTCTAATTATAATAAAATTGGAGAAATAAATGGGCAGAACCTTGCTAACTATTCTTTCAAGGACAATAATCTACCTTCAGGGTCAATTGTCTATTATCGTTTAAAAATGATAGATATTGATGGCATTTTTAAATATGGCAAAACTGTAGCAGTAAGATTAAATAATAATTTTTCTAATGCCCTGGTTTATCCAAATCCAACAGTGGGTCAGCTACAGGTAAAGTTGATGGCACCCATTTCAACAAACACAAAACTCGTGGTTACTGATATTGCAGGCAGAGTTGTAAAACAACAAAATATTTTAAAAGGGCAATATAGTATTGATTTAAATGTACAATTATTGCCTGCAGGTAGGTACCTGATAAAAATAAATGATCAGCAGTCAGTGATTAACCAGTCGTTTGTTGTGATTAAATAAATATATGCACTTATAAAAAAAGCCTCCTGTTTTGGAGGCTTTTTTTATAAGTGTTTCTTCAGCACAGAAAACTGCGTAAATTGACGAAAAAATTCAATGAAAGTACTTTGCTTCGGATTTCTATTATTTGCAGTCCTGTGTACCAAAGCGCAAATATCTCCTTTCGAAAAATCCGGCGGATATGAAACAGCCACTTACTTTGAGGTCATCAACTGGTATAAAGCATTAGCCATAAAATCAACGCTGGTTAGTTTAAAAACAATGGGGCCAACAGATGCAGGTTACCCACTTCATTTGGTTTTGCTTAGCAAAGATTTAAAATTTGATCCAGTCAAATGGCACCAGCAGGGAAAGGTGGTTATCATGATTAACAACGGTATTCATCCCGGTGAGCCGGATGGTATTGACGCAAGCATGATGTTAGCGAGAGACATTGCAAACAAAAAGATAATGCTGCCAGATAACGTAGTTATCGGAATAGTTCCGGTATACAATATTGGGGGTTGTTTGAATAGGAATTCCTACACAAGGGCAAATCAAAATGGTCCGAAAGAATATGGCTTCAGGGGAAACTCGCAGAACCTTGATCTAAATCGGGATTTTACCAAGTGTGATTCGAAGGAGGCCAAATCATTCACAGAAATATTCCATTACCTCAACCCCGATATCCTGGTTGATAACCATGTAAGTGACGGAGCCGACTTTCAACATACGATGACATTAATTTCTACTCAATATAATAAATTAGGGCCCGTACAGGGAAAGTGGGTGAGGGAATTCTTTGAGCCGTTGCTATATCAAAGCATGTCAAAAAAAGGATGGGACATGATACCGTATGTAGATTTTGGGAATACGGATTTTGATAAAGGCATGAGCATGTTTATGGATCCTCCGAGATATTCATCCGGCTATGCGGCGCTTTTTAATACGCTATCCTTTATGCCTGAAACGCATATGCTAAAGCCCTACAAAGAAAGAGTAACTGCAACATACGATCTGATGGTAACTTTTGTGAGAACAGCATCAGACAATGCAAAAGAGATCAAAGAACAAAGGGCCATGGCCTTTAGCCGGATTATTCAACAAAGAGATTTTGCATTACGCTGGTTGCCTGATTCTACCGTTTTCAGTAAAATTAATTTCAGTGGCTATGAGCAAGAGTTTGCACCGAGTGAAGCCACCGGGCTTCAGAAAATTTACTATGACCATAAGAAACCATTTACAAAACAAATAAGGTTCTATCATGGATTTTCGCCGTCTGCTATAGTTACTGCTCCAAAAGCCTACCTCATTCCGCAGGGCTGGACGGAGGTGATAAATCTACTTATCCTAAATAAAGTGCAGCTATCTCGTTTAATAAAAGATACCAACTTTTTTGTTAATGCCTATCATATCGATGAATACAAATCTTATCCTCAGGCTTATGAGAAACATCATAAGAACCATTCTGCAAAAGTAAGCTTAGGCAGAAAGCAGGTAAATTTTTTAAAAGGAGATTATGTTGCCTACCTTAATCAACCTGCCAATCGCTACCTTATTGAAATGCTGGAACCAACAGCGGAAGACGGTTTTTTTGCCTGGAATTTCTTCGATGGCATCTTGCAGCAAAAGGAGGGTTACAGCGACTATCGCTGGGAAGACATTGCCGCTACGGTTATAAAAAATGATCCGTCGTTAAAAGCAAAACTGGAATCTAAAAAACTGTCAGATCCAAAATTTGCGGCGGATTCCAGGGCTATCTTGGAATATATCTACAAAAATTCTCCGTACTATGAATCCGCCTACAAACAGTATCCCATCTATAGGCTTGAATTTTAAGTAGTTATGTTAGATTCGATGGCTGGCAAATTATCCATCAAATCGTTTCAAATATGCATTAGTTTACCTACCTTCGCCAACCGTTTAAAATGAGCGGGATTAATAATTTTTTATAACAAAAAACAGGTAAAATGAGCAACTACGAATTGATGGTGATTTTTACTCCTGTGCTATCTGAAGAGGAATATAAAGCCGCTCAGAAAAAATACGAAGCCCTCGTTACAGAGAACGGCGGCGAAGTATCGCACACAAAACCATGGGGACTGAAATCACTGGCGTATCCCGTAGCCAAAAAGACAACAGGTCTTTATTGGGTTATGGAATATTCTGCGCCAACCAGCTTCAATGAAAAGTTGAAAATTCAACTTTTGCGTGACGAATCAGCTATGCGTCACATGTTCACTGTACTCGATAAATACGCCGTCGAGTATAATGTTAAAAAGAGAAGTGGTGTACATTCAGGAACAGAAAAATCGGAGGCATAATCATGGCAAAAGCAAATGAAATTAAGTATCTGACAGCGATCAAAGCTGAAAAACGTCCGAAGAAATATTGTCGTTTTAAAAAGATGGGCATTCGTTACATCGATTACAAAGACGGAGACTTTCTTAAAAAATTCCTGAACGAACAAGGAAAATTATTGCCACGTCGTATTACCGGAAATTCTTTGAAGTTTCAGCGTAAAGTGAGCGAAGCAGTAAAGAAAGCCCGTCAAATGGCTATCCTTCCTTACGTTACAGATTTAATGAAATAGGATCAACCAAATTTTTCACCACCCTAATCCTTATATTATTATAGGGAGAAAGTCCTTTAGTGAGATTGGGTAAAAATGCAAACAAAATGCAGGTAATATTAATTCAAGATGTAAATAACTTAGGCGGTATAAACGAGCTGGTAACTGTAAAAAACGGTTACGGTCGCAACTACCTTATACCTCAAAAATTTGCGGTAGAGGCAAGCCCAAGTAATTTAAAGCAAATGGAAGAAAAATTAAAGCAACAAAATAAGAAAGAAGCGAAATTACTTGCTGAGTTAAACAGCGTAATTAAGGTTCTGAATGATGGTGCTTTAAAAATTGGTGCTAAAACCGGTACTAGTGGAAAGATCTTTGGTAGCGTAACTTCCGTTCAAATTGCTCGTGCAATTAAAGAACAAAAAGGCTATGAAATCGATCGTCGTAGAATCCACATCATTGATGAAGTAAAAGAACTGGGAACTTATAAAGCTAAAATAGATTTTGGTAACGGCAACGAAACTGAAGTTGAATTTGAAGTAACAGCTGAATAAACTTTTGATATAAAAATATAAACCGCTCCGATGAGCGGTTTTTTTGTGCCTTTTAAATTGTAAGTTTATGAAATGACTTTCAAGAATATACTAATAGCTTGGATATTCTCTACACTAGTGGGATGTAGTGCAAAAAATAAAAAAAATAATCAACAGCTTAAAACTCGGGAAGCCTCCACCATTCAAGGAAATTTCAGTGCCCCCACAACAACACACTTAGATAGTCTTTCTATCACCCAGTTTATAGACACTTTTCCACTGCTTAAAGAAATTCAAACTGACTTATTTAATTTTTATCGGGGAAGAGGTTTTTCTTATGCCTGGTTTACTGATGATGGAATGATTGAGCAAGCGGGAAATTTATACAATAAAATAAAAAATGTTGATGAAGAGGGAGTGCAATCTTCAAAATTATTTTACAAGGAGGAATTTAGCAATTACATGGATGATACATACGGGCCCTCTGCAGAAAATAACACAAACATGCTTAAAGCAGAGCTCATGCTCACTTCGCAATATCTGCAGTATGCAAGAACGGTTTGGGTAGGGCTGGCAGAAAAGGAATCACTGGCATTGCAATGGTTGTTGCCCCGAAAGAAAATATCTTACACGCAAACACTCGACTCTCTCTTGTCTGGCCAAGACATTCTTGATAACCCTCCCCTCTACAGGCAATATTACCTTTTAAAAGATTATTTAAAAAAATATAGACTTTCAGAAAAAGCAGATACTATGAAAGTTCCTGCAACCAAATTTTCCTTGAAAAAGGGAGACTCTTCTACTACCATTACTGCAGCAAGGTATAAACTATTCTTATTGGGCGATGCAAAGGAGTATTTACCTCTTGCGAAATTTGATCAAAACCTCGAGACCACCTTGACAAAGTTTCAGTCAAGAATGGGTTTAATGGTAACAGGCAAACTTTCTAAAGTTGATATTGACGAATTAAATATCAGCCTTCATAAAAGAATAGAAAGCATTCTGGTCAATTTGGAACGATGTAGATGGGTAACAAGAAACGAAAGCCAAACCTACCTAATCGTAAATATTCCACAATTCAAATTGCACGCAATTCAGAACGACACTTTGTTATGGAGTATGAGTGTAGTGGTAGGAAAAAATCAACACAAGACTGTAGTTTTTAATGGTGAGATTCGGTACGTGGTTTTTAGTCCATACTGGAATATCCCATACAACATTATGAAAAATGAGATTTTACCGGCAATAAGAAAGAATTCAAATTACCTAAAACGGCACAATATGGAGTGGAATGGAAATAGCATCCGACAAAAACCCGGTCCGAATAACTCGCTAGGATTAGTAAAGTTCCTGTTTCCAAACAGTCACTCAATCTACTTGCACGATAGCCCCGCCAAATCACTCTTCAACGAAACAAGCAGGGCATTTAGCCACGGTTGTATCAGGGTGGCAGAACCCCAGAAGCTGGCGGCATATCTTTTAAAAAATGATACCAGTTGGAGTGAAAAAAATATTAAAGAAGCAATGAATGCGGGAAATGAAAGAAACATTACTCTGAGTGACCCAATGCCAGTTTTTATTGCATACTTCACCTCCTGGGTAGATTCAGAGGGCGTTTTAAATTTCAGGAAAGATATCTATGAAAGAGATGACAAACTATTGTCTATGATCATTAGCGAATAAAGGGAACAACTAAAAAATAGGTTTTTTAAAATAATATGTTACATTTGTGCTGCTTTAATGATATTAGTTTTCACTGTTGGCTGATTTGATTATGTTCAAAACGTCGTTTTCAGTTCATTGTAGCAACTAAACATTATGGTTTTTATTTAATATTTTAAAAGTTTTTTACAATGAACATCTATGTAGGAAATCTTAGTTGGTCTATGACTGATGAAGATTTAAACAGTCTTTTCTCACAGTATGGTAGCGTTACAAGTGCCAAAATTTTGAAAGACAAAATGAACGGCCGCAGTAAAGGTTTTGGTTTCGTAGAAATGGAAGACGATGAGGCTGCAAAGACAGCTATCGCCAACCTTAACGAGACTGATGTACAGGGTCGTAAGCTAATTGTTAACGAATCACAACCTCGTCCTGAAGGCGAAGATGGTTACAAAAAACGCAGCGGCGGTGGTGGATTCGGCGGCGGAAGTCGTGGTGGTGGAAGCCGTGGTGGCGGTGGTTACGGCGGCGGCGGAAGTCGTGGCGGCGGTGGCTACGGTGGTGGTAGCGGCGGCGGTAATCGCAGCGGCGGCGGTGGTTACGGCGGTGGTGGTGGAAACAGAGATTATTAATTTCTATACATACTACATAAAAAAATCCTTTCACATATAAGTGAAGGGATTTTTTATGCCGTAAGACGCATCACCTCAAACTTTCAAGAACCAGGCACGTCAAACCTCTCATTAAGAATATTACATAACAGCTATGATGAGAATATTTTTAAAATTGGAATTTATAGCCAAAGTAACTTTTGAACTGCATTTGTAGTTATTCTCCACTATTTATATTGTTCATTGAAAGCCCCTTCAAGGAAGCTTAAAGGGGCTTCTAATGAATATAGGTATCCATTAACGTATCCTCATTTTTGAGTTCTGAGCATAAAAAAACCCTTCAAGAGTAAACTTGAAGGGTTTTAAAAATAAATATGGCGGCTACCTACTCTCCCACATTGTTGTGCAGTACCATCGGCCATGAGGGGCTTAACTTCTCTGT
>JBKJKD010000098.1:0-20564 GCA_046597635.1 Ferruginibacter sp. | reverse complement strand
TCCTTCTTTTTGTCGGGCCCCTCTACAAATAACAATATTTTAGAGGAATCGGCAGAAAGTTTATACGAAGGTTCTGCCTGGTCAGACCGGCTGTCTGATGAGTAAGTGCCCAAAATTGTTTTATCGGAAGTCCTCAGGGTTTTTTCATCTACCTTAAGCGCATACACCGAAGTGGTTTTACCTTCCCGGTCGTAAGCTTCGTATAAGAAGAAAATATTGTTGCCGTATTTTTCAAACCCTTTGAGACTTGCATTTTTTTCTTCAATGGGCAATTCCTTTTCTACAATTGTTTCCAGATTCTTATCAATCAAAACCAAAATAGGTTGCTGTTCGGCCCTGCCGCCAAATAAAGGCCGGGCACTTAACCCTAGTTTTAGCACGATAAATTGTCCATTGGCAAGCGGCACGGCATCATCAAAATCATATTTCAATTTGGCATTATCGCCCCAGGCAATATTGAATTTTTGAGCAACTACACTCGTGGTTGTAAAAGCAAAAAGCAAAAGAGCAACTGCTGTGCGGGCAATAAGGAGCATGATTCGTGTTGTTAGAGGTTAAAATAATGTTGCTGCGCAAATATATCGGTTGTGGCGTGTAAAAACTGCTTTGCCAAAATAGATGGCTGTGTTTTATGAAACCATGGTATAAATGAGACGATGCAAGTATGAGCAACTTTACCAAATGAACATTTGAGAGACCGCTCAAAAATGTTGCCCAATGGTATTCAGATGAAAGGATTGCGACGCAACGATGCCGCCATGAAAAACCGAGGCTGGTATCTAAAATAAAAAATGCCTTCTTTTCAAAAGGCATTCGTTACAAATTAATTGATCGCATCCATCTCCCGCTTCACAAAATCCATCAGCACTTTTATTTTATCCGGAGAAAAATCAAATTCAAGGCCGGCGGTTTTATACAATTCGGGCAATGTTTTGGTGGCACCAAGGGCCAGGGCATTGCAGTAATTATCCAGTGCTTGCTGCGGGTTGTTTTTGTATTGCATCCACATGCCGATGGCACCCAGTTGAGCAATACCATACTCGATGTAATAAAATGGTACTTCAAACAAATGCAACTGGCGCTGCCAGGCATTGCTGCGATAATTTTCCAACCCACTATAATCTACCACCGAATCCTGAAACTCGGAGAGTGTGGCTACCCACGCAGCGGTTCTCTCTTCATGCGTATGCACAGGATGCTCGTATACCCAGTGCTGAAATTTATCGATGGTGGCAATCCATGGAAAAATAGTGATCACTCTTTCCAGTTGGTGCTCTTTGGCTCTTCGCAGATCTGCAGCATTGTCAAAAAAACTTTCCCAATGGTTCATGGTAAAAAGTTCCATGGCCATGCTGGCTACTTCTGCAATTTCCATGGGGTATTCTTTAAAACCACTCAGGGAAAGCGGGTGTGCCAAAAAAGAATGTACTGCATGGCCACCTTCATGCAACATGGTGGTTACGTCGTTCATCTGCCCCGCGGCGTTCATAAAAATAAACGGTGCTCCACTTTCTGCCAGCGGGCAGTTGTAACCTCCTGGAGCTTTGCCCTTGCGGCTTTCCAAATCGAGGTGATTGAGCTCCTTCATTTTTTGCAGGCACTCCCCAAAGAAAGGCCGTAGCTGGTTAAAACAATCAATTGATTTTGATAACAAATCTTCGCCGGTGCTAAAGGGACGCAAAGGTTTGGTTCCTGCCGGCTCTGCATCCATATCCCAGGGGCGCAGGCTATCCAGCCCTAATTTTTCTTTTTTCTTTTGATAAATCTCATTCACCAGCGGCATCACGTGCTGCTTTACGGCTGCATGAAATTGAAAGCAATCTTCTTTGCTGTAATCGAAGCGCCCAAGATCTTTGAAACGATAGTCCCGATAGTTTTCAAAGCCGGCATTGTGGGCTTCTTTATCCCGCAGGGCCACAAGCTTGTCGTACAACTCGTTTAGCTGAGGAGTATTCTCCAAACGTCTTTGCTGAATTTTATGATACACTTCTTCACGAAGGTTTCGGTCTTCATTTTCTAAAAACTTAGCAGCCTGCTGCAGGGTGTATTCCTCGCCTCTAACAGTTACCATCATGGCTCCCGTAATTTGCCCAAACTGTTGTTGCAGCACGGCCGTTTCTGCCTGCAGAGGAATATTTTCTTCTTTAAATAGTTCGATGCTTTTGCGAATACTGCGCAGGTAGGTTTCATAATCGGCTGCATCCAATTCTTTTAATGCCGGTGCCGCCAACAGTTTTTTATTCAATGCATCTTGCAGGGGTTGAATGTTGGGTTGAATTTCCATACAAAAGAAATTGAACGCTTCTTCCAACACTTTATCTTCTGTGTCGCAGGTCATTTTTATTTGCCTCCAGCAGGCATCTTCACTCACCACAGCTTCTAGCTCACTCAGGTCTTTTAAAAATTGTTCAAGCGCTGGCTTTTCGGCCAGGTCTCTATCAAGCAAAGCTGTGAAGTAGGGCTCCAGGCTTGCCCAATCTGTGACTACAAAATTAACAGGGAGAAATGTGCGGGGCGTTTTTGAAATAGCTGCAGTATACATAGGGAAATGATAAATTATGAATGTTGAGTTATGAATTAGGGAGGAACTGCGAATGCCGAATGGAGAACTATGAATTATAAATGTTGGATGACGGGGAATGACGAGTGACGAATGTTGTGTTACTAATTTGTGTTTACGATCAAAATCAAAAAATGAGTTTTGCAATATAAAAAGTCAAAGGAGAAAAAGACTCTTCGAAGATTTCACCCCGTCCCTTCGTTCCGGGCAGGCTTTCACCTTTGACCCAGCCACTTCAGTCCGGGAGGCCTTACAGCTTTTTAATTTTGACTTTTTAATTTTTAATTTCCTCCTACGCCATCTTTCTCGGCGAATTTATTTTTTTTGCAGGTGCGTTATTTTTGGGTGCTGCAGATTTTGGTGCCGCTGTAGCTTTTGCTGTTTTCTTTTCTACCACAGGTTTTTCCTCTGCGTCTTCGCCCTCTTCGCTTGCCTCCGATAATTTGATTTCAATACCAGCCTTGGTTAATATTTCAAACCATTTAACCATCTTTTTCATGTCGCTGCCATACACTCTTTCAAAGTCCATATCAGGATACACTTTTCCAAAATAAGCTTTAATGGCTTTGCCATCTGCTTTGGCATCTGGCAATGCTTCTTTGCTTGCCTGCATCGCCGTAAAAACATCCACAAGGTTCACATTGTCGGCCGTGGTGTACACTTCAATACTTTCCAAATGCGAGAACTGGTGTACACGGTTGCTTACAAACTTGGTAGACTTATCTTCCAAAGAGCGCACGAGGCCACCATCTGCTTTAGACGAAATTAGTTCGTACAAACCACCCATTCCTGTTACAGAAACCATCTTATTATAACTCATATCAATAAATTAATTGTTTAAAAATTCAGGGTTGCAATTTAGCGGTAATATGGCAATTAATCCCACAACATTTCTGTTAAACGACTTTAACAAAAATAATTTTTTCAGTTGCGCCTGTTTCTGTGATGCTTTGGCGTCTAACAGGCAAACGAATTTTTTTATGTTCAGATCAGCTTTAGCGATTATTGTAATGAGTGCCCTTTCTTTAACGGGTTTTGCTCAAACAGCTTCCATCAAGGGTATTGTGACCGATGGAACCGACAAGACAGCCCTTGCGGGTGCTACCATCAGCCTGTTATTACAAAAGGATAGCAGTATTTTAAAAAATACGGTGACTGATGCCACTGGCTTTTTTGAGTTTGGCAGCCTTGCCAACGATAGTTTTATAGTGAAAGTAACCAGCTTGAGCTACCAGGAATACCTCTCCTTCATTACTTTAAAAGACAATGCAAGCAGGGATCTTGGTACCCTTAAACTCGATAAACAAGGGAAAGACCTTGCCGGTGTTACAGTTGTAGGAAGAGCCACTGCTGTTATTCAAAAAGGGGATACCTCGCAGTTTAGCGCCAGCCAATACAAAGTAAACCCCGATGCAACGGTTGAAGACCTCATCAAAAAAATGCCTGGTATTACGGTAGCAAAAGATGGTACCGTAACTGCTCAGGGCGAGCAGGTGAGAAAAGTAACCATTGATGGTAAAGATTTTTTTGGTGACGATGCCACGGCTGCACTAAAGAATCTTCCTTCGCAGGTAGTTGATAAAATCCAGGTGTTTGATCGCCTGAGCGATCA
The DNA here is from genome assembly GCA_046597635.1 of Ferruginibacter sp. Taxonomy (GTDB): domain Bacteria; phylum Bacteroidota; class Bacteroidia; order Chitinophagales; family Chitinophagaceae; genus Ferruginibacter. The sequence goes on along the minus strand of JBKJKD010000098.1, from coordinate 16,392 downwards.
GGCCCAGTTAACCGGGGTTGATGATGGAAACTCTACCAAAGCCATAAATGTGGTAACCAAATCAGGTCTTAAGAATGGCCAGTTCGGTCGCATATATGCTGGCTATGGCACAGACGATCGCTATGCTGCCGGTGGTAATGTTAGTTTTTTTAAAGGGAACAGGCGTCTTTCATTTGTAGGTAATTTCAACAACATCAACCAACAGAACTTTGGTTCACAGGATTTGCTGGGTCTTACCAGCAGTGGTGGCGCCCGTGGTGGCGGCGGAGCTGGTGGTGGCGGCTGGGGTGGCTGGGGTGGCAACGATAATTTTTCAGTTGGCCAATCCCGTGGCATCAGCAAGACCGATGCGATAGGCATCAATTTTAGCAACAAGTATGGTCCTAAATTAGATGTTACGGCCAGCTATTTTTACAACAACAGCAAGAACACGAACCAGTCTGTAGTGAACACGGAAACTTACACCCGGGATGGAAATAATCTATTTACAAAAGAAACAGGCAACTTAACAACCGATAATTACAACCACCGGTTTAACATGAGGTTGGAGTATAAAATAGATTCTAACAACAGCATCTTTATTATTCCGAACGTAAGCTTCCAGGGCAACAATTCTAATGGTTTCAACGATGTGCAGAACTATCGTGGATTATCAGACTCTGTTAGCAATTCTATCGTGCAGTCAATGGCAGATAGAAGTGGATACAACATTAGAAACAACATCATGTATCGCCACTCTTTTGCAAAAAAGGGCCGGTCGATTTCTTTGGGTCTTAATACAACTTTCACCAAAAATACCGGTGAATCTATTACAGACGCTTTGTACGTTTTTTATAACAATGGCATCGGGCAGGATTCTGCTCAAAACCAATTTTCAGACAATCTTACCAATGGCGAAACCTACAATGCGACGGTTACCTACACAGAACCTGTGGGTAAGAAGGGCCAGCTGCAGTTAGAGTATTCACCCAGCATACAAAAAAACAATGCCGATCAACAGATCTTCAATTATGATGGGCAAAAATATTCGGAGTTTGACAACACATTGTCTAACCGTTTCGACAATACCAATACCACCAACAGGGGCGGTGTAACCTATCGACTTACTAAAAATAGGGATGATATGTTCTCTGTAGGTGTTAACTTTCAAACAGCCAGGTTAGAAAGCCAGCGCACATTCCCAACCGTGAGCTCCGTAAATCAATCGTTTTCAGATTTCTTGCCCAATGCAATGTGGCGCAAAAAGATATCGCCCTCCAGCAACATCCGTGTATTCTTTAGGTCGTTTGTAAACTTTCCTTCTGTAACGCAACTTCAGGACGTGGTAAACCTGAACAATCCTTTACGGGTGAGTGCCGGTAACCCTGGTTTGAAGCAAAGCAATTCGCAGTTTATTGCCGGTCGTTACTCTTACACCAACTCCAAAACCAGCAAAAGCTTTTTTGCAAATGTGTTTGTGCAATCTGCCAGCAACTATATTTCAAATGCCACTTTCATAGCTTCCCAGGATTCTACGATTCAGCAGGGAATTGTACTTAAAAGAGGATCACAGCTGAGCAAACCCGTAAACCTGGATGGCTACAAGAGCCTGCGTAGTTTCTTTACTTACAGCATGCCGATAAAAGCAATTAAAACTACACTGAACGTAAACACTGGCTTCAGTTATTCTAAATTACCAGGCCTGGTGAATAATGCGAGCACTACTACAGATAATTATGTGTACAACGGTGGAATCGTATTGGCCAGCAACATCAGCGAATATGTAGATTTCAACATCAACTACACCGCAAATTTCAATGATGCAAAAAATTCTTTCAATGCCAATTTGAACAACAGGTTTATCAACCAGTCCACAGGCGCTGCTATAAACCTGCTTAGCAAAAGCGGATGGTTTGTGCAAAACGATGTAAGCAACCAAACTTACAGCGGGCTTAGCGAAGGGTTGAACCAAAGCTTTTGGTTGTGGAACGCAGCCATTGGAAAGAAGTTTTTGAAGAATAAAGCGGGCGAGTTGAAACTCTCTGTATTTGATTTGCTGAAACAAAATCAAAGCATATCCCGGACGGTTACAGAATCGTACATACAGGATGTGCAAAGCCAGGTGTTGCAGCAATACTTCCTGCTCACTTTTACTTACAACGTTAAAAACTTCGGTACAGCAAAAGCTCCGGCAAGAGGAAATACAGATGGTGAGGGCGGCAGGAGAATGGGTGGACCCGGTTTTTAAAATTTAGGCAGGCTTAAATTTCAGTTGGCCAAATGCTTAACTTTAAGGCGAATACAAAAATGATTTTTTGAAGCAGCCCGAGTCTACTGAAAATAATACCAACGCTGATCCTGTAAGTTTTAAGGACATCGTAGAACAATGGCAGACCATGGTGTACAATACGGCCTTAAGTATTGTGCAGGTAGCCGAAGATGCTGAAGATATAACCCAGGATGTATTTTTAGATGTGTATGAAAAGCTGCCTGCGTTTAGAGGAGAGGCGCAACTCTCTACTTGGATTTACAGGATAACAGTGAACAATGCTCTGGATTTTGAAAAGAAGAAAAAGAGGCAAAAAAATGGTGGATTGTTCCGGCAAATATTCAGGGTAAAAGAGGAAGAGGAACCTGTGAACTTTAACCACCCGGGAGTACTGTTAGACAACAAAGAGAAAGCGGCGGTCTTGTTCAAAGCATTGAAGAAATTACCCGAAAAGCAGCGGGTGGCTTTTACGCTTCATAAAATAGAAGGATTGCCTTACCAGGAAGTGGCAGCCATCATGAACACGAGTCTTTACGCTGTAGAATCGCTGATGGCTAGGGCCAAAGCCGGGTTAAAAAAAACGCTTGAACAATTTTACCAATCAGAAGCCTAATAAAATTTCATGGATAATCACAAGCTTGCCAAACTTATAGATGAAACGATGGATGCCATGGACGGTGCTGAAAGAGCCACGCCTGCACCCTTTTTATTGACCCGCCTGCATGCGGCCCTGAGGCGGGAGGAAGTTTCTTACTGGGAACGCATCACCGTATTTTTATGCCGGCCGGGTGTAGCCGTGGGGGCGGTATTGCTGGTGCTCGTGCTTAACTTTTTTATGTATACGTATAGCAAAGCAAGCCAGGGCAATGTTCAATCGATTGTTACCGGTGCAGACGACTACTCCATGATAAACCCGGCAGCATTATTTGATATTGAAAACCCACAACCATGATGATCAGACCTAAAAATAGTAAGACACTTTTAGTGATCATTGCTGTAATGCTTACGCTTAATATAGCAGGTGTCATTTTGTTTTTTGCAAAAATGCCCTCTGGCAAAAAAATGAGTTATAGCGAGCTGCGAAAAAATTCTATGCAAAATTATTTAAAAGATGATTGTGGTTTCTCGGCAGCACAACTTGTTCAATACGATAGCTTGGCAGAACGGCAAAAGAGAGATATGCAACCAGTGTTTGATCAGTTAAAAAAAGAAAAGGAACAACGGATAGAAAATCTTACACAAGGGCGCTTTAGCGATACCGCCATAGCTCTTGCCGTAGACAAAACATTGGCAAGACAACAGGAGGTAGAAACCAAAATGCTTTTACAGCTCAGAGATGTTCGCAACCTGTGCAACGAAGAACAGAAAATAAAGTTTGACAATGGCCTGCATAAAATGTTTGCCCGCAGGGCAGAGAAGACTAAGCGAAACTAATTGATAAGAAGTAGTAACCAACAACTATAGGTAATTGTGTTTTTGCTTTTTTGCTGCCAGCTTTTATGGATCTTCTTTTATGAGTACCTGTTAGCTTTCACCTTCCTCTTTTCCAATTTCTATAACCACCCTGTCGATCGTTTCCTTCAATGTTTCGTAGGGGGTAAATCCACGGGCTACCATGGTAAATTTCAAGTCGTCGGTTTGGATAAAAACACAAGGGTAACCGGTTACCTGTAAATGCTTCACCATAGAAAACTCGTAGTAAGCCATTTCCTTGTACTCCTCGCTGTGCAACTTACCAAAGAACATTTCCTCTTGTATGCTGTACTTTTCCAACAGATGCAGATAAGCCTGGTCGTCACTGAGGTCTCTGCCTTCGGCATGCAGAGATTTTTGTAGATCTGCTGCAAACTCTACGGCTCTCTCCGGATAAATCTCTTTAAAAATACACATCGCAATAGCAGGCTTTTCAGAATTGGGGTACCAATCGCTGTCGTCAGGGTTGTTGATGTGCCAGAGATAATCCTGGCCAAATTTTACACCGGTCAAGGCTTCTACATTTTTATAAGCACTGGCAATATAACCCGCCGTAGCGCTAATGTGCACCGGCTTTTCCGGCAATACCATTCCTCCGCTCAACACATCTATATCAAAGACTTCCTGGTATGTTTCGGCAATTTTCTCCATGACGGGGCTAAACCCATAGCACCATCCACAATAGCCATCATAGCAATATATTAAAGCGGGCTTATCCATAATTTCGATTTTAAAAGTAAACAGCCCCGACCAAGATCGGGGCTGCAAATTTATACCTTAAACTGAACTTATTTTCTGGTAAACTTTATTTCCATCATCTTAAATTCTTTACCATCGGGGCCGGCACCATACATGGACATTATCTGCGTGTTGTTGTCCACAACTGTAAAAGTTTCTCTTACGTCCATCTCTTTTCCTGTGCCGCTTGACGGATCTACACTTTTACCAGAGAGTGTCATGGTCTTACTGGCTTCATCCCATGGTCCTTCCATCTTCATCAAGCCGGTACCCATATTATCAATCCAGGTAGAAATAAAAACCTTCCTGGCATTATCGTAGGCGAGTGTGCTCATACCTTCAAAAGGTTGGCCCATCATAGAGCCGGTATGATTACTCACCTGATAACGCCCACCCATGATCGTTTTGTTAACGGCGGTTGACTTGCTCATTTCGGGAGGAGCGCCCGGCGCCTGCCACATGCTTACCTCGCCCGCCCAAGTGCCATTCCAACTTTGGATCATCTTATGTACATCTCCCGGCGTCATGTAAGCCATCCAGTTTTTCATCATCGTGGCAGAATCCAAGACTGGCTTTGCCATTTCTTCTGGCTTGCTGGCAGATAAACTGTTGATGCTGGTATCGTTCAGGCTACTGGTTACTTCTTTGTTGGTTTTGTTTTCTGTGCAGGCCAGCAACAGCATCGAAGCAAAACAAGAAGCGATAATTATTTTTTTCATGTTTAAATATTTTCTGGCAAAGTAGACATTTGAGTAAACAAATGCAATAGCCCCGCATGAAAATTCTCTTTTGCCTTCATGTGATCTTAATGCGCCTCCAGCCAGTTGTTGCCAAAGCCAAGCTCTGCATCAGTTGGCACCTCATTGGGCAGTATCATCGCAGTTTGCATACAGTTTAAAATAAGTGGCCTGATGGCTTCCAGTTCCTCCTTTACTACGTCGAACACCAATTCATCGTGCACCTGCAGCAGCATTTTGCTTTTAAAATTTTTAGCCTTCAATTCTGTATCAATCTTTATCATGGCCAGCTTTATCATGTCTGCAGCTGTACCTTGTATGGGTGAATTGATGGCATTTCGCTCCGCAAAACCTCTAACGGTAAAGTTAGCACTGTTGATATCCCGCAACCAACGTTTGCGCCCCATCAGCGTTTCTACATAGCCGTGCTCCTTACAAAAGTTGATGGTGTCATCCATATACTTTTGAATGTTGGGAAACTCCAGTTTATAATTATCGATGATTTCTTTGGCTTCGGCCCTTGGTATAGAAAGATTTTCCGCCAGGCCGAAAGCTCCCTGGCCGTAGATGATTCCAAAGTTTACGCTCTTGGCTTTGTAGCGCATTTCTTTGGTCACTTCTTTTTCGTCAATTTTAAATATTTTGGCTGCAGTGGCGGTATGAATATCCCTCCCCGTTTTAAAGGCATCGCACATGTTTACATCACCGCTAATGGCAGCTACAATGCGCAATTCTATTTGAGAATAATCTGCTGATACCAGCACGTGGCCATCGGAGCCGGGCACAAATGCCTTTCTTATCTCCCTGCCTTTGTCTGTTCTTATGGGAATATTTTGCAGGTTGGGATTATTACTGCTTAGCCTGCCCGTTACCGCTACCGCCTGCGCATAACTGGTGTGTACCCTTCCGGTTTTAGGATTGATTAACTGCGGCAATGCATCTACATAAGTAGATTTTAATTTGGTGAGTTCCCTGAATATCAAAATATCGTCGCATATCTTATGCTGGCCTGCCAGCTTGGCCAACACATCTTCGCCCGTGGCGTACTGACCTGTTTTGGTTTTTTTTGCTTTGGCATCCAGTTTCAATTTATCAAACAACACTTCGCCCAATTGCTTGGGGCTTGCAAGGTTAAAGCGGACACCAGCTTGCTCATACACACTTTCTTCTGCTATCTTAGCATCAGCAGCAAGCTCTGTTGAATAGCCCGCCAGGAAGTTGACATCTACTTTTATGCCTTCAAATTCCATCCCTGTCAGCACTTTCACCAATGGATTTTCTACTTCATAAAAAACTTTTTCTACCTGCTTCAAACCAAGTTGTGGTAGAAACACATTCCTTAGTTGCAGCGTAATGTCTGCATCTTCTACCGCATACTCTTTGGCCCTTTCTATTTCTACATCCCGCATGGTGCCCTGACCCTTTCCTTTTTTACCGATCAGTTCCGTAATTGGTATCGGCTGGTAAGCCAGGTATTTTGCACTCAGCAGATCCATACTTCTTTTGCCATCTGGCTCAATCACATAATGCGCCAGCATGGTGTCGAACAGTTGGCCCTTTAGTTCTACGCCATACCACTTCAGCACAAGTAAGTCATACTTAAGATTGTGCCCTATCCAGGTTTTACTTTCATCTGCAAATAAAATCTCCAGCTGCGCCAATATTTCTTTAGTATGCTCCCGGTGTTGTGGGCAGGGAATATAGTAACCTGTGCCTGGTGTGATGGAAAAACTAAGCCCGACTAACTCGGCAAGGTTGGCGTCTATGTTGGTAGTTTCGGTATCAAAACAAATTTCTTGTTGGCGAGCAAATGCCAGGACCATGCCTGCAATGTCATCTTTGGTTTCGAGCAGTTGATAATCATGTGGCGTATTCGCAATATTTTTTTCCGCAGAAAAAAAAGTAAGCTCTTCTACTTCTGTGCCGCTCCAATTGGCTTTTGCAGGTTCCGTTTCCGGCTCCGGGTTTCCAAAAAGATCTAGCTGTGGCTTTTCTATGGTCGGTCTTCGTTCATCTGTAGCCAACGAAATATCCTCTCCTAAAATTCTCTTGGCAATGGCTTTAAATTCCAACTCTGTAAAAACTTCTATCAAGGCTTCTTTGTTCCACTCCTGCAAGCCGTAATCTCCTTCGTGAAATTCTACGGGCACATCAATAATAATGGTGGCCAGCTTTTTACTAACGATGGCCATTTCTTTTCCGTTCCTTACTTTCTCTCCCAAAGCACCTTTGATGTTGTCTGCATTGGCAAGCACATTTTCCAGGGTTCCGAACTCCTTGAGCAGTTTAGCGGCAGTCTTTTCCCCAACCCCGGCAATACCTGGGATATTATCTACTGCATCACCCATCAAACCCAAAATATCTATGACTTGATTCACATTCTCAATTCCCCATTTCTCGCATACTTCCTTCGGGCCTAAAATTTCCAGTGTACCTCCCTGGTAAGGCGGTTTGTATATTTTAATATTTTCTGACACCAATTGCCCGTAGTCTTTATCGGGTGTTACCATGTACACTTCGTAGCCTGCTTTTTCAGCCTGCTTGGCCAGAGCACCAATAATATCATCTGCTTCGTACCCGTCTTTTTCAATCACAGGAATATTAAAAGCCCTCAGGATTCTTTGTATATCCGGAACGGCTCCCCTAATATCTTCCGGCGTTTCCTGGCGGTTGGCTTTGTAATCTGCAAAATCTGTATGGCGTTCTGTTACGGCATGGGTGTCAAAGCACACCGCAATATGGGTAGGCTTTTGATTGTTGATAAGGTCTATGAGTGTATTGACAAAACCAAACTGGGCATTGGTATTTTTGCCTTTTGTAGTAACCCGCGGGCTTCTTATAAGCGCATAATAAGCCCTGAATATTAAGGCATAAGCATCCAGTAAAAACAATTTTTTTTGCATAGGGCAAATGTAGATTTTTGGATTTATAATTTGTCCCGATCTTTTTTGTAAGTTATTCTGTTCCTTATTTCTTTCAGAAAGATTTTCTTATTGGCATTTTTTTTGTTTCTTTACAAGAGACTCCCGCCGTTGGTTATGCCAACATTTCCACTATCCTTTATAAAGCTTCTGCATTGCCTGATTCTTTTTTCCTCTTTCAAAACATCTACCAATGCTCAAACTTTACACATTATTGGCGGCAGTTTGCCTTTTTTATTCTACCCTATTTGCTCAAACACAAACACCAGTCTATCTATCGCAAGCCATACCCAATGCCAACTCTAAGGGATTTTATCAATACCTACCTGCAGGATATGCTACCAGTTCTAAAAATTACCCATTAATCATTTGGGTACATGGAGCAGGGCAGGTGGGTCAGGGTAATACGACTGATCTCCCAAAAGTTTTAGAATGGGGCGTTCCTAAAATAATCAGTGAAGGCGGGTTTCCTGCAAGTTTTACTGTGGGGGATAGCAGTTTTTCCTTTATCATCATATCTCCACAATTTCTTGGTTGGCCATCAGGTACCAATGTAGGTGCAATGGTTAGTTATGCGATGAGTAATTACAGAGTAGACCCTTCCAGGATTTACCTAATGGGTATTAGTGCAGGTGGTGGTGCCGTATGGGAATATGCAAGCGCAAGTACTGCAAGCAGCGATAAATTGGCTGCTATTATCCCTTTTTGCGGGGCACTAAATGCCACACAAACTCAAGCCAATAGGATGGCTGCATCCAATTTGCCGGTATGGGCGTTTCATAATACAAATGATGGAACAGTACCGGTTTCATATTCCCGCAATTGGAAAAATTTTATAAATGGATATGTACCCACACCCAACCCATTAGCCAAACTTACAGAGTTTCCGGTAGTGAGTAATGATGCTGTGATAGCGCATGAATGTTGGAGCCTTGCTACTTTACCAACTTATAAGCCTGAGGGAATAAATATTTACGAATGGCTCTTAGGATATAGAAAAAGAACGACCAGCACAAATCTGGTTCCGCTTGCAAGTGCGGGGCAAGACCAAGGAATCGTATTGCCTGCAAATGCGGTATTGGATGGATCTGGCTCTGTAGACCAAGATGGACTTATTGTATCTTACAGATGGCGAAAATTAAGTGGACCGACTTCTCCTATTTTTTCCGATTCTACCGCATCTGTAACCACCGCATCAAATTTGGCGCAGGGCGTTTACGAATTTGAACTTAGTGTAACAGACAACCTAGGGGCCACAACAAAAGATAACGTAATTGTAAACGTATATGTTTCTCTGCCCCCCGGTACGCAACAGAGAGTCTTAATAGATGTAGGTGCTGCTCCCGCTAATGGCGGTACTACAACCATTTCTCCTAATATTAACGGAAATGTTTGGAACAATATGACCGATGGCCGGCCAGGTGTGAGGATTAGCAATGCGCTTACCATCAACAACCAACTTTCGGGTATTGCTGTTGAAGTGATCAACAGAATAGACGGAACCTTTAGTACAGGTTCTACAGGAATGGGAAATGGCAATACTGCCGGTACAGTAAATGATTACCCCGCAAGTGCCACTGCAGATCATGCATTAATTCATGTAAGTGCAACAAATGGTATCTGGAGAATAAAAGGGCTGCAAACAGATAAAATTTATTCTGTAAAGTTTTGGGGTACCAGGAGTAATACTACGGCAGCAAGAAGTGCAGAAATTAAACGTGCTGATGATAATGTATGGAAAACATATAATGCTACTGGCAACATTAACTACAATACTGCCGTCGTATTCAACATTACTGGGAAAACAGAAATGGATTTTAATATCAGAACAAAATCCGGCAGCGATTATTCTGCTCTTAATGTAATAGATATATCTTATGGTGCCGGGGGTGATACCATTGTTATTCCGCCCCCCAAAGTAAATCTTCCACCATTGGCAAGGGCCGGTGTTGATACAAGTTTGCAACTGCCAACAGATTCTGTAACATTAAGAGGGTGCAATTCTTTCGACCCCGAATCAGCATTATTAAAATACAAATGGAGAAAAATTTCAGGGCCGGCATCTTTCCAACTTCTGGTGGATAGCATTTGCTCTCCCAAAGTAAATTCATTGGTTTCAGGAACCTATTCTTTTGAACTTACAGTAACCGATACTGCTGGCCTCACCGGAAAAGATTCTGTTTCTGTAACGGTGAATTCGCTGCTTACCACAGCCTGGCCAGCGCAGGTAACTCCATTGTGCCCACAACCATACAAAGTAGTTATAGTAGGTTCTTCTACTGCTTTTGGAACGGGCGCCAGTCCTATTGACAGCTCATGGGCGAGAAAATTTACAAAATATCTCTCCGGGCAAAATCAACAAATCCAGGTTATCAATATCGCCACATTGAGTTTAACTTCATGGGATGTATCACCCACGGGAACAATTGTACCTTCGGGTTATACCATTGACACATTGCGCAATATTACTAAAGCACTCTCCCTCAACCCCGATGTAATTATTTTAAATTTACCGTCTAATGATGTGGCCCGCGGCATTACCACAAATGATATTCATACTAATTATTTAAGAATTACTTCGCTGTGTGATGCCGCAAATGTACCCATTTGGGTGACCACCACCCAGCCCAGAGATGCCTTGAGCCCGGCCGAGCGTATTTTGCAAATGGATTTAAGGGACTGGATTAATGTAACCTATGGCAATAGGTCCATTGATTTCTGGAGTACAGTTTCCAATGCGGATGGCACCATCAACAGCGTATATTCTGCGGGCGACGGAGTGCACCTCAACAATTATGGCCACCACGTCTTATTTACCAGGACGGTGGAAGAAAAAGTATGGGATACTGTTTGTAAAAGAAAGAATCTTGCACCGGTCGCAAACGCTGGCAACGATACAACTATTATCACAGGGCCTTTTACTGTTAATCTTAATGCCGCCGGTTCTTTTGATCCGGACGGTACAATAGTTAGTTATAGTTGGAGAGTTATTGGTAACAGTAACGGCTCGATTGCGTCAGCAAATAGTGTAAACGCTTTTTTTAGCACAACAATTTCAGGACTCTATTTAATCGAGCTTAAGGTTACTGACAACATCGGCAGATCTAGTCTTGACAGCATCGGCATACAGGTAAATACCAATAATATTCCGCCGATAGCAAATGCCGGTATAGATCAATCCATAACCCTTCCCTCTTCTTCAGTAAATTTAAATGCCTCGGGATCTGTTGATGCAAATGGCAGCATCGTTACTTACCGGTGGAGAAAAATAAGTGGAACCGGAGCAGTGATTATTGGTGATAGCACGGCAACGCAAACAACCGTAAATTTTGCTTCAGCAAATATTTACCAATTCGAATTAACCGTAGTTGATAATGAGGGTGACATTGACAAAGACACTGTGGTAATCACTGTAATGCCTGATCCAAATTTAGTGCCGGTGGCCAATGCAGGATCAAACCAATCCGTTACTTTACCCGCTACTAATGCTCTGCTCAACGGGAGTACCTCTTTTGATTCAGATGGAAGTATAACCACTTATAAATGGAGAAAGATTTCTGGTGGAAATGTAGTATTTATGGACTCTTTGGCTGCTCAAACAAATGTAAGTTTTGTTTCTGCCGGGCAATATGGTTTCGAACTTACTGTTACAGATAATCTTGGTGCAATTGGGAAAGACACGGTAGTTCTCACTGTAAACCCGGATCCCAATGTAGCTCCAGTTGCAAATGCAGGTGCGGATAAAAATGTTCAGCTGCCTTTGAATAAAGTTTTTGCAGATGGAAGAAGTTCCTATGATCCCGAAGGATCATCACTTTCCTACAGCTGGCAATATCTTAGCGGTCCGGCGGGAAGCCAAATATTAACTGCCACCAAGGATACCAGCAGCATTATTTTTATAAATGCAGGAACATACGTTTTTAGATTAACCGTTACGGATGCCGGCGGATTATCGGGTACTGATAATGTTACTATAAATGTTTTACCCGTGCCAGATATAACAAAAAGAATAAAGGTTAATATTTATGGAGGTACCAATCCATTTAATGACCCCCAGTGGAATAACTGGAGTCTGACGGCTGTAACACTAAGTCCAAAATTTGCATACTCAGATGCCACATTGAGTAACATAAATGCAAGTATTACAGCGAGTGCTGTTATTAGCGATAACGGAACAAATTATGCCAGCACTTCCACAGTATGCCCACCTCAGATATTGCGCTATAACTCTGCGAATACTAGTCAGAGAACTTTATCTCTAACTGGCTTTAATATAGCCAAATTATATAATCTTGAGTTTTATGGAAGTCGTGCAAATACGGGAAATAGCACGGTATACATTATTGGCACAAAGTCCGACACCATTTCTACCAGCAGTAACATTAATGACTTTGCAATCTTCAACAATATTAGCCCTGATAACACGGGCAAAATAACGGTAAATATCAGAACAATTGGCACCTGGAATTATATTGCCGGTTTTATGATAACAGAACAGGCACAGGCTATAGCAATAGCATCGCCAGTTCCATTCATGAGTGAGTCAATACCTATTGAACCGGATGAGCTGCATGTAAGATTAAAAGTGAATCCTAACCCCGTTAGGGATATAATTTATGTTACGGTGCCTTCAAGTATTACAGGCCGATATTCCTTAAATCTAATTGACATGCATGGAAAGATAGTAGTGCGCAAAATCGCTCAAAAATCGCAGGCTGATTTTACAGAAACTATTAATGTGTCTTCCCTGCCAACGGGAGTTTATTCCTTACAATTATCTCAGTACCATAAACCTTTGATGAAAAATACCATCATCATCTTATAGCAAATTATTTTTTTTAAAATGACGTGCACCATAAAATTTACATATGATGCACGTCATTTTTATTTGCTCATATCCAGGTTATAAAAGGTTTTAAATAAATTTTTTATTTAATGTATAATCTTTGTAAGCCCCCATTGGCCAAAGTTCTAGCTCATATTAAATATTATTGTGGCCTCTACTTTTGATATTACTACAAGACATCAGGTGCACAACCTACATTTTACGATTATGCTATTTTGTTACTTTGCAATTCTACTTTAGGAATCTTTAATAAAGATTGTTTTAAAAATTCCGGAGAGAAAAAACATACACTTTCCCACCCCTACGAAATTTGAGCGGCCAATGCATTCGCAGCATTTATATCCTAAAAAAATGTATTTGTTTGTGTATTGTGTTAGAATAATATGTGAGCAAATAATTGAAAAACCAAATCTCTTAAATCATCTAATGAAAAACCTCTTCAGGAACAGTTATGTTCTTCTGGCTACTCTTGCGTGCCTTTTGTCTTTCAACGTTGCTTCTAGTCAACAAAGTCTTACTCAAATAAACGGGTGGAATGCATACGTTCATCTACCAGCGAGTTACTCCAGCAATCCCACGGCTACCTACCCTACTATTATCTTTTTTCCCGGATTAGGAGAGATAGGAACCAATGCATCTGCGCTCATTGCCAACGGACCTGGAGCATACATTACACAAGGCTGGAATGGCAATGTTGTGGTAGATGGTAACACGGTAGAATTTATAGTAATAAGTTTACAGCCTCCAGCTGCTTATCCCACTGAGATTGCGATAGATCAAAAGATACAAACCATAAAATCTCTTTACCGAGTTAATAATAATAAGTTATACCTCACTGGCCTTTCTCATGGGGGCTGGTGCAGCACCACTTTTGTTACCGGCGATGCTTATGGTGGTCCCTATAATTATGCTTCACAAATTGCCGCAGTAGTAGAAGTAGAGGGCGTGGTACCCGATGATAATGCTCCATACCCAAATTTATTTGACAACTATGCACTCTCTGGTGGAAAACTATTAGGATTTGAACAGGCGCTTGATAACAGAGGCATGCCCACAAGGATAAACCGAATGAATGCTACCAGACCTGGTTCAGGTATCTATGTTCAAACAAATTTTGGTGGAGGCGGGCACTGTTGCTGGAACCAGTTTTACGGTGGCCAGGGTACACAACCAGGAAATTTTATGCTTGGAGGTGTAAACCAAAATTTATACCAATGGCTTGCCAGACAAACGTTGGGTGCTATAATAAATCAGGCGCCAATTACCAATGCAGGTATTGATAAAGTAATTACGTTACCTACTGCTTCTACAACCCTAAATGGCAGTGCCACTGACGCAGACGGCACCATCTCTTCCTATTTATGGACCAAAGTATCGGGGCCAACCAGTGGTACTATTGCGAATGCAACTACTGCAGTGGCAAGTATTGCTGCACTTTCACAAGGTGTATACGAGTACGAATTAAAAGTGACAGATAATGGGGGAGCCATTGGTACAGACCTTATAAAGGTTACTGTAAATGCTGCAACTAACATTGTTCCAAATGCACTCGCAGGTTCAGATCAAACCATTACACTGCCTGTAAATTTTACAACATTAACTGGTGCTGGTAGTGATGCGGACGGAAGTATCGCATCATATTTATGGACACAAATCTCAGGCCCAGCGGCCGCAACACTTACGAACGCTTCAACAGCAGTAACAACTGTTTCCGGTTTATTGCAAGGTTCTTATGCTTTTCAATTAAAAGTTACAGATAATCTAGGGGCAACCGCAACTGATAATATTACCGTAACCGTAAACCCGGTAGCAATTGCAGCCCCAGCCCCTACATGTAATTCTAACGCTCCGGTTACTTATACATTCTCCCAAACGGGAACAGGTGAAATTTACAGGCCTAACGGCTCAGCATGGAAGGGAGGCGATACCATAAAAATTACTGGCACCAACTACTCGGTTATTGAATTTTATAATGTAGGCGGCGATGCCTGCAGACCACTGGTAATAATGCCAATGACTACCTTGGTGACACCGGTTTTTCGCTTTAAAGGAAACTGCCGGTATATCAAATTGTGGGGCGGTAAAACTCCTTATGGAATAAAAGTAAATGGTGGGCCCCTTGCCATTTCAAGCAGTCATCATATTGAAGCAGATAATATTGAAATATCTGGTGGAAGTACTGGTGTGTATTGCAAACAGGATGTTGTTTATGGTGATAGCATGACCTGGAATCCGAATTATAGAATGACAAAATTTACATTCAAAAATTTGTGGATACACGATATTAGTGGAGAGGGAATGTATATTGGGGTAACACTTCCCGACGGATGGCCTGTAACAAGCCCATATAGCGGATTGGACACTTTAATTGTACCTATTCGCTTAGACAGCGTCGAGGTGAGTAATTGTATAGTGGAGAGAACGCAGTGGGATGCTATACAGATATCAAACGCCAGATACGGAACTAGGATATTTAACAACACGGTTAGAGACTATGGAACTATAAATAAAGGAAGTCAGCAAGCAGGTATCATCTTGGGAGGAAATACCAATGGGGATATTTATGGCAACACCGTAAGCAGGGGAACCGGAAACGGAATACAAGTGTTTGGATATGGTGTAATTAATATCTATAACAACACACTGGACAGCTGCGGTTATGATGGTAGCGTAAATACAAATAACGGTACACAGGGTCAGCAGTCTATTTATGCAAGTGATTATGTTACTAATGTAGAAAGTAATCCAAAACAAACCATCAATGTGTATGGCAATGCAATTAATCATGCAAAAACATCTGGAGCAATTTACATCACTGGGTATGCAAATAATTCTTTACCCTCTTCTGTTTATAATAATACATTTTGCATTCAAAATCCTCCTGCAGACTGGCAATCAATTTATATAAAATCTTATGTGGCAGGAAGCAGCAGTTCTAACAATACCTTATCATGCTCTACTGTAACAAACACAGTACCCACCGCAAATGCAGGTGCTGATATTACACTCATATTACCTGCTAACAATATAACGTTAACAGGTAGTGGTACAGATGCAGATGGCACAATTACCGGTTATCAATGGAGAAAAATATCTGGCCCAACAGAGGGAACTATTTTAACTCCTGCAACTGCTTCCACAGCATTTAACAGCCTTGTACAAGGCTTGTATCAACTAGAATTACAGGTAACAGATAACAGCGGTGCTACAGCAAAAGATACTTTGCAAATAACAGTTAATCCATCAGCTTTAACCCTATTACCGGCAGTAAACCCTGCCAATACCGTGAATGGTTTAGATTACAAATATTATCAGGGCACCTGGAGTATGATGCCGGCATTTAGCGCACTCACACCCTTAAAATCGGGTACGGTTGCCAACTTCGATTTGACTCCTGCTTTACAAACCACTTTATTTGGCTTTAGTTAT
>JBKJKD010000018.1:0-27084 GCA_046597635.1 Ferruginibacter sp. | reverse complement strand
AAATTTATAGGAGATGCAAGAGCTATGAAACTACCACCATACACTTCGCCGGCACCCTTAACCATTTTGCCCACATTGGCACTTGTGTTTATCCCATTAATTTGAGTATTGGCAACCTTGGTTGTTACACCACCACCAAAATCTGTAAATGCATAATTAATGGTTGATGACTCAAAATCTAATGGCAATACCGGTAAGGTACTACCACCGCCACCACCAGCTGTGGTCAATCTTACATCATCAAACAACCAGGTAAAGTTTGCACTGCCATTGCCTGCTGTACCTAAATCAAAAATGAACACCAATTTTTGGTATTGGTTGGTTGTGCTGATCGCACTGTAATCAAAGGTCAGATCTTCCCACGCATTGGCTACCGTAGAGGCTACTTCTTTCTCAAAATTGATACTGCCGTCGGTTCCATTTTCTACTTTCAGTAAAAGCTTTGCGCCTACTCTCGGAGAATATACTTTTACCCTGAAAGTTTTGTTTACACTAAAATCTATAGGAGACGCAAGGGCAATAAAACTACCGCCAAATACTTCGCCTGCACCCTTAACCATTTTGCCAACATTGGCACTTGTGTTTATCCCATTAATTTGAGGATTGGCAACTTTAGTTGCTACGCCGCCGCCAAAATCTGTAAACGCATAATTGATGGTGGCTGACTCAAAATCTAATGGTAATACCGGTAAGGTAGAACCTCCACCGCCGCCAGCTGCTGCACCAAACTTCATATCATCAAAATAATAAATTCTTTCTCCTGCTACTGCCCCCGTTACACCAAAGTTGAAGAAGATAGTTGCCTTGTTGTAGGCAAACCCTAAGTTCAACGCTGCTGTACCTGCGGCCTGGTTGGCAAAATCAAATTCTAACGTCTGCCAGCCAGATGCTGTTGTTACTGTAGCTTCTGTTTCTACAGAACGGGTAACATCATTCTTGTCTTCTACTTTTAGTCTTACTTTAATTCCTGCTTGCGGAGACCATACCCTCACATTCATTTTCTTCTCTGTGGCTGTAAATGGTATGTTGCTACTAAAGCCGGTTTGTGCACCGCCAGTTACCGCAGTAACAGTAGTACCTGCATAAGTTTCTGCTGTGTTTGTTCTTATTACCTTAGATACCTTATTGGTTGCAAGGGTAGGATCAACCACAACAGTTGACTGCTCTGCACCACCAAAACCTACCAAATCATAGTTCACCGTAGCATCATCAAAAGTTACCGGTAGGTTCATTTGAGTTAAACCACCACCGCCACCACCTGCTGTTGTCAATCTTACATCATCAAACAACCACGTAAAGTTTGCGCTGCCATTGCCAGCTGTACCTAAATCAAAAATGAATACTAATTTTTGATATTGGTTAGTGGTGCTGATGGCACTATAATCAAATGTCAAATCTTCCCACGCATTGGCCACCGTGGAAGTTGCTTCTTTCTCAAAATTGATACTTCCGTCAGTGCCATTCTCTACTTTCAATAAAAGCTTAGCACCCACACGTGGGGAGAATACTTTTACTTTAAAGGTTTTGTTTACACTAAAATTTATAGGAGATGCAAGAGCTATGAAACTACCACCATACACTTCGCCGGCACCCTTAACCATTTTGCCCACATTGGCACTTGTGTTTATCCCATTAATTTGAGTGTTTGCAACTTTAGTTGTGGCACCACCTCCAAAATCTGTAAACGTATAATCAATCGTTGATGACTCAAAATCTAATGGCAATACCGGTAAAGTTAAACCGCCACCACCAGCTGTTGTAAGTCTCACATCATCAAACAACCAGGTAAAGTTTGCACTGCCATTGCCAGCTGTGCCTAAATCAAAAATGAATACTAATTTTTGGTATTGGTTAGTGGTGCTGATCGCACTATAATCAAAGGTCAGATCCTCCCACGCATTGGCCACGGTAGAAGTGGCCTCTCTTTCAAAATTAATACTGCCGTTTGTGCCGTTCTCTACTTTTAGTAAAAGCTTAGCGCCCACACGTGGGGAGAATACTTTTACTTTAAATATTTTGTTTACACTAAAATCTATCGGAGCGGTAAGGGCTATAAAACTACCACCATACACTTCGCCGGCACCTTTAACCATTTTGCCCACATTGGCACTCGTGTTTATACCATTAATTTGAGGGTTTGCAACTTTAGTTGTTACGCCGCCGCCAAAATCTGTAAACGTATAATTGATGGTGGCTGACTCAAAATCTAATGGCAATACCGGTAAGGTTTGTGCAAAAGAAATTGCTGAAAGCAGTAAGGCGGTAAGTAAAGTGTAGAAATTTTTCATGTGTAATTTTTTTATGGCGATTATTTTTTGATCACATTAAAAGATAAAGTCGCCAGGCTTTCAATCCTGACGACTATAATTTTATGGAATCAACTTATAAACTTTTATGTAATCAACTTCCATTTTTGCAGGGAATATAGTATTGTCTACTCCTTGAACACCGCCCCAGTTACCACCGACAGCAATATTCAATATAAGGTGTTGAGCCTTGTCAAAAGGCCACACAGTATAACCAGTACCCTGGTTTACAAATTCAAAATACTCTTCTCCATCAATAAATGACTTAATAGAATAGGGTGTCCAATCGATCCGGTAAACATGGAAGGCATCCATTGCATCAGGCACCATTTTAAATGCCGTCTTCTGTGTGTTTCGGGTATGATTAAACGCAGTAGTATGAACACTGCTGTGCACTTTAGTAGGATCGTAGCCTACGTGCTCCATAATATCTATTTCGCCAGAAGCAGGCCAGGTGCCATACTGAGCGTCTGTAGACAACATCCATATGGCAGGCCAGGTACCACGACCTCTTGGGAGTTTGGCCCTTACTTCAATTCTTCCGTATAGAAAATCTCCTTTTCCTTTGGTAACCATTCTTGCTGAAGTATACTCTCTTCCCGAATTACTTTCACGTTTAGCCTCTATTACAAGATTACCATTTTCCTGGCGTGCATTGCCATTGTTGGTATAGTATTGTAGTTCATTGTTACCCCATCCTGAACCACCTACATCATAACTCCATTTACTCCCATCCGGTAAACCAGTGGCATTAAAATTATCTTCCCATGTAGGCGTAGCTTCAAAAGCCCAATTTTTATCTATTGGCTTTTCGATTGGCTTTAAAACAGGCACATCTGTCTTTTCTGTGCAGGCAAAAAGTGCGGCACATAATAATGATATGATTGAGTACATTTTAATTTTGTTTTGCATGATGAAGCATTTTATTGTGGAATAAATTTGAATTGGAATACAGTGCCAGTGCCATTACCGGCTCTCAGAATCATTTTGGCAGGTGAAATCTCGATGATGCGATAAACGTTTTCTGCCGGCACATCTGTAGTTCCTATAAAGATGGTGGGTGGATTGGCTGGCAATTGAATGGTTGCAATTCCTGCGACCCCACCCGTTGTGGCAGCAAAAGTAAATGCTGTATTGTAAGACCTATCGGCACCGCAGTTGTAATTGGGCGCAATGTTGCCTCCATTAAAAGTGGCACCGTTTGCATTATAAATTACCCTGTCTGCCGAAGTGAATGTAAATACATCGTCTGATTGACAGTTGGGATCTAAAGGACCTCCAGGGAAGTATTGAGATGGATCGGCTTCTGTACCTACCACAATTGAATTCGCCCCTGGAGTTGGATCAAGTTTCCAACTTTTAGTACCACCGCCATTCAATATTGCTTTAATATCTGCCAGCGTTAGAGCCACAACTTTTTTCATTTTAATTTCCAGCCTTTGTCCCCCTGTTCCGGCAAGCCTTGCTCTTAAAACCATGTCGTTAGCCGTATAAGAAACTACTTCATATTTATTGTTTTCAACAATATCCGTCGTGCCAATAAAAGGAGACCCCGTTGCAATGTTATTTAAAATTATTGCGGGTAACTGCCCTGCTTTACTCACCACTTTGAACCCTGTAGCATTGGCTTTTGGATTCTGGCAACTAAAGCCTGCCTGGGCGTCAAAAGTTTGACCGTTGGCATCGTATTCAAACTTGCCGTCTTTAAAAAACTTATATAAATCATCTTTCTGGCAACCTGCCGCAGGGCCAGCAAAAAATACCTGAGTTCCATCTTCCGATAAAACTCTGATAGCGTCTGCATCTCCACTCCATGTCCACACTAAATTTCCGCAGGCGGTAAGTTTGTTGAAAAAATCATTTTGGCACGCATCTGTTACAAAAATTCTCTTCGTGATGGTATTGTTTCCATTGGTACCCACAGAAATTAGTTTTACCGAGTATTCACCGCCTGTTGTATAGGTATGCACCGGATCCTTCGCAGAAGACACAGGTGTATTGTCTCCAAAATCCCATTGATATTGAGTGGCCTCCTGGCTTGCGTTGGTAAAAGTAACTGAAGATGCAAAGGGTAATGTATCGGGCAATGGCAAAATTTTAAAAGTAAAATCTGCTACGGAGGCAGAACCAACAAGCCCAAGATTATCTTTGGTACATTGCACCAAAAGGGCACCCAGGGTAAGTATTAATAAGGATGATATAATTATTTTTTTCATACTAATTTTTTAAAGCGTTTTTAATAGCCGTCGTTTTGACTGAGGTTCGGATTTTTATCTCTTTCGCCCTGTGGTATAGGCATGAACCTATGTTTTTGCTGAACGTTAGTTTTCCCTGCCGCCTTTAAAACGGTTACAAAATAATTAGGATCGGGATGACGCAATAAATCATACCAACGATGCATTTCAAATGCAAATTCTAACCTGCGTTCTTTATAAATTGCATCAAGGTATTGCGCCTCAGACAGACCACTGGCCAGCGGTGCTAACCCGGCTCTTGCTCTTATCAGGTCGGCACTTGCCTTGCCCATGGCAGGGCCTGCTGCTTCTGCATAAATTAGCAGTACTTCTGCGTAACGCATAATGGGTACATTCAAGGCACAGGTCCATCCCCCATTATCTCCCAGCGTGTTGGCAACGGGCACAAAATATTTTCTGATATTTAAACCAAGTGGAGATCCGGTAAGTTGTGCAGGCTGAGTATAACCATCATATGCGTCGCCCGGCACCCACATACTAGAAGGGCGTCTTTTATCGATGATGGTGCTATATGCAGCACCTGTTTTTTGGTAGCTGTCTGCAAAATCTTTGGTTGGCACGTTCCAACCGTAGCCGGCAGACTGTACTATATTTTGAGACCTTGGGGCAAAGAAGGTATTCAATTTTTGGCCGGCTCCAAAATCACTAAATTGGCCACCACCACTTCTATACTGCACTTCAAACATAGATTCCTGTCCGTTCTCATTTTGGAGCTTAAAATTGTCTCCATAATCTGTGTAGAGATTATAGCCATAAAGTGCTCTGTTATCTATTACTTCTTTTGCTTTAGCAGCCGCATTTGTTTTATCACCCAAGGTTAAATACACAGCAGCCAATAAGCCTTTTGCGGAGCCGGCGGTAGCTCTTCCTTTGTTGGCAGCCGAATTGGTATTTGGCAATAAAGTCTCTGCCATTTTAAGATCCTTGATGATGGTATCATACACCTGCTTTTTGGGTGAACGGCTAATGGTAGCAGCCTGCTCAGCAGTAATAACATTTGTGTACAAGGGAATATCTCCAAAAATTCTTACCAGATGGTAATAATAAAGTGCTCTTAAATAGTGTCCCTCGCCAATACTTCTTTTTCTCACATCTGCGTTCATCACAGGCACAAGGGGTACTCTCTCAATTACCAGATTAGTCCTCAAAATACCAAAATAGCTTTGTGCCCACAGCGTGCTTATTATTGGATTAAACGAGGTAACATTGAAGTTATCCAGCTCAGCAGTTTCTAATCCGTCACCACCACCACCACCACCAAGGTCTGTGTCATCGCTCATGATATCGCCAAGATGCCATGCAGTACCATTGTAAATAGCAGACAAGGGTGTGTAAGCTGCATTGACGCCGTTGATGGCTTCTACTTCATTTTTGTAATAATTATCAACCGTAATTAAAGGAATCGTCGGATCTATGTTCAGCAACTCTTTTTTACACTGGGTAAATGTGAAGGCTACTATAACCAGAAACAATAAACGTTTTACAAATATCTTTTTCATAACTGAATAGTTTTTTTATTAAAAATCAACCGTGATCCCGGCTAAAAAGGTCCTGGCTTGTGGGTAAAATCCATAATCAACCCCACCGCCAACTTCAGGATCGAAGCCAGAGTAATTTGTAATAGTTACCAGGTTTTGTGAACTCACATACAGCTGTGTTCTTTTTAGTTTCAAATAATCTGCCCAACGGGTGGGGATTGTGTAAGCAAGACGCATATTTTTTATTCTCAAATACGAAGCATCTTCTACAAACCTGTCAGATACCCGGTTGTTGCCGTTCGGATCATTCAAAGCCAGCCTAGGCATTGAATTGCTTGTTCCCGGTGCAGTCCATCTTCCAATAACAGCATTAGAATAATTACCGTTACTCACACCGCCCTCGGTGTACCAGCGGGTAAAATTCAAGACCTTATTTCCATCAGACCCTTGTATGAAAACTGTTAATTCAAAATTTTTATAGCTCATTGTGTTGGTTAAGCCATAGGTGAATGTAGGGTTGGAGTTTCCAATGTTGGTTCTATCCTGATCGTTGATGACGCCATCACCATTGATGTCTTTAAATTTAATATCTCCAGGTGCAGTGCTGGTTGTTGGGTCATTTCCTGCGCTTTGAACGGCATGTTCGGCAATTTCTTTTCTTGATTGAAAAATACCTTCTGTAACAAAACCATAAAAGAAATTAGCAGGATAGCCTTGCTCCACTCTTAAACTACCGCCCGAAATCCTGGCAAAGCCACCATTTAAAGGGCTCGATAAACCCAGGGAGATGATCTCATTTTTATAGGCAGATACTACTGCATTGGCATTCCAGTTAAAAGACTTGGACGAAACAATACGACCATTTAAACTAAGGTCGATACCTCTATTTTGTAGGGTACCTGTATTAAAAGGTACTGACTCAAATGTACCAGATACAAACGACGGAGCTACATCAAGAATCAGGTCTTTAGAACGACGTTGGTAAACGTCGAAAGAAAAGCCTATCCTGTTTTTAAACATACTTCCGTCTAAGCCAATATTTAATTGTTCATTCTTTTCCCACTTAATATCGGGGTTAAAAGTGCGACTGGGAGCCGCACCACTTACAATACCTCCTGAGCCGGAAGAATTACCAAATGTATATTGAAAGCTCTGGTTGATGGCTTGTATATAAGAATAAGCTCTTGCATTTGGATTTCCTACATAGCCGAAGCTTGCCCTGATTTTCAATTCATTTAACCATGTGGTATTTTGCAGAAATTTTTCCTGTGTTAGACGCCATGATGCTGAAATTGCAGGAAACACTGCGAATTTATTTTTTGGCGCAAAATTAGAACTACCATCTTTTCTTATTGAAAAACCAAAACTTCCTCTGCCATCAAAATCATAGTTGACCCTGCCAATGTAAGAGATGTAACGGGTGCCAATTCCATCTTCTGCACCGTTATAGATTTGAGATACATCGGTAGGTGTAAATACCTGGTTGTTTAGAGCAGGGATGAGCTGCGTAAACTGCCCACCTCTGCCGGCAAACACATAAGAATATTTACTCTCCTGAAAAGTGTAACCAGCTACGGCATTTATCTTGTGTTTTTCGTTGAATGTTTTGTCGAAAGTGAGGGTGTACTCGGCTAGATAATCAGGATTCAAACCCTTTTGCACAAAATAACCTGATAAGTTAAAGGGCCTACCGCCAGATGATGGTGTTGCCGGGCTAAAATTATTTATTTCCTGATAGGTAAAATCTCCCCCAAACATTGCCTTGAACTTAAGCTCTTTCAGCAAGTTTATTTCGGTGAAGATGTTACCATTGATACGATATTTTACGTTCTTGTTCCTGGGCACTTCCAATTGATAAATTGGGTTGGGTTCGTCGTACCCATCTGTACTACCCACACCGCCGGCGTAGGTTCCATCGTCATTGCGTGCCTTTACTGTTGGGGGCGCAGTTAAAGCCAAAATAATTACACTATTAAATGCAGTGTAAGTATCAGTACCATATTCAATAAATTTATTTAATGCTACCGAATTGCCGAATTTGATCCTGCTGTTCACTTTCACGTCGCCGTTAAAGCGGAGGTTAAAACGCTCGAAATCGGTTTTGTAAACGATACCATCTTGCTTAAAATAACCGGCAGAAAAAGAATATTGAGCTTTATCTGATCCGCCGCTTGCGCTTAGATTTACACTTTGAATGGCTGCTCTCCTGAATATTTGATCTAACCAATCTGTACCCTTGCCATATTGTGCTTCTATGGCATCAAAGTCAGACAACTTACTAAGTGGTTGCAATCCGCTGGCGATCCTGGCTTCTGTATTGGCTATGGCATATTCCCGTGCATTGAGCATCTTTGGCAGTTCCCATGCCTGTTGAATACCTCTGTAAACATCCAGGCTCAGATTAGTTTTACCTGCCTTGCCTCTTTTAGTGGTTATAATAATCACACCATTAGAAGCTCTCACACCATAAATGGCAAGAGCTCCGGCATCTTTTAATACATCAATGGTTTCTATATCGCCGGTACCAAAAGAGTTTAAAATATTATCGGCTCCCTGATCGGGTAAGGGATAACCGTCTACAACTATCAGTGGGTTATTGGTACCGGTAAGGGAAGAAATACCCCTAATCCTGATACCTGTGCCGCCTGTTCCACCGGGGGCACCACTACCCTGCACAATGGTAACACCACTCACTTTACCCTGTATAGCCTGTGCGGCATCTGCTGTGGGCGTAGAAGTAATATCTTTTGCAGATACTGAAGAAATAGCAGTAGAGAGGTCTTTACGCTTTCTTGTACCATAGCCTACTACCACCACTTCATCCATGTTTTTGCCCGCACCATCCATACTAATGGTAATGGCTTCGGATTTTGTAACTACAAACCGCACTGCATCCATGCCTGTGTAGGTAAATACGAGGGTAGAACCTTTGGGAGCAGAGATAGAAAATTTTCCGCCAGCATCAGTTATAGTTGAGGTGTTGGCACTACTAACAACTACAGTAACACCCACCAAAGGGTCACCTGTGGTCTTGTTATTTACGGTGCCGGAAACTTCGAGGTTTTGTGCCATTGTCTGGTGGAGAATACTTCCCAGAAAAATGCTTATACACAGCAGGGTGAATTTTAATTTCATAAGCAATCGTTTTAATTATGAAGAAGGCAAGTTTAGTTTTCTAAAAGTAAGTTTTTACTACCACAATTTCAATAAAAAAAGCCACATCATTACTACATCAAAAAATATAAAATACTGATTTTCAATACAGTTAATCTACATCAAAACTACATCACTCAAGTTTTTAATAGTTTCTCATATATTTGAGGATAGGATATGAGACTTTTGTTTGTTATTATTTTTTTTCCGCTGCAGGTATTCTGCCAAAATACCATTGGCTTGCCCGACGTTTTCAATTATAGCAGGCAAACTTACGGGGCTGGATTGCAAAACTGGGACATCAAAGAGGCCAAAAATGGTATACTTTATTTTGCCAACAATGAGGGGCTCATTTCCTTTGATGGCAAAAACTGGAACGTTTATCCGCTTCCCAATAAAACCATTGTTCGTTCTGTAGAGATTGGACCAGATAACCAAATTTATGTTGGCGGCCAGGATGAACTGGGATATTTTTCTCCCACGCCCAATGGTCAGTTGAAATATCACTCACTTTTAGGCTTGCTAAAAACCCAAGACAAATCTTTTGGCGACGTATGGGACATTGTAAATTATTCTAATGCCCTTTACTTCCGCTCTACAAACAAGATTTTTAAATTATACAACAGTCAGGTAAACGTTTTTTACCCAGAATCTGAATGGACCTACCTCGGCGCATGCAATGGAAAACTATATGCACAGGATAACAAGGCAGGATTAAAAAAGTTTGAAGGATCTGCCTGGACGGCCATAAGTGGCAACGCCATGCCCCCCGGAGATCCCGTAACAGCGATCTTGTCCCTCAATGCTGATAGTTCTATTGTAACTAGTTTAAAAAATGGACTTTTTGTACTCGATAATACGGCTATAAAGGTGTTTGACAATCCGAACAATGCCCTCTTTAAAAGCGAACGGATTTACGCTGCCACAGGCATCAATAGCAACCAAATTGCGCTTGCCACCACTAACAGTGGCACCTATATTATTGACTTTAAGGGAAACCTGGTACAGCGTTTTTCAACCAAAGAAGGGTTACAAAATAATAATATACTCAGCATTTTCCTTGACAGAAAAAGCAATCTTTGGTTTGGGCTGGATAATGGGATCGACCTGGTGGCATACAATAGTGCCATTAAACAAATCAGCCCTGCCCAGCAGGACGGTTCTGGTTACACGTCCATTATTAGCAACCGGCAATTGTACATCGGAACATCTAACGGACTTTTCAGCGCTCCCCTTCAAAACCTGCCAGATCTTAGTTTTAGCAAGGGGGAGTTTAAACCTGTAACCAATACCAAAGGCCAAAGCTGGGCCTTGGCGGAGATCAATAATCAATTGCTTCTGGGGCACCATGAGGGAGCATTTGTTATTAAAAACAATGTGGCTGTCGCCATTTCTAGCGAGCCAGGTTTCTGGACTTTTGTGCCAATGGGTGGTGGGTCTGGTTTTAGTATGTTGGCAGGCAACTACAAGGGCCTTAGCTTTTTTAAATTCGCAAACGACCAATTTGTTTTTGACAGAGCGTTGGAAAATTTCGAAGAATCATGCCGGTTTGTAGCCATTGACAATCAAAATAATATTTGGGTATCGCATCCCTACCATGGCGTATTCAAAATATCACTCCAAACTGACGGTAAGTATAAACAAGCAAGCTATACAGCAAAACAAGGCCTCCCCTCTACCTTAAACAATCATGTTTATAAAATTAAAAACGACCTGGTGGTAGGCACCGAGCAAGGTGTTTATGTT
The DNA here is from genome assembly GCA_046597635.1 of Ferruginibacter sp. GTDB lineage: Bacteria > Bacteroidota > Bacteroidia > Chitinophagales > Chitinophagaceae > Ferruginibacter. The sequence goes on along the minus strand of JBKJKD010000018.1, from coordinate 16,146 downwards.
TATGATGCTTCTACCAATATTTTTACACCATCGGATTATTATAAAAAACTGCTGGGGACACAAAGCATCCGCTATTTAAAAGAAGATAAGGAAGGTAATATTTGGTTCATACATGAAAAGAGTCTTGGCGTAATAGACGTGACAGGGAAGGAACCTGTTGTAGTTTACCTGCCAGAGTTAGACACTAAAATGTTGAGCGGTTTTGAATTTATAAATCCCTTAGATGCCCGAAACATTTTTCTCGCCGGTGAAAAAGGTTTTTTTCATGTTAACTACGAAAAATATAAAAAGACACGTTCCAAACTGCCTGTACAAATAAGAATGGTTAAGATATCCGGGCAAAAAGATAGCATCTTATTTGGCGGATATTTCAATGAAGTGAATGACGTTCAGGTACAGAACAGAAAAGCTGCACCACAGCTCAGCCACGATTGGAAAACGATTCATATCGAATTTTCCTCCGTACTATTTGGGTCCCAGGCTAATCTTAGCTACAGATACCGTTTAAAAGGCTTTGACAATAACTGGAACGAGTGGACAAAGAGAACAGAAAAAGAATATACCAACCTACCATCAGGCGATTACGTATTTGAAGTGGAAGCCAGGAATAGCCTTGGTAATGAATCCGAAATGGCTGTTTATTCCTTTACTATTTTGCCACCCTGGTATCAAACATTTTGGGCTGCGCTTCTATATATAATCATTGCAAGTTTGTTACTGTACCTACTTTACAAATGGCTAAAGAGAAAATTTAAAATGCAGCGTTTGAGGTTTGAAGAAAAGCAACAACGCCTACTTTATATTCACGAACTGGAGAAAAATAAAGTGGAGACTGAGTTAATGTCCCTGGGCAACGAAAAATTAGAAGCGGAAATCAATTATAAGAATTCCGAACTCGCTTCATCTGCCATGCATTTGGTAAAAAAAGGGGAATTAATTGCCAAAATTAAAGGACAAATCACGCAGGTTATAAAAGGGCTGGACAATCCGATGGCGACTTTGGAACTAAAGAAAATGATTAAGACTTTGGGTGAGGATGACAATATGGATAAGGAGTGGGAGAATTTTTCGAAACATTTTGATAAAGTACAAAGCGATTTTTTAATAGAACTGAAAGGGCAACATCCTACTATTACCGGCAACGAATTAAAACTCTGCGCCTACTTACGCATGAACTTATCAACCAAAGAAATCGCCCAGTTAATGAACATCTCTGTGAGAGGGGTTGAGATCAGCCGATATCGCCTTCGAAAAAAATTACAGATAGCTTCGGAGATAAGCCTGTTTGATTACCTCATAAAAATACAAACCAAAAATTAATTTGTGGACTGTAAAAGAGCGAGGCAGGTTTGTAAACTACTCCTCCAGGGCAAAACATCCACACTAAATTCTTCTATTATTTTTGTTGTATCCAAAGCAGAATAGTGGGGCCTTGCAGCAGGTGTAGGGTAGGCACTTGTTTCAATAGCATTCACCTGGCAATCGCTGCAAGTCAATTCTTTGATGGCCACTGCAAACTCGTGCCAGCTTATAACGCCTTGGTTGCAGTAATGAAAAACGCCCGGCTTGTAATTACCAGCCGAAACAATATGCATAACCGCAACTGCTAGATCCCTTGCATAAGTTGGGCATCCATATTGATCCGCCACAACTCCGATACTTTCTTTTTCGCTCATGAGGCGTACCATGGTCTTTACAAAGTTCTTTCCAAAACTGCTGTATACCCAGGAGGTACGAATGATGATGGACTCGCTGTTGTAATGAGTGGCTGCCTGCTCGCCCATCAGCTTTGTGTTCCCGTAAAAATTTACAGGATCGGTGGCATCTGTTTCTTTGTAGGCCTGGTTTGCCTTACCATTAAAAACATAGTCTGTCGAAAAATGGATGAATACAGCACCTTTAGATTTGCAGATGGCTGCTAGATTACCCACGGCTGTTGAGTTGATGGCAATAGCTTGCTTCTGCTCTGCTTCAGCCTTATCTACTGCTGTGTAAGCTGCACAGTTGATGCAACAGTCGATAGCATGCAAGGAAAAATAACTTTCTACACTTGCTTTGTCCTCAATAGATAGATCCTGCCTGCTGGCCAATAAAAAATGGTAGGTCGAAAAGGTTTCTTTCAGCGCATTGAACTCACTGCCGAGTTGCCCGTTGGCACCTGTTATGAGAATATTTTTTATTGACTTCATTAGTAAATGCTAAACTGTGAAAGTAAAATTATTATTACAGTTGGCCAGTGTAGGATGCACCAAATCTTTGTCAGAAATAATTTGCTTGTCAGCAGGAATCTGCCAATCTATTTCCAAAGCCGGGTCGGTGTACAGAATTCCACCTTCGGCAGATTTGTTATAAAAAGTATCGCACTTATAAAATACTTCCGCCGTAGCAGTAAGCACTGAATAGCCATGTGCAAAACCTTTCGGCACCAGCAATTGCAGTTTATTACTTGCTGATAATTCCAGCGAGTAACTTTTACCAAATGTGGGTGAACCTTTGCGTATATCCACCACCACATCTAAGATGGCACCGCTGAGTACACGAATAAATTTTGTTTGGGCATGCGGGTCTAGTTGATAGTGCAGCCCCCTGATTACTCCATAAGAAGACTGTGCCTGGTTATCCTGCACAAAGGCAATATTTACGCCACCCGCTTTGCAAATACTCTCATTGTAACTTTCAAAAAAATAACCACGGTTGTCTTCAAAAACAACGGGCTCAAAAATAAGCAGACCGGAAAATCCTGTTTCTATAAAGGGCATATAAGAAATGAATGAAGGGTTAAATAATGGTAAACTGATATTTTAATAGTGGATAATGAATAATGAACAACTCAGGGAATATCTACTTATCAAGTGCTATAAAGATTTTCAAAAAATTCAATTGTTTCTAAAAGTCCTTCTTTAAAGTTTTTGGTGGGTTGATAACCTAGTAAATTTTTTGCGAGCGATATGTCTGCCAAAGAATTGCGAATATCCCCTGCTCTGGCCTCCCGGTAAGTGGGCTCCCAATTGCTACCCAAATGTTGTTGGCAGGCACTGAATAAATCGTTCACCGAAAAATTTTCGCCAACGGCTACATTGTATACTTTTTTCAAGGCCTCTTTGTTGTCGGTGAGCATCCCTTTAATATTTATCTGCACGGCATTGTCTACGTAAGTAAAATCCCGGGTTTGTTCACCATCACCATTTATGTAAACTGGTGTTCTTTTTAAAATACCTTTTACAAATAGTGGTATCACGGCAGCATAGGCTCCGTCAGGATCCTGACGGGGGCCAAAGATATTAAAGTAGCGAAAGCCAATAACATTCAAGCCATACACATCTGCAAAAATCTGCGCATACAACTCATTCGTTTTTTTGGTAGCTGCGTAGGGCGATAAACAATTGCCTACTCTGTCCTCTTGCTTTGGCAACGTAGGCTCATCTCCATAAACGGAAGAGGAAGACGCATACACAAACTGTTGCACTTTATTATCTGCAGCCGCCTTAAGCATATTTACAAACCCGCCTACATTTACTTCATTAAAATAAACGGGCTCCTTAATGCTCCTTGGGACGGAACCCAACGCAGCCTGATGGCTTACATAGTGGATGCCTGCGCAGGCCTGCTGACAGATGGCTTCGTTTCTAATATCACCTTCTATGAATTCAAAACCTGCATATTGCCGTAGCACATCCAGGTTCGTTTGAAAACCATTAGCCAGATTATCTAACACCCGTACAGAGGCTGCACCGTTTTGCAGAAGGTAAGCTGCAAGGTGGCTGCCGATAAAACCTGCACCGCCAGTTATCAGAAAATTATTGTTAGAAATGTCTTTGTTGTGAAAGGTCATAAATGTTGCTAAAAATTTAATCCTGCAATTGCTGTGTTGGTTTTACCCGTAAATTTCTAATAATCCATCGGGCACTTCTACATATACCTTTTTATTTTTTTGATCTATTTTAATGAGGTTGTTCTCATGCACAGGAATGAGGGCTTCATTTCCATTGTACAAAATAGCACAAAGTATTTGGTGAGGCTGTTCTATCACTTCTATTATTTCTCCCAGATTGGTTTCGCCATCTATAAGGTCGTACCCAAGCATAGAGATAGGGGAAGTTTTAGCTGCAAATTTTTCAAAGTCGGCCGACGTCATCCACACGTCTTTTGGTGTAAGCTTCCGTGCTACTTCCTTGGTATTGATGCCCTCTACCTTTACGAATGTTTCTGCATCGTTTTTGGCCGACGTAGATTCTATAAAGTATGGCATGAAGTTGTCTTTAGATGTTTCAATAAACAGCGCTTCAAGGCCTGGTAGCGTCGTTTTTTTACCGAGGCTATGGGCCAGTACCAGCGTACCATCCAGCCCGTGACTGGCTGCAAATTTTCCTATTTTAAAATACTGACTCATATTAAAACTGCTTAGGACCTTTACCTTACTTTGGGTTGCGAGCACGCTGCGCAAAGGTAAACTGTATAAGTGTGCGACGCAACGATGATGCTATGAAAAACAAATGCCGGACTCAAAAAAAATAGGGACAATTGACCAGATACCTGAAACGGAAAAATAAGCTGCAGCGAAATCCTAAAATCAAATGAAACAGCGATCCATCAGCGGTAAAAAAAAGTCCCACTAAAAAAGCAGGACTAAGAATTTAGAGGCAGAGGTAATTTATTCTTCTGTCTTTGGTTCTTCTGAAGCAACAGGTGCTTCTTCAGCAACCGGAGTTTCTTCAATTTTTTCTTCAACTTTACGTACTACTGGTACATTGCGTTTTTCGATGCGACCTTTTTTGTGCGCACCTTGACGGCGTGAAACATGTGCTTCGTGTTCAGTACTCCATGCGGTGAATTTCTCCATTGCAGTTGCTTCATCAAATAAGCCTAAGCCTACACCACGAAGTAAATGCTTAAGGAACAACACTCCTTTGAAAGAAAGGATACGGCGAACAGTATCAGTGGGTTGAGCACCTTTCTGTAACCAATCCAATGCTTTCTGACGGCCGATCTGGATAGTAGCCGGAACGGTCAGGGGATTGTAAGAACCTAGTTTCTGAATAAATTTTCCGTCACGAGGACTGCGGGCATCCGCAATAACGATGAAGTAGAATGGTCTCTTCTTGGAACCATGTCTTTGTAATCTCATTTTAACAGCCATAAAAAATAGAAATTTTCTTGGTTGTGAATAAATAGGGTTTCTAATCTCCTTAAAAAAGGAGGACGAAGATAAGTACCTCTTCAAGAAAATCCAAATATTTGTAAAATGAATACCTTTTGTTAACAGCAGTTTTAATTTGAGGAAATACGTTTCCGAGAAACTTTGAAGATACGAGACAGATTAAATCCAAATCTTATATCCCCTTTAAAAAAATTACCGGTTGTTTGCGTAATGTAGGCCCTTTCGTTCATTCCGGTGGCATTGGAGAACTGAAGCTGAAATACATGCCCGCCGGTTTCAATATCAATGCCCATAGAAACCGGGTCTTTTGCATTTTCAGCCAAATGGCCAAAAGGATGATGGTAATCAAATGTGAGTGCCGTTCTTTTACTGATCTTATACCGGGCACCTCCTCCAAGAGCAAATATGGTACGATCGTCTGTTGGATTGAATGGGCGATTGGTAAATACTACTATGGGACTTAACTGTAACGAAAAAAGCCTGTTAAACTTTCGGCCTGCTATCAATTGAAAATACCAGGCAGTTCGATCTGTAAAGGAGGGTTTTACAGCAGCGAAAGACTCTTCGGTATGAATGAGATAACCGGCCGCCATAACAACCGATACAGGTATATTCTTTGCGCCACGTGTTTGTTGTACCGGCCGCCATTTAATAAATCCGTCAATCTCTTTGCGAAATGTACTTCTTCCTATACCAAATGTGAGGTCATTGGTAAGGCCATAATCAAATCCCATACGGAATGTAGCCGCATCAAGACCGAAAAATTGTTTTACGCCATCACTCACAAATCCAAAACGGTGCATAACCCTAAAATCAAGGTTTCCTTTTGCAAGCATTTCAATAGAATGAGCATTAATGACCCTGGTAGATTTAAATGCACCAGAAACTTTTTCAACCACAGGTATACTGTCTTCTACACCTGCTAACAGCGAACCTTCCTGTGCAAAGCCTGCAACATTAAGCAATAGGAAAACCAAAAGGCTCATTAGAGATTTTATCATACAATGGGTTTTAGCGTTTAATATTTTTACAAAGGCAGGTTATATATTTATGCAGATTACTACAAATGTTGGTAAGCATTTACTACTACTGAAATGTCCACCCGTTTATTAATATTATCTGCCACCAGCGAGGGAATTTTTATTTTATAATCTGCCAGCAGAATAGAGAAATTAGCACTGGAACGAATCTTGCCATTTTTAACAACAATCGAAACCGTTGTGCTAACCTCTTTGCTGATGCCATGAAGGGTTAACAGCCCGGAAGCAGTGAGGTTATAACTTTTATCAGCATCAAGCAAAACAAGATTACTATTATTGATGGTTCCTTTAAAAGTTGCTTTTGGATACTGATCGCTCTCAACATAATTTTCATTAAAATGTTCCTGCATCAGTGCTTTTTCAAATTCGAATCCTTTCATCAAAACAGCAAATTCTATCTTGCCACTCGAAAGCTCCCATACACTTAGCCCTTTATTGTTGATGGCATAAATATTTTCAACAGGCGTTTTTGAATGGAAACTAATAGTGCCTGTTTTGGTAAATAATTTTACCTGCGCTTGTGCCGTCACAGGGAGTACGACGCTGGCTGCAAGTAGAAAATAAAAAAAATTTTTCATAGTTTTAATTTCATTTTATTTCAACGATTACACACTGGTTTAATTCAACATCCATTAGAAAACCTGTACATATTCCTTTTAATGTAACCAGTTCGTTTTTTGAAATTTTGTTCGCCTGCATAGCGGCATCCTCGTGAAGCAGGCAACTTACATTATGCATCGACTGTTCATTTCCTATTACAATTGTGATTGCAGAATCACCCTGGTTTACAACCTCATAAACCTTACCGGTAACCTGTACTATTTTGCCAAGATATTTTTTATTGGCAGCTTCCTCATTGTCTTCATAGCTCTGTAACAATTGCTGATCGCTCAGCACAAACGCAGGTTGCGAATTACCCAACCCCGCAGGCTTACGATTAAACTCCCGGTAAGCCCAGGCAGCCGCCAGCACAACCATCATGAGTAAAATTATTATCAGGTATTTTTTTCTTCCAGTCAATACGTAAAATATTAATTGCTGTGAAGTGCACCCGCATTTATCCAATCAACAATTTTTTGTTTATCACTTGCGGAGATGGCTCCTGAAGGAGGCATTACTGAAGGTGATGCATCTACCGCTCTCGCTTTTATTCTAACACTTTGAGCAGTGATGGTACAATCATCCGTAAAGTTTAATCCGTTTTGGGGCGATGCGCCTGCATGGCAACCTGATATTGCGCAATTGGTGGCAAGGATCGCTTTCACTAAAGTAAATTTAGGGCCGGCGGGAGCAACAGCTACTGCTGCTGAGGTCGTATTTGCACAGCCATTTACGTCTTTGATGCCGATGGTATAATTGCCGCTAGCCAAGCCGTTAAAAATATTGGAAGCCTGAAAGGTGCCATTGTTGATATTGTATAAAAATCCTGTACTGCCCGAGGTGGTGACGGTAACAGAACCCGTGTTGTTAGCACACTTATCAGTTCCTGTTGTAGCGCTACTGAAAGTAATTGCAGGGCATGCTGCACTTGCAAGCGCAACATTGCCGGATGTACCAAGGCAGCCATTCGCATCTTTTACAGTTATTGTATAATTACCTGCAAGCAGATTATTAAAAGTAGCCGTCGATTGGAAGGTAGTTCCATCTTTACTAAATGTGTAAGGGGCTACTCCACCCGCAGCACTTGCTGTGATTGACCCATTTGTAGCAGTAGGGCCGGCCGTAGGAATCGTTGTTGTAGAAACAGTAATTGTAGGGCATGTTACGCTTGCTACAAGAAATGTATTTGCAGCAGTACAACCATTCACATCTTTTGCATTAACTGTGTAAGTGCCGGTTGATAAATTTGAAAATGTACCGGTTGCCTGGAAAGAGCCGTTATTCAAACTATAGGTGATGCCCGTGCTACCTGTAGCCGTTGCAACTATTCTTCCATCAGTGGCGGTGGCCGATGAGGACTGGGTGATAACTGCAGTTATAGTTATTGTGGGGCAGGCCGCAGCAGTAACCGTGAATGATTTACTTGCGGTACAACCTGAAACATCTTTAGCTGTGATGGAATAAGTGCCGGCGGCAAGGTTGGTAAAAGATCCTGCAGCCTGAAAAGCTCCATTGTTTAAACTATAAGTAAAAGATGTACTGCCGGTAGCAGTTGCAGTAATGGAACCATTAGCAGAACTGCCTCCTGAGGTAGCAGTCAGTGTTCCATCTACCATTATGGTTTTACCTGCGCACGGGTCTTGAGGAGCCGTACTTTCCTTACTACAGGAAAACACAAAAGCCAAAAGGAAAATTACGCAGACGAATAAAATTGTTAGTTTGATACCCATGAGAAAGTTTTCTATTAAATCGTGATTAATAAAAAACTGGTTGCCTCTTGCTAAAATTATTTTGAGCGAAAAGGTTGGTACTTTAGAGATACATGCATAGATGCTGAATAAAGTTTGACTTTACCATCACCTACTCCTTTTAATGGGATAGAAAAATTAGGCCCTGCAATCAAAGAAATACCACGTTTGAATTTCTTTTCAATACCCGCAGACAAACCCAAAACTGAAAGAAAATGTTCATTGCCTGTGTAGGTCCAGCTGGTGTTATACAATGAATTGTTGCGGATATATTCGTAATTATAATCTTCTTTTTTCATGATATAAGATGTTAGAGAAGCAGCACCAAAAAGACGCATACCTGATCGATTATAAAAGTGATATTTGACTGTTACCGGTATTTCGTAAACGAGACAGTTTGCATCAACTTTTCGGATATCAACCATTGAAAGATAAGACCCAGCCTTTGGATTATAGTCACCGGGGCCAGCCTGGTATTTTTTTCTACTCCTTAAAAAAGTTGTTTGAATACTTACATTCTTGCTAATATCAAATCCAACGCCAGCACCATATTGGAATGAGAGACCCGGTGCTTTCAACGATTTTACTGCATTCATTTCCAAACCAGAAATTGCGAGAAAATAAAATCTAGACGGACGTTTATTTTTTTCAGATTTGGTTTTTGCAGTTAGCTTATTGTTGACAATCAATTTGGTTGTGTCTTCGGGATTAACTAGTGTCTCCTCCGTTTTAACTAAGATGGGTTCTGAATGCGCAGCCTTTGTAGAATCAATTGCCGGGCTATCAGTTGCAGAAGTATTTTTTTCTTCGGGATTTATCGATTCAACATATTGGGTTGCTTCCTTTACCTGCATGCTGGATTTTCCTGGTATTTTGAATTTGCTTTTATTTTCTGCCAGCAAATCCGGATACTTAGAAACAACAGCAGGTTCTGAAAAGAATGCTGTTGGCTGTGTGCGAACAGTATTGCTCTTTATTGCTGTAGACGGAACAGCTTGAACCAATAACGATGTTGAAACTTTACCAGTAGTTGCCTTGACTGAGAGCGGTGTTGATGTGCCAGCTGATTGAGTTGTTGCAATGGAAGAACTTACATTTGAAGTTATATTTCTTGAAGACGATGGCAAAACAATCTTAGAATTTGGTGCATATAAAAGATAGCCTGCAAAGCCTATTCCTAAAACAATAGGAAAGAAGTACCACCAAAATGGGAACCTTCTTTTTTTCTCCTTGTCCAACAACAATTCCATCTTTTCCCAGCTCTGTTCATCATAAGCCGGCATGCTGCTGTTGGCTGCATCTTTTATCCTTGCTTCAATATGATCAAACGGTTTTTCTTTCATAACAATTTGGGTATGCTTCTACCAGCATTTTTTGAATATTTAATTTCGCTTTTGAGAGGTTTGATTTAGAAGTACCAACGGAGACATTTAACTGTCGGGCAATTTCTTCGTGCTTGTAACCATCTATTACGTAAAGGCAGAATACAGTTCTATAAACCGGCGATAGTTGCTGAACCACCGAAAGGATTTCTTTGCACGACATTTTATCGATTGCATTTTCAGCAGTTTCTAATTCAACCATTGTTGTTTCAGTGATCTCACTTAAAAACTGGTTTTTCTTGTTTTTGCGGAAATGATCAATGGCAGTATTGATTAGGATGCGCTTGATCCATCCTTTTAAAGAGGCGTCATAATTTGAGTGCCTTGCGTCGAAAATATGTAGCTGCCTGAATATCTTAAGAAAACCATCATTTACCACTTCTATGGCATCTTCTTCCGCATTACAGTAACGCATACAAATAGCTAAGGAGAAGCCATAAAAGGTTTTATAAAATTCCTTTTGACTTTCCCGTTTTGCATCAATGCAACCCTGGATGATATGTTTCAGTTCTTGCCGGTCTGGCAAAGAGTTGGTTTTAGTATTGTTAATCTACTATGTTTTTAGTTAATTCGAAAGCGCTTGCAAAAAGGTTGCTTGGAAAGGTAATTAATGCAAAAAAAAGCCGGCTTATAGCCGGCTTTTTAATACAAGAGAGATAAAATTTATTTTTTACCAAGAGCCGGCATACGCCCCACTGGCATCTTATTCATCATCTTCATCATACCCTTCATCTGCTCAAATTGCTTCAAAAAGGCATTTACTTCCGCAATGTCTTTCCCAGCGCCTTTGGCAATCCGGGCTTTGCGGCTGGGACTAATGATGTCTGGGTTTCGTCTTTCCACCAATGTCATGCTGTTGATCATGGCTTCAATGCCTTTGAAGGAATCGTCGTTGATGTCGATATCTTTTATTTGCTTGCCTACGCCTGGAATCATACCCATTAGGTCCTTAAGGTTGCCCATCTTTTTAATCTGCTGCAGCTGGGTTTTAAAGTCTTCAAAATCAAACTGGTTCTTGCGGATTTTCTTTTCTAATTTCCTTGCCTGCTCTTCGTCAAACTGCTCTTGGGCTTTTTCTACAAGGCTCACAATATCGCCCATCCCCAAGATCCGCTGCGCCATCCTTTCGGGATAGAACACATCAAGCGTATCCATTTTTTCTCCGCTGCTGCTAAACTTAATAGGTTTGTTTACCGTGTATTTTATGGAAAGCGCTGCACCACCACGGGTATCGCCATCTAACTTGGTTAAAACCACGCCACTAAAATCCAAACGCTCGTTAAAGGCGGCGGCCGTATTTACGGCATCTTGCCCCGTCATACTATCTACTACAAACAATATTTCCTGTGGGTTGATAGCAGCCTTGATGTTGGCCACTTCCGTCATCATCACTTCATCTACCGCAAGGCGACCAGCAGTATCTATGATGATTACATTCTTATTTTTAGACCGGGCTTCCTTGATGGCATTTTGAACAATGGAAACAGCATCTTTATTTTCTCTTTCGCTGTAAACATCAATCCCTATTTGCCCACCCAATACTTCTAACTGGTCTATGGCCGCCGGGCGGTAAATATCTGCAGCAACCAATAATGGCGATTTGCCTTTTTTTGTTTTTAGATAATTGGCCAGTTTACCGCTAAAAGTAGTTTTCCCACTACCCTGCAGCCCGGCAATAAGAATGATGGCGGGATTGCCAGTGATGTTAAACTCACTTTCTTTGCCACCCATCAGTTCCGTCAACTCGTCCTGAACGATCTTAACCATTTGCTGGCCCGGATTTACAGAAAGCAATACTTTAGACCCCAAAGCAGTATCCCGCACTTTATCTGTAAACTCTTTGGCTATCTTATAGTTCACATCGGCATCTACCAGGGCACGACGTATTTCCTTTACGGTATTGGCAATATTGAGTTCGCTGATTCTTCCTTCACCTTTAATATTTTTAAAGGCCGATTCTAATTTTTCACTGAGAGAATTAAACATGGTATCGCTTATTTATTTGGATTTTACCGATTCCGCTGATTTTTTCGGATCGCTGATTTATATTTTAGAATTCACAAATCTTTTGTACTCCAGGCTTTGTCGTCCAAAATTTAGTAACAAGCCGACCTCTAATTTAAAAACATGGAGATAATTTATTACCTGCGAATATTCATAGTTATCTAATTCTTTTATTGCTTTGAGCTCAACAAGTACTTTCTCTTCGACAATTAAATCCAACCTTCTGCTACCTACTTTGCTTTCAAAATAAAAAACATCCATGGATCTTTCTGCACTACATGTCAACCCCATTTCACCCAATTCTATCGTCATTGATCGCTGATAAATCACTTCCCTAAAACCAGGCCCTATTGCTGTATGAACCTTAAATGCTGCCTTTAGCACTTTTTCTGTAATATCTGAATATTTTAATTGCTGAATATTCTTATCCATTAACTCAAAATATATACTAATCAGCGAAATCCCAAAATCCCTCTAATCAGCGGTATTAAATGGTAAAAGCAGTTTCCAAAATTTCTGCCTGCTCCTTGGCGTGCATTTTCGCATAGCCGGTTGCGGTAGCTGCACCTGGTAATCTACTGATGATATGCAGGTTGATATTCTTGATATTCATTCTCAAGAAGGAAGCTGCACCCATATTTAAAGGTTCTTCCTGCACCCAATGCCAGATGGCTTTGCTATACTTTTTGTACAATTGGTCTAGCTGGTTTTGTGGCAGCGGGTATAATTGTTCCAACCTCACAATGGCAACATTTTCATGCTTTTCTTTCTGCCGTTTTTCTTGCAGATCAAAATAAATTTTGCCCGAGCACAGCAACACTTTTGTTACTAATGCGGGATCTGTTATAGTACTGTCATCATAAACTTCTTTAAAACCTCCAGAAGTGAACTCTTCTAATTTACTGCTGCTACCCGGGTGACGCAAGTTGGCTTTTGGTGTAAACACTACCAAGGGTTTTCTGAAAGCCCAGGTTTGCTGCCTGCGCAATGCATGGAAAAAATTTGCAGCGGTGGTTATGTTGGTCATTACCATATTCTGCTCGGCACACTGCTGCAGGAATCTTTCAATTCTTGCGCTGCTGTGCTCCGGCCCCTGCCCTTCGTAACCATGTGGTAATAAAAGTACCAGCCCATTCATACGCTGCCACTTGGTTTCTGCAGAACATAAATATTGATCTACAATAATTTGGGCCCCGTTTACAAAATCGCCGAACTGTGCTTCCCAAAGCACTAAAGCATTAGGGTTAGCCATGGAATAACCGAACTCAAAACCAAGCACCGCATATTCGCTGAGCAAGGAATTATAAATTCGCAACCTGGCCGTTTCATCTCCAAAACTGCTAAGTCTGTTGTACTGTTGATTCGTATTTTCATCATATAGCACAGCGTGCCTGCTGCTAAAAGTCCCTCGCTTCACATCTTGCCCACTCATTCGCACATTTTTGCCTTCCTTGATAAGGCTTGCATAGGCCAACAGTTCACCGGTTGCCCAATCTATTTTCATTTCATCATTAAAAGCCTTCAATTTGTCCTGCAAGAGCTTATCTACTTTTCTAAGCGGCTTAAAGTCGGCGGGCAGTTTCATCAGCCCTTCAAACAACTCTCTAATGGTCGATTCTGGCAAAGCAGTTACCGGAGAAGAATTAAAATCCTGCTCTGTTGCTCTACGTAGGCTTCTCCACCACAGTTCCGGAGTTTGAAAACTATACGGCAGGGGGTTTTGCTTTACGTCGTCCAGCCTTTCCTGCAGGTCTGAAAGAAATCTTTGCTCCATCTCCTTTGCCATTTGTTTGGCATCAGGTTCCCCGTTCTCTATCAGGTATTGCGTGTATACTTCTCGTGGGTTTAAATGCTTATCTATTAATGAATATAACTGTGGCTGTGTAAATTTAGGTTCGTCCCCTTCGTTGTGCCCATGCCTCCTGTAACACACCATATCTATAAAAATATCGCTGTTAAACTCCTGGCGATATAAGGTGGCTATTTGTGCGGCCTTTACCACAGCTTCTGCATCATCCCCGTTTACATGCAAAACCGGAGCCTGCACCAAGCCAGCAACCGAGGTTGAATAGTCTGCACTCCTGGCATCATCAAAATCAGTTGTAAATCCTATTTGATTGTTGATTACATAATGAATGGTTCCACCGGTGTAATACCCTTTGAGGTTGCTCATTTGCAACAATTCGTATACTACCCCTTGCCCTGCAACAGAGGCGTCGCCATGTATGAGTATTGGTAAAATTTTATCGTACTCGCTTTGGTACAAAACATCTGCCTTGCTTCGTGCAAACCCAATTACAACGGGGCCAACTGTTTCCAGGTGAGATGGATTGGGACATAATTTTAAGTATATTTTTTTGCCATTTGAGGCCTCTACTTCGCTACTAAAACCAAGATGATATTTCACATCGCCACTACCCATGGTGGTATCGGGCACAGCCGTACCCTCAAACTCAGTAAAAATTTGCTCATAGGTTTTCCCCATAATGTTGGCCAATACATTTAACCTACCCCTGTGTGCCATACCTATCACCACTTCCTGCACATCATTGGCACTGGATGTATTGATTATCGCATCCAAGGCAGCAATGGTAGTTTCTCCCCCTTCCAGGCTGAACCTTTTTTGACCAACGTATTTTGTATGAAGAAACTTTTCAAACATTACTCCCTCGTTCAACTTTTGAAGGATGCGCTTCTTTTGTACCAAAGGCAATGGTTCGTGAAAATCTGACTCCATTGTTTTTGCCAGCCATTCTATTTTTTTGATATCGTTGAGAGAGCTGTATTCTACACCCACATGTGCAGTGTAAGATTTTTGTAACAATGCCAAAATATTCTGAAGGCTGGTTTTACCCAGGTTTACGAATTTGCCGGCTTCAAATTCTGTGGAAAGATCGGCATCAACAAGCCCAAAAAAACTCAGTTCGAGGTTGGCATGCCTATCTTTTCTTTTGCGAATAGGATTGGTGTCTGCAATCAGATGCCCTTTTTTGCGGTAGGCTTGTATGAGTTGGTAGACGGCAAATTCCTTATCGAGCGCTGCACCGGCTGTAGTGGAAGTGCTTGACTTGGTGGTAACAGCCTGCAGCTGTTGACCTGTGGACACTGCAAAATCGAAACCTTCAAAGAATTTTCTCATTTCCCCATCAATGCTCTCAGGCTCTTTTAGATAATCATTGTATAAATTCTCTATATAAGATGGGTGGGCACTTGTGATGTACTGAAAATCCTTCATTCTATCTGTATATTTGGCTATGTAACTTAGATGAGGCTGCAAATATCGGTTTTTCTGTGTAAGAAAAACCGGCTGAATCATTTATAACAAGGCATGATAATACGAGTAAAGCCTGGCAGTGAACCCTCCATCAAAAAAAAAATGATTTATTGGCCGGTTTCTAAAAGTAGTTCCCTATCTTCGCAGCCCAAAAATTAGGAAGAAATGGCAAATCATGCAGCAACAAAAAAAGATGTGCGTCAGAGTGCAAAACGCAATGAACGTAACCGTTACTATGGTAAAACTACCCGTAACGCTATCCGTGATATCAAAGCGATAAACGAACCGGCATCTGCTTCAGAAAAATTACCATCGGTAGCTTCTATGATAGATAAGTTGGCAAAACGTGGTACAATTCACAAGAACAAAGCAGCAAATTTAAAGAGCAAGTTAGCTCGCAGAGTTAATGCACTTTCAAAAGTTGCATAGTATCTACATCTAAAAAAATCCTCTCATATAGTTAAGCCCGTCAACCTGATATTGATGGGCTTTGTTACGTAAATAAAGCAAACCTAAATTCTCATTTGTATGACTAAAAAATCTACCCTTCTTTTCTTTATTGCTACCCTAGCCTACGCAATAACTTTTTCACAAGTTTCAATTACTTCAACTGGAACTGCATTTTTAGAAAATTTTAATTCATTGGAATCCACTCCTGCAGCGGTCAGTAGCGCTTTACCCCTCGGTTGGAACTTTGCAGAAACCGGTACAAATAGCAATTTAACTTACCTGGTTGATAATGGGGCCTCCGTTTCAGGGAACACTTTTAGTTACGGCACAACTTCCTCTACGGATCGTGCATTAGGTACTTTGCAATCTGGCAGTCTGGTTTCAACAATTGGGGCATCGTTCACAAATAATTCCGGATCTATTATTACCTCCTTAACTATCTCGTATACGGGGGAACAATGGAGACTTGGAGCAGCAGGCAGGATTGATA
>JBKJKD010000009.1:0-28174 GCA_046597635.1 Ferruginibacter sp. | reverse complement strand
ATTTTCTTCTTTTTCCATTACACCGTTCAGATGCACCGGGTCTTCATTTTGCATAAGTGACACATCAACCGCTGCCTTTGAAAATTTTTTAGCAGACCTTAACTTCATAAGGCAATGATTCTTTGCCAGCTGGTACAACCAGGATTTAAAATGTTGAATCTCGTACTTCCTCAGTTTCAAAATCAACTCTTCATAAATATTTAGGACTGCATCCTTAGCATCTTCCTCTTCTTTTAAATACTTAAGACACACACCGTAAACCAGTTCCATGTATGGCTGGTAAAGATTGGATAGGATTTGTAAATCGCCGGAGGCCCTATAATTGGCCACGAGCACATCATCAGTATCCTTATGAGCAGGTATGTTGGTAATAAAAGCCACGTTTCAAAAATATGCAAAAATAAAACAGCCTCTTTGTGTAATGTTCAAATCGTTTGCATCTGTTTAAAAAATAACGTTTATGAAAAAAATATTATTATTACTCCTGCCAATAGTTTTTGCCATACTGGGTTTTATTGAAAAAAATAATTTTAGGGTGAGCGGTACTGTTACGAACGACTATGGCAATATAGTTCCGTTTGTAACAGTCAAGGTAAAAGATGGCAGCCAAACAGTGTCGTCCGACTTGCATGGCTATTACCAAATAACAGTGGCCAATCAAAACACTACGCTTGTTTTTAGCGCCGTGGGGTATCACTCAAAAGAGGAAAATATCAACGGTAGAAACACCCTCAATATAACCATGCAAACAACTTCCGCCAGCCTAACCGAAGTTGTGGTTACAGGCTATGATAAAAAGTTAATAAGAAGCGAGGGCGCTCCTTTACCAGCCATGGGCAAATCTACTTTTGCCTACCAACCCAACAGCGACTATGACGATGACCGCTTTGACACTGAAGGGTATGATTACATTAATGAAAATACCTTTCTTGCAGCGATAGATAATCCACTGTCCACTTTTTCAATTGATGTAGATGCCGCTTCTTACAGCAATGTGAGGCGCATGTTGCACGCCGGACAAGTGCCACCTGCAGGAGCAGTTCGGGTGGAGGAAATGATCAATTATTTTCAATACGATTATCCTCAGCCAAAAAAAGATGTCCCATTTTTCTTTGTAACAGAAATGAATGATTGCCCCTGGAACAATCAACACAAATTGGTACTCATCGGCATGCAGGGAAAAAAAATACCAGTAGATGATCTGCCTGCGGCAAACCTTGTGTTCCTGATTGATGTGTCAGGCTCTATGGCAACTGCCAATAAACTTCCCCTCGTAAAGGCATCGTTGAAAATGCTCACCGATCAGTTGCGGGATCAGGATAAAGTTTCTATAGTAGTGTATGCAGGAGCGGCCGGCCTTGTGCTGCCACCCACCAGTGGGCAGAATAAAACAGCTATCAAAGATGCGCTGGAGAATCTGAGTGCAGGTGGTTCTACTGCCGGGGGCGCTGGCATTCAACTGGCTTATAAAACAGCCCGTGAAAACTTTAAGGCTAATGCTAACAACCGGGTTATTCTTTGTAGCGATGGTGATTTTAATATTGGTATGAGCAGCGATGACGAAATGGAAAGGCTGATAGAAAAGGAAAGAAAATCTGGTATTTACCTGACGGTATTGGGCTATGGCATGGGTAATTATAAAGACAATAAAATGCAGAAACTCGCCGATAAAGGTAATGGCAACCATGCCTACATAGATGGAATGAGTGAAGCTAAAAAAGTTTTGGTAAACGAATTTGGCGGCACTTTATTTACCATTGCCAAAGATGTGAAACTGCAGGTAGAGTTCAACCCTGCCTATGTACAAGGCTACAGACTGGTAGGTTACGAAAACCGAATACTAAACAAAGAAGATTTTAACGACGATGAAAAAGATGCGGGCGATCTTGGTAGTGGGCATACCGTAACTGCTTTGTACGAGGTTATTCCTGTGGGTGTAAAAAGTAGCTTTCTAAAAAATGTAGATCCGCTTAAATATCAGCAAAATGAAAGTGCTGTATCAAGTGGTTTATCCAGCGAAATGATGACCATTAAGTTTCGTTATAAAACACCTGGTGAAGATAAAAGCAAATTAATTGTACACCCTTTGCTTTACAGTGAAACGAAAAATGCACAAGCTTCAGAAAATTTTCGTTTTGCGGCGGCAGTGGCAGAATTTGGAATGCTGCTGCGCAATTCAGATTTCAAAGCAGGCGCTTCCTATGCATCTGTTTTGCGCTCGGCAGGTAATGCTTTGGGCTATGACAAGGAGGGCTATCGCAGAGAGTTTATAAGGATGGTAGAAAGTGCCCAGTATTTGGCCAACAAACCGGAGGTGATCAAAATTGAGAAAGACACGAAGTAATAAATTAAGTAGGGTAACAGCGCTGAGATAGGCGATCATCCTGCTTTAAAACAGGTCATTGTTGTTAAAAAATGGTAGGACAACTCGTATGAGCCGTTTTGGGTTTGTATTTGTAAACCCGCTGTCTGCCCTTTGGTTGCAAACTTATTCTAAAACTAAGCCCGGTAAACATATAGTAATCTTTATTATTGGGGTTTCCCCGAATGCTACCCTCGGTGGGATAAGGTGCAGCGTTAGGCAACTCTGCTGCCCGGTAGGCCATAGTTACAGCCGTACCTCCTCTTTTTTGCGCAAGCAACACGGGATCCACGTAAGTAGTACTCACATCATCCAAATAGTCGGTAAAGGTTTTACGGATGCCTATTTCAAATGCAAGCCGCTTGTTGGGAGATAAGGCCCATTGCACACCTCCCCCAAAAGGCAGGGCTAGTTGCTGAAGCTTGTAATCTTTTCGATCTTGATAAAACCCCTGCCCTTCAGTACTCTGCTCGGCCAGGAAAACTATCTGGCCGTTCTTGTTTGTAGTGTAAGGGCTGAACTTAAAAGTGCCCACACCAATAAAAAAGTAGGGTGAAACCTTATATTCATACAAATCAAAAAGTAAATATTCGAACAGCAGGGAGAACTCTGTGATTTTAGAAGTAAAGCTGAGGTTTCTGGTATTGGTCTTTAGATCATATTTATCAGAGCCATTTATTTTTCCGAAGTTCATCTCTGCCCGAATGAGCATGCGGTGATTCAATTCAAAAACAGCCCCTACACCGCCGGCAGGCCTGCTGGCACTTGCAGGAAAAGCGCCTCCACCAAGGTCGCCCCGGTAGTTTGAAATGCCACCAAAAATACTTGTAAAAAAATGCTTTTGCGAAAAGCCAGGCAAAGCAACACCTAAAAATATACATGTGAGCAAACAGCCCACCCAATTCTTGTTCATCGGTAAAATAGTTTCAAAAACCAAATATAAACAGTGATGTGGCTCTAAAACGGTTTGGGCTTGTAAGTTATTGTAAGCACGGCATTTTCTTCCAGGCTGGCTTTGGAGCGAAGCTCATATCTTTTATCCCCCGCTGTTACCACTATTAAAGCTGTGTTTGGGGGTATACCACCAAGGTTTTCAGCATACATAATAATTTCATGCCGTTCCACATCGTCCTTCAGTTCTATGTTAAACTCCAGGGCAGTTTCGGAAAGACGCTGGTGACTGAGCAACAACTGGCCATTGTAAAAAATGGAAACGGTATCGTTGTCTACCACCCCGTTATCGTATACCTTAAGGTTGATTTTTTTTACGTTTACTTCAAGGCTGTTCTGTTCCGATTTTTTTCTCAAGTTCATACGCTGCACAATCTCCTTGTTGGGCAAAACTGTGCTGCTCTGCGGGGTTCTTACAATCGTTGGCATATTTTTATTGCCAGGCGCCGTAGTTGCCGTTTTTGGTGGAGAAGGAACAGCCCTGGGTGGAAGATTTTTATCCATCGGGGGAGAAACCGCTTGGGGCTGCCTAACAGTGGGCTTTTGTACTGACGGTATTGGCTTGGGGGTAGCGGTCGGCGGATTAACGACTGAAGGCTTTGCAATTGGCTGCTTTACTGCCGGCCGGGGTGGCTTGGGGAAACAGGGTTCCATGATTCCCTGTAATTGTTGCGGGCGAGCCGAAACCCTGCTGAGTTTCATATCTACCCGACCCTGCACAAAACCTCCGGCAACTTCTGTTGTAACCTGGCCTATCAGAATTGTTCTACCCTCCTCGATTGCAAAAGCCAACATCATGCGCATGCGCACATGGCTGCCACTGTTCTCAATAAATTTTTTGCCGGCTATAAAATATAACCTGCTTTCAGGATCGTAATAACCCTCAAAAGTTGCTACGCAATGGCTGGCCCTGTTCATAAGCTCATAATCGTACGTATACCCGCAAAGTTGGTTGGCTTTCTGCTCAATGTTTATCTGGATAAATTCCTGGTCCATGTAGCCCTCCCAGGTACCATTTATTTTTTGTGCAGATAAATGTGAAACATTGCTTAAAAGCAAAATGAGGATGAGTAATCGAATGGCCATTTTCATATACCCCTTAAATTTAATCAAAATTGAATGTAAGGAAACAAGTAGCCTATTGCTTTAACTTATAGTTGGGATTCGGCTCAGGGTAGTAAGGGTACCAACGCCTCGCTTAAGAAAGCATTTAACTCCTTTGCCCTACTCATAATCATCAAATGATTACCGCCCCGCACACTGTGCGTAGGCCTTGCAAAGCGGATGGGTAAAATGCCATCCCTATCTCCGTGTATTTGCCAAAGGGAGGCCGGCACAATTTCATTCTTCCAGCAAAGGATGGCATGCATAGCCCAGCGTATAAAAGCCGGATCGCTGTCTTTAATCACCTGCTTTAAAAGCGTTCTGTCCTCGTGGCTATCAGGAGCCAGGCCCCGTTTTAGGATGGATACTTTTTGTAGCAACCCGATGGGTACCATTCTATGGAGCTTAAGCAAAAAAGCCCATTTGAAATAACCAGGCATTTGGTGGTGTGTTGGCACACTTGATAATAAGATGCAAGTTGCCGGAGCAAATTTGTTGGCTATTTCGGTTGCAATCATTCCACCCATAGAAAGGCCTGCAAGGGCAAATGGTTGGCTGGTATCAATTTTCTCGGCCATTCTGTAAGCGTAGGACTGCAGGCTTTCATTTTTGAGGGGAGCAATCCAATCCAGGTAAACTGTATTGAAACCAGCAGGTAGTTTTATGTGCTTAAAAACCCGGCAATCGGCGGCAAGGCCGCTAATGAAATAAACATTCATTAGGCAAAACTAAGGGGTTAAAATAAAAAAGGGCCAGGATAGAAATCCAGCCCCGATTTAAAATCCAATATCCTATGAAAAACCGATGTAAAAGAAAGCCTATTAGTTGACTTAAAAAACAGGAAATAGCCTGTTTTTTTTATGAGAAATTTTACGTAAGCAGAATATCATCCAAACAACTTGCGCATAATTGCGCAGGCTATCATAGCATTTCGTAACTTTTACTTCTGAAACCAACTTATGTTAGATCAAATTGTGCAATATTTTGAAACCCTGGATCAACACCCTGTCCAAAGAATGGCTTTTCTGGTTGGGGGTCTACTGTTTTTCTGGATCATAGAAGGAAGCATCCCCCTACTAAAACCTACCTATAAAAAAAACAAACTCAGGCATGCCAGTATAAATTTTGGATTTACCATCATACACCTTGTAATTCATACTTTTCTTGCAGTGCTCATTGTGATGCTAAGTGACTGGTGCAGTTTAAAGCAGTTTGGTGTTGTTTATTGGAGCAATGCAGGAATTGCAGGTACCGTGTTAATATCCTTTGTTGTATTAGATTTCTTTGGGGGCTGGCTGGTGCACGTCGTAGAGCATAAGATTCCTCTTCTTTGGCGCTTTCATGTTATTCATCATGCAGACAACAATGTAGATGTAACTACAGGCCTGCGGCACCACCCGGGCGAAAGTCTATTAAGAGGCCTTTTCTTTTTTATAGGTATTCTGCTAAGTGGCGCACCTATGTATGCCGTCATGATTTTTCAAACTATTTTAGTTGTTTCCACAGCGTTTACCCACGCCAACATAAGTATGCCCAAACGATTGGATGCTGCCCTTAGTTATGTGATTGTATCACCTAACATGCACAAAGTGCATCACCATTGGAAACAACCTTTTACCGATAGTAACTACGGAGCCATTTTATCTATTTGGGACCGGTTGTTTGGCAGCTTCAAAAAACTAGCACCAGCAGATATCCGCTATGGCCTTGACCGGTATTACCCCAATGAAAAAGATGAAGATTTTATTAGCTTGATGAAAAGTCCGTTTCAAACACAACAGGTGAGCCAGGCCACAGCAACCCCTGTTGACATTGAAAAATTATAATTCTTTGACTACCGTTTTATAGAACTTAAAAAAGTCTTCGCCTACTTTGTTGTAATGGTATTTATCTGTGGCCTGCCGTGCTATAGACTCGGCCAGAAACAAGTTTTTATTGAAGCTGAACTCCTCCATTTTCTTTGCCAAATCTTCTTCATTCTCTGGCTCTACGAACAGTGCATTTCCCTGATCTTGCAAATTTTCCTGCAGTACGGGAATCTTGCTGGCAATAACGGGTGTGCCGCAACACAGCGCTTCGGCCAGCACACAACCAAAAGTTTCGTATCGTGTAAAAAAGATGAGCGCATCTGCAGCCTGCATATTTTGGGCAATCTCCTGGTAACTGATGGCCCCTAAAAATTTCACATGCTGTTCTACATAAAGTTGCCTTGCCAACACAACCAGGCTTTCAAAATTAGGACCCGCCATCACCAGCAGACCTTTATTTCCGTTTTTTAAATAGATGGCAAAAGCCCTGAGGATGCCGTCCGTATTTTTATGGTACACGTCGCTGGTTATGCAAAAAAAAGTATTGATGGAGGATTCCGGTTGCTTATGAACAGGAAAAAAGATGGTTGTGTCAACCACGTTCGGTATCACTGTAAAATGTTTAATAAAATTAAATTTCTCCTGAAGTGCCTTACCCAAGCTGGCAGAAACTACGTGCACCGCACTGGCATTTTTAAAGTTACGCCAGATTATTTTTTTAAGACCTTTCGAATGAGTGTAATACTGATTCCCCACAGGCATGAACCACGCATTTTGTTCGGTGATAACATAAGGGATTTTGTGCTTCCATTTAAGCCATTGTGCTAACAGCCCCTGGCGAAGCGAAACATGAACATGTACCAATTGAAATGATCCTTGCTCTTTTTTAGCAATCCTGTACAACTGAAACAACAACTTCAAGTACAATTGCACCGACCAGAGTTTGCTTATTAGTCCACCACCGGGATTAGAATTATAGTAGCCCCGGTAAATGCTTAGCGCTTCAATTGTCTCCTTTTCAACGTAACTTTTATTATGGCCCAGGGATGGATCTTTGGTAACGTAGAGCACCGAAATGTTCACTCGTTTGCTGGTAGCCCTTGCATGACGATCTGTAAAATCGCCATTCAAAAAATCCTGTTTGCTGGGGTACCATGCAGGTAACCATAATATATTGGCGCCGCTTTTCATCTTTTGGCAGGCATTGTTCTTTTTGAAATTGAAATACCGAGCATACCCAAAACCAGCTTGGTAATTTGTTTTATATGTAAGGTAGAAAATCGAAAATATATCATCAACTGACGGAAGTTATAAAGATTTGGCTGAAGCCTTGCTGCCTCGTAAACATCCACCATTTTATAGTAATCTTTTGCAGCGGCAATCTCTTTGTAATGAGCGTACTTTTTAAAGATATAATCACAGCCCTCGGTCATGTAGGCCTTGTTATCACTTATGTTGGAGAGGATTTTTCCATAATATGTAAGCGGCTTTGAAAAAAAGCCTATGGGATATTTTTCTGCAATCCTGATCCACATATCCCAATCTTCCAGGTTTGATTTTTCATCAAAAAAACCAACATCGTCCAACACATCTTTGCGTAAAACTACCCCATTCGTATTCACAAAATTTCTACGAACAACATCCTTGAGCAACCAGCCACTTTTATTATTTATTACTGCTTCCTTTACTGTTTCACCTGTTTCATAGTAATAAACGTAACCGGCCCCATGCAATAGGCCATACTGTTGATTTTGCTCATAGTATGCGATCTTCTCTTCAACATTTGACACATCCCACCAATCATCTCCGCTCAGCACGCTGATATATTTACCTCTTGCATGTGCAAGCATAAAATTTATGTTGGCAGATATACCAAATCCCTTCTCTCTTTTAAACCCTTTGTAGGGTAAGCCTGAGGCTTGAAACAACGCATCCGCTAGTTCAAAAGATGCATCCGCAGAATTGTTGTCTACATAAAGAAATTCCACATTGGGATAAGTTTGCGAGATGGCAGACCCTACTGATTTTTCTATATAGTTTTCATGATTCATGCTTAGGCACAGGATGCTTACTAATGGGTACGACCCTGGCTTTGCCATTTTATTGTTTTCCTGTATCAACGATCAATCAGACTTTAATTTTAAAATGCCTAAACGTTTAAATGTTAATTTATGTGTTGCGGCAAAGGCTCTTTTAATTTTGAATACCAAAACAAAAACCCGAACGCCACCCAGGGAAAATAATTTATTTTCATAATGGCCATGTTAAAAGCAATAAACAACAATAAAATCATCAATAATAACTTGTCCTTACTTTTTGTGAAGAACCCAATAACAAAAAACAACTCGGCAAACGCCCCTAGCAAGTATAAAACGTAAGCCGTTCCGGGTTGCTTTACAAGGCTGAGTATAATGGATGCGTACCAGTTTTGCGGGGACGAAACCAACAGGCTTCCGTGCTGCTTCAAAAGGATTGCGCTCATTTGCTCCACGTTAAATAAACCCCCTGCTCTGATCTTCCACAACCCGGCCGAAAAAAATATCATGATAAATAGGTATCGCAGGCACTGGAAAGCATAATAAAAGGACAGCTCTTTTTTAACCATGAATAAAGCCGGTATAAAAATAAAACCTATAAACCATTGGGTGCTCATAGCTGACAGACTTGTAAGCAACAGTGTGTAAACAACGTTGTAAATAACATTTAAAAAAGCAACGAAATATTGAAGGGGGGAATCCTTTAAGACTAGCCACAACAACAGTAGCGGCAACAGCAAATAAATTAAATCCAACACAGTTTGTATCCCTGGGTTCAGTATCACTGCCTGACCAAGGCCGGTAAGTAATAAAATATGTAAGGAAAGATCAAGCTTGTTAACTGCAAATAACGGTGCAGTTTGGCATAGCAACGAACCACTGCTGAAGAGCAGAGCATAGGATACCACAAAACAGGCAGTGTAATAAATTAAAGAATATCGTCTATGCGTATTATTGAGCATCCAGGAAATCTAGTTTAGATGCCGAGTCTATAGGTACAAGCCTTTTGCCTGCCCACAAAAAATCCTGGCGGGTTGCCCGAAGGGTTTCAATAGGCCCGGCAACCATAGCTTGCATTTTTTGTGTAAACCATTTTGTGAAGTCTTCGTCCGGTACAAACTTCTCTGCAGGCATACCAGCCCCGGGTAAAAAATTTAGATATTTATTGAATGTTTCATTTACCAGCCGATTGTTCTCCTTATAGGCTGGATAAAGACCCAGGTAGGTTTCAATAAAATCATTTTGCCCGGCAGAAAACTGTGAAGGGTCGATAGCCCTATCGTTGACTATTACCCTGTAAACCGAAATGGTATCAGTTAGATGATGCGGCCCGCTGTACATTCCAAACTGCAATACCGGCGTAGCAATCATCCCCCATTTGTAGTTGATAAACAGGAAAGCCAGCAAGTAGGCTACAAAAAGCAGGAACATCGTTTTATTAAACCTGTATAATTTTTTTAGAAACATGCATTATGTGTTGAGCTATGCAAAGAACTACCCAAAGTACCGACGAAAATTTATATTGGTAGTGACCAGTTTATTTTAACCCTTTGATGATAGCTGCAAATTCAGTAGCCACCAGGCTTGCGCCACCTACCAGCCCACCATCTACATCTGGCTTGCCAAAAATCTCTGCTGCATTGGCCGCCTTTACACTGCCTCCGTAGAGAATAGAAATGCTATCTGCAATTTCTTCTCCGTATTGGTTTGCTATTACAATGCGGATATGGGCATGCATTTCCTGCGCCTGTTCGCTGCTGGCAGTTTTACCAGTACCTATGGCCCAGATGGGTTCGTAAGCGATGATAAAATTTTTCATCTGCCCAGCTTCCAGGTGAAAAAGACTTTCCATCAACTGAACTTTTACATACTCATTTTGCTCACCGGCTTCTCTCACAGATAGCGCTTCGCCACAGCAAAAAACAGGTTGCAGCTTATGATCCAGGGCTATGTTTACCTTTTTAGCCAGGTCTGCATTGGTTTCATAATTGTATTCCCTCCGTTCGCTATGGCCGATAATCACATACTTCAAACCGATACTTTGCAGCATCTCTGCACTTGTTTCTCCTGTAAAAGCGCCGTTAGCGTTGGAGGAGCAATTTTGTGCCGTCACAAAAAGATTCTGCTTGCCATCCAGTAATTGCTTCATGGGCAAAATATATGGGAAGGGTACGCCAAAGAGCGCCAACTGATTTTCTCCCAAAGAAATATTGCTTTCCAGTAGAGCCTTCATCAGTTCTTCTGCCTGTTGAAGACTAAGGTTCATTTTCCAGTTTGCAGCAGCTATTTGTTTACGCATGTTTTTAAGTTATGGTGTGTTTGAATATAATTGTTGCAGCATTTTTATTTCGGCAGGCAATACATGCCTACCCTTCATTTTTTTCCAATTAGCAATATCCTGAATCGCCTTATCGAATATATACCTGTCGGTACCCCATGAAAAATCAGGCACATAACGGGCAGGGCGTTCGCCAAAGATATTACAACAAACGCCTACCACCGTACCTGTATTAAAAGCGGTGTTGATTGCGCAGCGACTATAGTCGCCCATAAGCAGCCCCGCCTTGTTGCCCGCCTGCTTTCCCGGGGAATTGCTGTATTGATAATAGGTGACCTGCCCACCTGTATTTTTCACATTACTGTTGCTGGTGCCTGCGCCCATGTTGCACCACTCGCCAATAACACTATCCCCAAGGTAACCATCGTGAGCCTTGTTGCTAAAGCCGAACAACACACTATTTTTAATTTCGCCACCTGCCACACAAAACGGCCCGAGTGTAGTGGCCCCGTAAATTTTTGTACCCATTTTTACTACTGCTCCCTCGCCTGCACTAAATGGTCCCCGCACTTGGGTACCCTCCATAAGCTCCGCATTTTTGCCAATATAAATGGGGCCGGTGGACGCATTTAGCGTACAATATTCAAGCACAGTATTCTCCTCCACAAAAATTTGCTGCTCGTTGATGCATCGGTTGCTGAGAGAGATAGCAGCAGAAATTCTCCCCCTGGTTAGTAGTTCAAAATCGTGTCGCAGGGCCCAATCATTATATTGGAAAATTTGCCAGGGTGCCTGTAACATTCTAAGCTCATCGTTCTCCAGAACCGGAGTTTCATCTTTGGCAGCCTTTAGAATGTGGTCAAGGGATATTGCAGTGGGTATAATATTGGCTTGTACAACAATGCTATCGGATGTTAGTAAGGCATGATCTGTACTTACTTGGAGTCCCGTTAGCATTTCCCATTTTTCCCTGATGGTTAAAATACCAATTCGGATATCTGCCACATGCCTCGTAAGTGTAAAAGGAAACAATCCCTCCCGGGTCCTGGTCTCATCTAAAAATAGTTTCATCCTGATAAAAATACTGAAAATGCTGTGCTCAACAGATGATTGCGATTAAAATAATAGAAACTTATTGCAAAAAAAATCCCCCCGGTAAACCGGAGGGACTTTAAAGTATAGCCATGAAAAACAAACTTGTGATAAAGAATAAATCTATACCAATTATTTAGCTTTCTTTTCGTAACGTTTTTTGAACTTATCGATACGGCCTGCAGTATCTACCAAAACATTCTTACCGGTATAAAACGGGTGAGATGTATTAGAGATCTCCAATTTGATAACCGGATATTCCTGGCCATCTTCCTCGAATACGATCATTTCTTTGCTATCTGCAGTAGAACGGCTTAAAAAAGTTGTGCCGTTACTCATGTCTTTAAAAACTACCGTTCTGTAGTTCTTGGGGTGAATGTCTTGCTTCATTTTTGTGTGTTTATTGTACGGGTTTTGCCGTACATCTGTTATTAAAGCGCAAATGTAAGGCTTTTTAGCTTCAAAAACAGGCGCTAACTCTTCATATTTACAAATTGCAGGGCTAATCCCAGGTTCCAGGACTTACTTGCCTGTATCACTTCCTGTAGATCGTCTATTTTTTTACCTGTAACCCTTATGATATCGTCCATAATGGCTACCTGCACTTTCATGCCGCTATCTTTAATGAGTTTCACAATCTTCTTAGCATCTTCCTGCTTTATGCCGTTTCTCACCAAAACTTCCTGCTTGGTAACTTTTCCGCTTGGGTAGGGTTCTTTGCTAAGATCGTACACTTCTGCCGCAAGGCCTTGCTTCATACTGCGGCTGATGAGCACATCTATGATTTGCTGCAGTTTCATTTCACTGTCGGCCTCCAGCGTTAATTTAAAATCCTTTTTGTTGAGATCTATTACAACATGAGAACCTTTAAAATCAAACCGATTGCTCACTTCCTTATTCACCACGTTAATGGCATTATCCAGTGTTTGAAGATCAACTTTGCTTACTAAATCAAATGATGGCATACCTTAAAATTTTGTGACAAAGATAATCATCTGCAAATATAGAAAGCTGTATAAATGCAAATGTGCCAAGGAGTAGTTGATATGATGTTTTACCTGTAAACATCACATCAACTGTATCTCATTAGCACATTTTTTTAATTACCTCCCTTTATCCGGTTTTGCTCATCGCCTGCACCACCCGACTTCCTGTTTTTTAATCCTTTGATGGGCTTACCAAAACGGTAGTTAAAACTTAAGGTAGCTACCCGGCTATCACGGCTGTTTTTGAAGTATGCTTCTGTATTCTGAAAGTTTATATTCCCCTCTGGCACCATTGTCAACAAAATATCTCTAACCGTTAATTTTAAAGTTCCTTTTTTCTTTAATACTTGTTTTTGTACGCCAGCATTTAACTGACCCATATTTAATATTTCTATCTGTCCCTCTACACCTCTGCTTCTGTAAAATCCTGATAGTTCGGCGGACCAGCCTTTTTTAAAGGTAAACTGGTTGTTGATATTTACCAGATAATTGGTAGCATTTACATCTACCACCTCTCCGTATAACAATCCTTTAAATTCCTGATACCTGGCCTCCGTATAAATCATCAGACTCCAGAATTTCATGGGTTTTACTTGCGCATTTACAGACAGGCTGGCGTTGTTCATCTTGCCGTAATTGCCTTGTTTTACAATTGTTGCAAATCCTCTTTCTTCAAATGTTTCATTAAATAAATCTTTAGTTTGACTGTAGTTTAGGGTTGTCGTCAGCCATTGGTTATATGTATGAGATCCTTCTACTGTATTGCTAAACATTGGTTTTAAAAATGGGTTGCCAGAACCATAGGTGTATTTATCCAGGAAAAATAAGAATGGATTTAAATCTTCGTAATCTGGCCTGTTGATGCGACGGCCAACTGACAAACCAAACTGGTTTTTTGCGTTAGCGTTATAACTTACGTAAGCAGTAGGAAAGGCACTTGTATAAGATCTTTTGAAGGAAGAATCTGTGCGCTGTGGGTTGCCGAACTGATTGCCTTCGTAAACGGTATTTTCTACACGCAAACCGGTTTGGAAGCCCCACTTTTTAATGGTTCTGCTAAAATTAAGGTATCCTGCATTTATATTTTCTTTGTATTGAAACTGGTTTGTCTTTTCATAATCGGGCGTTTCAACTCCATTGGCTACCGTAAAATAACCCGCCGTATTATCCGTACTTACATAACTGTATTTTAAACCAGCTTCCATTTTCAGTCCTGTTTTAAATGGATGCACGTAATCTACTTTTGCCGAATAGATTTTGATATCAGATGGCAAAGTGCCCATTAACTGATCAGAATTCTTTTTTACCCAATCTGGTTGGTAGCTGCTGTTTGTAAAAAACTGGTCTCTGTTAGAAACGTAATTTATGTAATCCACATCGGCAGTTATTTCTCTTCCTGTAGAATCCAGGCTGTGTCTGAAATTAATGTTTACCCCAGCATTTTTCCACGAGCCATCCTCATCTCCCAAGGCAGTTACAATGGAGTCAACACTGCCATTGCTATTTTTTAAAAAGCTAGTGTTGAAGTTACGATCCACGCTGGGGTTGGTAGCTCCCGTAAGCACAAACCCAATGGTTGTATTTTTTGTAGCGTAGTAATCCATCCCCATTTTACCATTGTAGCTGTTGCGATATTTTTTTTGAAAAGAGGTTTGTTCAAACACTGCCTTGGTAGAACCGTCCGGATTTTTGTATCTCCTTCTTATATCCAGCCCCTGGTAATCTTCCCGATAGTTGCCACTGAAAGTTGAAAATACATTTACTTTATTTTTTCTATAGTTAAGATTTACGCTGTTGTTAGTTTTAGAATAAACTCCCTGGCCTAATGCCAAACTCGCAGAGCCGTTAAACCCTTTTTGCTTATTTTTTTTAGTTTTAATATTGATCACTCCGGAGTTGCCTGCAGCATCATATTTGGCCGAAGGATTGGTCATAATCTCTATTTGATCTATAGAAGCAGATGCCATGCTTCGTAAATAATTAGCAAGGTCTGCCGGAGTCATGTAACTGGGCTTGCCGTCCAGCATTACCAATACTCCCTGCTTGCCTTTCAGGCTGATGTTGCCATCTTTATCAACGGTTACGCCGGGAGCTTTTTCCAGTACTTCCAGGGCAGTAGTTCCTGCGTTAGAGATAAGCGCCTCAGGATTTAGAATTGTTTTGTCAATCTTTCTTTCTATAAATTGCTTCTTTGCAGTAACTACCACTGCTTCCATGTTTTTGGTGGCTGGCAACAGTTGTAATACACCTGTACTAACCGAGGCTGCCGAGGGAGAAATAACAATTGCCTTACTGTAAACCATCGTGTGCCCCACAGAATTGGCCATTACCAGGTAATTACCATCCTTTACATTCTCGAAACTAAAATTCCCTTCCTTATCGGTAACGGATGTTTTTAGGAGCGATGAATCTGACGACTTTAGCAAAGAAATAGTGGCGGCATCAATAATTTTTTGATTGCCGCCATCTTTGATGACCCCTGAAATTTTTCCGCCGCTCTGGGCGAAACTAAAAAATGCGAAGCTGGATAATACCAGTGTTGAAATGAGTTTTTTCATGACTATACTTTTTTTATACACTTTCCGTGGCTGGCGGAGAGCGTGTGGCTAATTAAAAATTGTAGTTATATACTTTGTTAACTACTTCACAAAAGTGAGTACTTTGTTTTGCATAGTACATGGTTTTATAAAGGAATGGCAAAATAAAAGGATAACCGGTTAGAAACAAGTCTAACGGTTATCCTTAATAATAAGTTACTAGTAGAAGATTATAAACGGTGTGCGTTCTTTTTCGCCAATAAGATGGTAACTAAACCAATAAGAACCAGCACGATAGCAATTATTTGTGCCTGAGAAGGATGAAGCCCGAAGAGTGTGTAGGTTTTGTTTACCCTGATAGATTCAACCAAAAAGCGTTCAATACCGTTGATGGTTAGGTAAATACCAAATAGCACGAATGGCGTTTTAACACGTCTTCTTATAGCCCATAAGAAAAGAAAAAGAAGAGAACATATAATGATTTCATATAATGAAGTAGGAAATACTGGTTGGGGAAGCACCCGGTTGTGCTCGTCGGTAACGTCCGGCATCAATATACCGTCTTTATTTACATTTTGCGGAAAGCTATAAGCAAACAACCAGGTGGGTAAAAATTCCGATCCCTTAAAACTTTTGTGTGGTACTTCAGCCAGGCTTGGGTAAATTCGATCTGTAACATAAATTGAGTTGCCGGCAGTGTCAGGTACTTTTCCTTCGGTAAAATAGGAGGCATTCTTTTGCAATTGTTTTTCAAAATCGCCCGGGGCGGCGGCAGTTACCTTACCCGATTCATCACTCACATAAGCGCTGTTGTACACTCCCCAGTCTCCATCGCCAGAAATCTGGCAACCCAGGCGGCCTACAGCATAGGCAATCATGAGCGCAGGTGCCGCAGCATCTACCAGGTGCTTTATCTTAATACCCTTTTTGTAAGCATACCAGCAAATTGCAGCAGCCGCAAGAATAAGACCGCCATAAAAGGTAAGGCCACTTTGAGAAAATATTCTACCGATAGGATCCTGTATGAACTCGTCCCAGTGCTCAAAATTATCGAACAGCTTGGCACCCAATATTCCGAATATCAGCCCGAGAATAATGATATCTCCTACTCTATCGTGCGGCCATATGCGTACTGCACGACGTTCCGGAGTTTTGAGTTTTTGTTTGTTGCGCTCCCACCATTTTAAGGCTACCAGAGCAGCTGCCGCAATGAGGCCACCAAGAAAATTACCCTCTGCAGAAAAAATATAATCTTGTGCGTTTATTTCTGGTGGCTTGTTTAAAAACAGCCCCAATAATTTGTAACCAAATATGAAACCCGTTATCCCATTCAAAAAAAGATCGAGCATGCTGGCTGGTTTGCCCACGGTAATCATTTCTTCTTTGGGTAAAAGCAATCCGAGTTTTTCTTTGCGCTTAAGTTCAGATGACAATACTATCGCAGCCACTATAAAGGCAAGGGCTACAAACAAACCGAAGGTATTCAAAAAGGCAAGGGTAGGCAATTCTACTGAAAACCAATCTTTAAAAACATAATATAAGTTGGGATACATAACGTGAATTTTACTAAGGGTTGCAATATAAAGAAGTAAAAAGTAAAAAGTAAAAATTGAAGAAATACCGGATAAGAGAAAATGGGTTGCCTTTAAACTTACCTATAAACGTAAAATGGCAACCGTTGAAAGTTACCATTTTGACTTTTAAATTTTGACTTTTAAATTAGTTGCAATGCGTTTCAAATGCGCCCATCAAATTATCGGCAATCATTTGAGCACTTCTACCTTCTATCATGTGTCTTTCTATCATGTGCACCAACTGGCCATCTTTAAACAAGGCAATTGCTGGTGAAGACGGTGGGTAAGGCATTAGATGCTTTCTTACTTCGTTTACGGCCTCTACATCAAAACCGGCAAAGCTGGTGGTAATATGGTCAGGCTTTTTACCGCTGTTGTGCACAGCCAATAAAACTCCCGGGCGTGCCGTGCCTGCGCTGCAACCACATACTGAATTGATCATCACGAGCGCAGTTCCTTTTTGGCTCAGTGTGTTCTCTACATCAGAGGCGTTAAGCATTTCTGTGAAACCATTTTCGGTTAATTCCTCTTTCATGGGAATGACTATTTCTGCTGGATACATATCTCTATTAATTTAAGACGCAAAATTACATGCAAAACTTTTAAAACTCAGCCAAAAGTTTAGGCCGCATTGCACTAACAATCGGCTATAATGGCAGCTTTATTTTTATATTTTGCCATAACGACGCATTAATTCCTGAGAATATGCACAATTTGGCCATATTAGTGGAGTGGAATAGGTTTTGAATAAGCCAACACAGCAATCATTATTATTCAAATTAAAACTATAAAAAATGACACTTGTAAAAGTAAACAACAACAACCTCGGCAAAACTTTTGACGGAATGATGAAAGACATTTTCAATGAATTCCCCACCACCCTCTCTAAAAGTTTTAGAGAAGATGTATTGAATTTTCCTCCTGTAAACATTTTGGAGCGCACAGATGCTTATCTTGTAGAACTTGCCGCACCTGGCTTTGAGAAAACCGACTTTACAGTAAAGTTGGAAGCCAACATTTTGACGATTAGCTCGAAGAAAAAAGAAGAGCCTAATGCAGAAAAAGGCAAAGTTTTACGCACTGAGTTTTCTAACCGTGACTTTAAGCGCAGTTTTACCATTGATGAAAAGATTGATGCAGAAAACATCGTTGCAAAATATGAAAATGGTGTGCTCAAACTTGAGTTACCCAAAAAGGAACCAGCCAGAGCAGCTGTAAAAGACATCAATATTTTGTAAGAAAGTAGAGATACAGTTGATAGATTAATTTTAGTAGATGAAGCCTTCCCGTTTCCGGGAAGGCTTGTTATTTAAAGACAGCCCTGCTTGCGACGGGTGTCAATAATATATTGGATCTTCCAACCAAGACTGGTTCGCAGCAGCTGAAAAGAATTTACCCCACAATGGCTAAAATTACCATTGTAATAAAACTGATAAGGAGTCCATACAGAGGCAAGGTCGCCATCAATTTTTATCATATCAAAACTGATGCGTTCATCCAAAGCGCCCTTAGGCGCTGATCCTATGGAAGCTGCAAATGCTTTGATACTTTCATTTTTCACAAACAGCTTACCCTCCTTTTCCTTTGCTATTGTTTGCAAAAGTGCACCTTCTGCAAAGCAGGAAAGCAGCAAAGCTCCGTCGCTGGCCTTCATAGAGCTGAATAAAAGATTCACCACAGCCTTTACAGAATCTTCGGTTTGCTGGCTCTTGACTTTACCACTTAGCAAAAGCATTAAAAATATACTCGTTATAAATTTCATACTTATTTTATTTTATACTTCTAAAAATAGCATTTCTGGTGTTGATAATATTTGCAAATACATGAACGGGAGTTGTTGGTATAAAACCATTGTACACTGAATGATTTACCTTCACCGAAATTTTTAACTCCTTAAGATGACCAGAAAGATAATTGTTTCTCTTTATTTTATTGTAGCGCTTTGCCTGCATGGTTTTTCGCAGATAGCAGATACTTCTGAGCCCATCATTAAAGTGGCGGACACTGTACTCCGGATAAAAAATTTAAACCCCTATTTCACGTTGCATGTAGATTCGACCCTGCGTTATCAACTGGAGATCAACAAAAAATTATCTGACTATTACTGGTTTCTAAAAAACTCTCCGGTTGGTTTAAAGATCAATAAAGACAATGGTTTGCTTACTTTTAAAGCAGAAAAATCTTACTTTCTTTCTGGCAGATTGAAATATGATTATGAATACAAAGTAAACTTAAGCGTGCAAAATTTGGATATGCCGGAGGAAAAAGTAGATACCTCATTCACACTGCTTTTTTACAGTACAGAGATCATAGCATCTAAGGTAAAGCCAACGGTTACAAAAACATTGTATATAGACGAAGGTGATACCATCAGTTTTAAAATTCAATGCGACAACGGAAGTTTTCCGATTGAGGATTTGACCTTTATTAGCAACTATCCTGTAAAATCACGTACTGCTATCGCCCATTGCGGAGACGATTTTACCTGGAATGCACCCTTCGATTTCATCAGAGAAAATGATAAGGAAAAAACCAAAAAACTTGAGCTCTATTTTATTGGTAGCACCAAATTTCAAACCACCGATACAGCCCGGATAGAGATTATCGTAAAAGAAAATATCAATTACCCACAGCAGGTGACAGAGTTTGAACGACTGCAACAAGATACCCGGAAATATGTTACCTCCCTCAAGAGTAGTTTCAGGCTCGTAGATAAAAAAATAAAAAAAGTAAAACGCACCCGCACAGGCTTTGACCTGGGCTCTGCCACTACTACCCTCAGTGGCACTATCCTGTCGTCGTTGCCAGGCGAAAGCCAGAAAACTGCCGGCAAAATATTGCCGAGCGTAGGCGTTGCATTGGTACCTGTAAAAGAGGCTGCCGCCCCCAACAGTACATACGAACAAAATACAGCTACCCTTATTCGCAGCAGCATTAAAAGACTCGAATATCTCTTGCAGGACAACCAACTCATGGGTACAAGAGACCCGGAAATATTAAACAAGGCCAGAAAATTGCGGGATGAGCTGAAGCAAATGCAGATACAGTTAATAGACATCCCCTATACTGATGATTCTGCAAATGAGCAGGAATTAGATGCCTATTTTAACAACCCGAAGGTTAGCAAAAAGTACAAGCCTAAAACCAAAAAGCGATAAATGTGTTGGCGCATTTTTTTGGATAAGTTATTGCATGTAATAACGCAAACCACTTCCATGAAAAGATATGCTGTGTACATTGCGCTGCTACTCGGGTTTTGTTACCTGCCCGGCTGCAGCCGAAAAACCACGCCCGCAAAAACCACCGAAGAACCTGTTATAAAGATTGAGCCACCGCCTGCACCTAAAAGGCCAGCCCCTATTAAAACACCAGTTCCAAAATCTATTGTTGTAAACGATAAGGCAGCCACTAAAACGATACAGGGCCGGTATTACTACGACCTGGAAGGCAAACGTTATTGGCGTAGTAAAAAAGATGGAAAATATTATTTGTATTTCAAAGGGATGTTTGACAAGCCAGAGTTCCAGTAGAAGGAATTAAAAAGTCAAAAGTAAAAATTCAAAAAGAGAGCTCTTGTGTTTTTACTTTTGACTTTTTAATTTTTAATTTCTAACTATTTGTAGCCCAAAATCTTCAGCATACTCTGCGATGTTTGCTCTTTGGCATACACCCACTCTATCAACTTACCATTTTTGTCCCGCTCAATTATTACATGCTTGGGCGAAGGAATAAGGCAATGCTTAATGCCTCCGTAACCGCTTATCTGGTCCTGGTAAGCACCGGTATGAAAGAAGCCTACGTAAAGCGGTTCCTTATTGCCTTCTGCTTCTGAGGGCTCCGTAGATTTTACTTTTGGCAGAAACACTTCGTTAATATGTTCTTCTGAATCGTAATAATCATGACCATCGCAGGTGATACCTCCAAGTACTACACGCTGGTATTCGTTCTTCCATTTATTGATGGGTAGCATCAGGAATTTTTCACCAATGCCCCATGTATCAGGCAACGTGGTAATGAAAGAAGAATCTATCATGTACCAGGTTTCCCGGTCATTCTGAACTTTTTCGCCGATAACGCTGTAGATGTGAGCCATGCTTTCGCCTACCGTAAAACTGCCGAATTCCGTGTAGATATTAGGCATCTGCACTTTGGCCTTTTTACAGGCATTTTTAATGTTCCCCACAATTTCGTTGATCATAAACTGGTAATCATACTCAAAGCCGAGAGAATGCTTAATGGGAAAACCTCCGCCAATATTGATAGAATCTAACTCCGGGCAAATCTTTTTTAACTGGCAATAAAGCGTGATACTTTTTTGCAATTCACTCCAGTAATAAATATCATCCTTGATACCCTTATTTAAAAAGATATGCAACATTTTTAGTTGGAACTTGTCCTCATATCCTTCAATTTCATCTACATAAAAACCCAACACATCTTTTGCCTTCATACCAAGCCTGGAAGTGTAAAAAGGAAAAGTAGGCTCTTCTTCTGCAGCTATTCTAATACCCAGTTTAAAAGGCTCACCTGTGCGAATATTGCGCTTATACATGTTCAGCTCTTCTTTGTTATCCAAAATTGGAATCACATTTTTAAAGCCATCGTTAATCAATTTTGCAATGCGGGAAGTGTAGTTCTTTTGCTTAAAGCCATTACATACGATGTGTATGTCTTTATTTATTTTTTTGCGTTTGTACAAGGAATTGATGATATCAATATCGTAGGCGTAAGAAGTTTCTAATTGAATGTTGTGTTTCAACGTTTCTTCTACAATAAAACTAAAATGAGAACTTTTGGTGCAATAGCAATAATGGTATTCACCTTCATACTTGTGCTTTTTAAATGCATTGGCAAACATTTGTTTGGCCTTGTTTATTTGCATCCCAATTTTGGGCAAGTAAGAAAGTTTTAAAGGAGTGCCATGTTTATCAATGAGTGCTTTGATATCTACTTCATTGTATTGCAAATAGTCGTCCTTCAGCTTAAATCCTTCCTGTGGAAAATTAAAGGTTTGCTGTACCAGGCTGTTGTAGGTATTATTCATCAGCGTAAAATCCTAATTTAATATGGTGTAGTAATAAGATAGAGGAGCAAAGATATTATTTACCAAGCTAATTGAACCTAAAAAAACCGCCCTGCAAAAAACAGGGCGGCTTTAAAGAATATGGCATTGCAAATTACTTTACAGATGCTACCAAAGCTTTAAAAGCTTCGGGTTGGTTCATGGCTAAATCAGCCAAAACCTTGCGGTTAAGATCAATTTTCTTTTCAGCTAATTTATTGATGAAGACACTGTAAGTAATTCCCTCAGCTCTTACGGCAGCGTTGATACGTGCAATCCACAAAGTGCGGTACTCACGCTTCTTTAATTTACGGCCAACGTAGCTGTACGTTAAACCTTTCTCCATTACGTTTTTGGCAACGGTATATACATTCTTGCGCTTACCATAATAACCTTTGGCAGCTTTTAAAATTCTTTTGCGGCGGGCCCTGCTGGCTACTGCGTTTACTGAACGTGGCATATCTTAATTTTTTTAAAAGTTAATAGTTGATAAAATTTCCCTCAATTAGAGGTTCAATAAACGCTTCACAAAAGGCACGTGCGTGGGCGATATTTGACCGTCTATACGCATACCACGCTTACGCTTGGTTGATTTTTTTGTGAGGATGTGGCGCTTGAACGCTTTCTGGTGGACGATTTTACCGGTACCGGTAACTTTGAAGCGCTTTTTTGCGCTACTGTTGGTTTTAACCTTTGGCATTGTATAACTTATTAATAGTTACTCCCTGCTGGCGCCCCAAAATGATGGGAACTTGTAGAGCCGTGTGGGAAATGAATAAAACAAAAAGGTTGCCCTTTTCGGGCGGCAAAAGTAAGGCAAACAACTGGTTATTCAATCAGGATGCTGTTCTATTTGCAAAAAAATTGTCATATTGAAGAACTGTCTGTCCTCTATACAAGTCAAAATATAGAATGTAGACTTAAAAAAACACAGGGCAATTTTAGTAGAACGGCATTTTACAAACCATAAATATTATATTGTGCCTCAATTATTTGCCAATGGAACCCACGCACGAACCTACAAAGAAGAGTAAACTAACCTTATACATTTTAATAGCCATGGTACTGGGAATAGTAGCCGGTTATTATGTGCATGAAAACTATAGCCCGGAAACCCGCACTGCCTTTGCAGACAATGCAAAACTGCTTACTACTATCTTTTTGCGCATGGTGCAAATGATCATTGCTCCCATTGTGTTTGCTACCCTCGTGGTGGGTATTGCCAAGCTTGGGGATATGAAAACTGTGGGCAGGGTTGGCGGCAAAGCCATGCTTTGGTTCATCACGGCATCTCTGGTTTCCCTGGGCCTTGGGCTGATTTTAGTCAATCTTTTTGAACCGGGTGTTGGAGTTGATATCAGCAATACAGATATGGCGTCGGTAAAAGACCTCATGGAAAAATCGAAAGGATTTTCTTTGCAAAAATTTGTGGAGCATGTAGTACCACGAAGTGTGGTAGAGGCCATGGCTACCAACGAAATACTCCAGCTGGTAGTATTCTCAGTATTCTTTGGCATTGCACTAACTGCCATAGGTAAAAAGGGCGAAAACATCATCAATGCCCTCGACTCACTAGCACATGTCGTTTTAAAGATGGTAACCTACGTTATGTACGTAGCTCCTCTGGGCGTTTTTGGAGCTATGGCAGCAGCAATAGCGAAAAACGGTCTTGGTATATTGGTGACATTTGGAAAATACATCGGCGAATTCTATCTGGGGCTAGCTATCCTTTGGGGTCTCCTTTTACTAGTGGGCTACCTGTTTTTAAAGAACAGGTTACTGGTATTGCTGAGAAGAATCAGTGTTCCTATGTCTATTGCTTTTAGTACTGCCAGCAGCGAGGCTGTTTATCCAAAGCTGGTAGAAGAGATGGAGCGGTTTGGTTGTAATAATAAAATAGTAAGTTTTGTATTGCCCCTGGGTTATTCGTTTAATTTAGATGGCAGCATGATGTATATGACGTTCGCGAGCATGTTTATAGCACAAGCTTTCAACATCACCTCTATTACCGGAGATGTGTCTCAGCAAATTTTAATGCTTTTGGTATTCCTCATCACCAGCAAGGGTATTGCCGGTGTGCCAAGAGCATCGCTGGTAGTTGTGCTGGCAACCGGCGCCATGTTTGGCTTGCCTGCAGAAGGTGTAGGACTTATATTAGCCATCGATGTGTTTTGCGATATGGGACGCACTATGACCAATGTTTTAGGAAACGCACTTGCCACAGCAGCCGTGAGCAAGTGGGAAGGACAGTTGAAACACGCCTGACAACTGATGTCTTAGTGTACGTATTAGAAACTAGGATATAAAATTTGCTATTTTCTTTAATGCAGTTTTATTGTGGGGATGCACAAAAATAAAATCTACAACGTTGTCATCATGGCCACTGACGGAGATTTTTAATTTTCCATTTTCCAGGTGATATTGTTGATAGCCGATACTGGTTAAAAAATCTTCCACCACTTTTTTATGCGGGCCCCATGTTTCTACCTGTATGATGGGTTTGTGCTTTTCGAATACTGGTCTCATCTCAGGAAAAACATATTCCTCATAACCCTCAATATCACATTTTACAAAATCAAGCCGGGTTAAATCCTTGAATAAGTCGCTCCCTCTTTTCATAGTGGCGTCAAACTTAAAGCCGTACTCCTCCAGGCTGCCGTGGGTGGCGGGGTCGTACACGTTAGGCAAACCTGTGGACAAATAGCCGAGATCTTTCGGAATAACAAGGGTTATTTTTTTCTCTTCAGTACCCAGCGCATAGGGCAATATGGTTACTTGCTTTTTATCATTCAACTTCCATTGTAAAATTTCATTGAAAGGGATTACCGGCTCTACGGAATATAGTTTCCCCTGCTCCCCTACCCAATCCTGAAACAAGTTGGAGTAATACCCCAGGTTGGCACCCAAATCAATTACGGTATCGCCGGGGCTCACAAAATTCTTTGCAAAATAATGATATTGATATTTTGGGTTGCTTTTCAACAATCCCATTTTATACAAGGAAAGAAATGATGTATTTAAAAACTTCAAATAGTTACGCTGGCTTAAAGACTTGTATAATATTTTGTTGATAAGGCCCATTTGGAAATTTATTATAAAAAGTAAATGGCTGCAAATGTATAGTAAACGTGATAAACCACTCGCCTTCCCTTTTGCCTGTTAATACTTGCTTAGCTTATCTAATTTTTGATTGATCTCATCAAGCAATGTTAGCTGTCTTGCCTGGCTTTCAAACAAAGTCTTAATTTGTTCCTGCTCCAATAAATCTATTTTTTGGTGCAAACTTCGTATCTGCATTTCTGCCTTCAAATTAATGAGGTAATCATTTTCATTTTGCTTACGGTCTTTTTCTTCCTGGCGGTTTTGACTCATCATAATGATGGGAGCCTGCATGGCGGCAAGGCAAGACAGCACCAGGTTCATTAGAATAAAAGGGAAAGGGTCAAAGCGCCATTCTTTAATGGCAATTACATTAAATAAAATCCATACAAAAAGCAGGACACCAAAAAAAATAATAAATTTCCAACTACCTCCAAAACGGGCCACCTTATCTGACACTTTTTGCCCCACTGACAACTGTTCCTGGGGTGGATTCAGCAGATTTTTTACAATTAGTTTTTCTGCATCTATCGCCTCATTTACGATTCGCTGTAGCTTTTCAATGTGCGTGTTTTCTTCGGTAAGTAACTCGGAGATTCCTGTATTTTTCATAACCTTTTTTTTAGATCAATAACACGGCTTTGTCGTCTCACTCTCCCATGCCTTCTCCATCGCCGGTTTTGCTGCTTGTTGCCAGCATCTCATTGATTGCATTCATTTCCTGAGGCGTGAAATAACGCCACTTGCCTGGTTGCAATCCTGCGATGTTGATATTCATGATTCGGATTCTTTTTAGGGCAACCACCTTGTAACCCAGCGCTTCGGCCATGCGCCGTATTTGCCGATTTAGGCCCTGTGTGAGAATGATTCTAAACCGGTTGTCGCTCTCCTGTTTTACAAAGCATTTTTGCGTAGTCACTCCCAGGATTTTAACGCCAGCCCTCATCTTTTGAATGAATTCTCCATGTATAGGTTTATCAACTGTAACAATGTATTCCTTCTCATGCCCGTTTCCAGCCCTCAAAATCTTGTTAACGATATCGCCGTCGTTGGTTAAAAATATCAATCCTTCAGATAACTTGTCCAGCCTGCCTATAGGAAAGATGCGGGTTTTATAATTTACAAAATCTACAATATTGGTTTTGTCCTTTAAATCGGTTGTGCAGGTTACTCCTTTGGGTTTGTTGAGCAAAAGGTAGACGGCATTCTTTTTCTTTTTAATAGGCTCTCCATCTATTTTCACCATATCATTTTCTCCTACCCGATTCCCTTTTTGTGCATCTCGGTCATTAATGGTTACCCTGCATTCTTCTATATAACGATCTGCCTCCCGCCTGCTGCAAAAACCACTGTCACTTATGTATTTGTTTAAACTGATATCCATCTCACTATTTGTTGTTGCGAATTACCTCAAATTAT
Source organism: Ferruginibacter sp. (assembly GCA_046597635.1). Lineage (GTDB taxonomy): Bacteria > Bacteroidota > Bacteroidia > Chitinophagales > Chitinophagaceae > Ferruginibacter. Next base: position 1,866 of record JBKJKD010000009.1, on the reverse strand, counting down.
TTGACTTGCTGTATAATATTTTTAACCAACTAGTATCTACCTAGGCGTAAGATGGCTTTTTGGGCGTGTCCCTTCGGGCCGGGCATTCCGCTACAAGTCCTCAGCCCGCCTAAAGGACGAGCCTCCGGGCTTTCCGCTGCAATCCCTCACGCTAATGCCACTTTATAATTATTATAGCACTCGTTGCAAAACTTTAGTACTACAAATATTGCGTATTGCTTTTTGAGATTTCAAACCCTACTTTAGCTGCCTAAATTCAACGTTATGCTACGTATCATCTTATCTGTATTCATCCTACTGAACTCAACTGTTGCACAGGCTCAATTCGGAAATTTGTTAGAAAAAGCAAAACAAAAAGCCAAGAGTAAGGTGAATCAAAGAGTGGATCAAAAGATGGACAATGCCATCGACAAATCGCTGGACAAGGCGGAGAAAGCGCCAAAAAAAAATAACAAAGATGGCACTGAAATAATCGAAGAAACCAACTCTACCAAGGAAGAAGCCAACTCTACCGCCAAAAATAGTACCGGCAACAGCCTAAAAAGTTACAGCAAGTTCGACTTTGTGCCGGGAGAAAAGCTGGTAGCAGTTGAAGGTTTTTTACAAGACGCTGTAGGTGATTTTCCGGCGGGATGGAACACAAATGGCAGCGGAGAAATTGTAACCACCAATAAAAGTACCGGCAAATTCCTGATGACTCAAAAAGAAGTAAGCTTTTACCCGGAGGGAATAAAAAACCTACCAGATAATTTTACCCTGGAGTTTGACCTGATGTGCAGCGATGAATTTAGTTTTTACAGCGGCTACTTTGTAATAGGCATTACCTCTGCTACAGACATTGGCAAAGACTTTAACAAGTTTGCCCGTTTTGGTGAGGGACGCATTGATAAGGGGGGTGGTTTTGAGGTTTCTTTTCATCCTCAAAATGCAGGTGGGCAGGCAGGCATGACAGAATTCTACTCCACATTCGACCATAACGAAATAATTAAAAACAACGCCGACCAGGATAAACTGAGCGAGCCTTCAAAAACACAAACGCATATTTCTATCTGGCGTCAAAAGACCAGGATCAGGGTTTATATGGATGAAAAAAAGATTTGGGATATACCGAGAGGGCTACCAGACGATCTAAAACTCAACTCCTTGTATTTTAGAAACAATGCCGCCAACAATGCCAACGACGCTTATTACCTGGGAAATATTCGCCTCGCCGTAGGCGCTCCCGATACCAGGAATAAGCTGGTAACCGAAGGGAAATTTGTAACACATGGAATTCTATTTGATGTAAACAGCGACCAGATAAAACCTAGCAGCTACGGGGCGTTAAAAGATGTTGCACAGGTACTTTTAGAAAATGAAAGTTTGAAAGTGCTGATTGTGGGCCATACAGATACTGATGGGGAACCTAACGCCAACCTTGATCTTTCCAAAAAGCGGGCGAAAGCTGTTAAGAATTTTATTGCTAAAGAATTTAATGTAGACAGCGCTCGGCTTCAAACCGATGGCAAGGGCGAAACCCAACCCATAGAGAAAAACACTACCGACGAGGGCAAGGCAAATAACCGGAGGGTAGAATTTATAAAACAGTAATTACTCGGATAATGCAGTTATAATAAAAACGGGAAACACTGTCTCCCGTTTTTTTATAATCCTTGTGGCTATGCCATAATTTATGATTCTGTTGACTCTGTGGGAGCCGGAGCCGTAGCTTCTGCTGGAGGCGTAACATCCGAAGCCGGTTGTTCTTTAGGCTCTTTATCCTCTTTAATTAAGCGTCCTAATTCAGAGCCTTTCTTTGGCTTCTGCGTTCTGGGAGCAAACATTACCAGCATCCTTTTTCCTTCCATTTTAGGCATCCCTTCCAGT
>JBKJKD010000317.1:0-4125 GCA_046597635.1 Ferruginibacter sp. | reverse complement strand
ACAGCCACACAGTACATCTATTCCATCTGTATCTACATTGATTGGAACCATGCCGGCACCCTGCGCAGCATCTACTAAAAACAAGGCTCCCTTTTTATGCGCAATGTTGCTGATGGCAGCCAGGTTTGGTCTGAACCCACTGTTGTATCTCACGGCGGCAATAGCCACCAACTTTGTATGATCATCTACCATTTTTTCAATGGCTGCAGCATCAATGCTGTTGTCGGCATTGAGGGGCGCAAACCTGATCTCCACCCCTTTTGTTTCAAGATTTAATAAAGGAAAACTGTTGTTCCAATGCTCCGATGCCGGCAACACAATATTTTCTCCCTTTTTAAAATGCATACCCTGGGCTATCATTCCAATGCCCGTGCCGGTGCTCGTTGTTAAGGCATATTCTCCGGCGGAGCCACCCAATATTTTTGATAACAATACCCGCACTTCCTCCCGGCAAAACGCTTTTTTGCCAACCGGATGTAGTTCTGATTTTAAAAAATTCTGCAGCCGATCATGCGCCAGTACATTGAGCGGTGACTGTGATGCGCTGTTCAGATAAACGGCTTGTTGGGTAACCGGGAAGAGGGAGCGAATTTGTTGGATGGTCATAAATGCAAATTGTAGTTGATGAGATCTTTTTCTTTTGCCTCACCGCTGGCTGGGTTTATGTACCGGCGGTTTCAAAGGTAGAGATTAAAGGTAAGCCCCAAAATGAAAGCTATGATGCAAAGCAGGAGACTACTTTTTTGCTCAGGTAAAAAAGTATCTTCAAATTGTTGTTATTTGCTTAATATGCCCTAAGAGCGCCGGAAAAGCTACAGGGAAAAATGAATCTCTTGTAATTTGTAAAGTTCGTTGCATTATCTGTTATTTGCCCTCTCACTTTTAATGCCGCAAACAATTGATCTTTATATTTGTTTTGAAAGGGTTAACTGTCTAAAGCGCAAAGCACTCTCAAACCCTTAAAGCATGATGGCCATTATTTACTCAATACTCATTTATTTACTGATGAACACACTCATGATATTTGACTTTACAAAAGATGCCCGTATGCAAAACTGGAACGTGGTTGATGATGCTGTGATGGGTGGCCTATCTGCCGGTAAAATGGGTGTGAGTACAGAAGGACATGGACTTTTTCAGGGGCATGTTTCCCTGGATAACAACGGTGGCTTTTCTTCCATCAGGTACAATGCGGGTAAAATAAACCTGCAGGGGCACAGTAAGTTTGTGATTGCAGTGCAGGGCGATGGCAAGGCTTACCAGTTCCGGGTTAAGGCAAAGGGCAACGAATATTTCTCCTACATATTTAGCTTCACCACTACCGGCCAATGGCAAACCATCGAAATTCCTTTTAGCAGCATGGTTCCCTCCTTCCGAGGCCGCAGTGTGGACGTGCCGAATTTCCCCGGCCAATCTTTGGAAGAAATCGGTTTTCTCATTGGCAATAAAAAAGAAGAAGATTTTAAACTGGCTATTGATTACATCAGTGTGCAGTAGATTTTAATCTGCCTTTATTCCAATCTTAACTCTGGTCTACCGAAGTTATAGCCCCATACCACCGAATAGGTATTTTTTTAGATGATACCCAAAAATTTAAATATCCGATTATCTTTAAGGGGTTGTTTAATAGAGCACGCATACACGGCATTGCAGCTATCACGTTGTTTTTTGGGATAGTAAGCTGTGCCATGCCCGCAAGCAGCCAGGTCCATTTCTTTTACAACGATTCTTCCATTGTGCTGCCAGGCAGCCAGCTAACTTATTATGTAGATACCGGCAACAACAGAACCTTACAACGCTACACCCAAGTGCAGGCACAACTGCGCCCCATGTTGCAGAACGAAATCAACCTTAGTTACAAAAACGAAATGCTTTGGTTAAAGATATCAGCCGCTGCGCTGTCGCAACCCGGGGTAATTCGTTACGTGATGGTGCGCAATCCACACATCAATTACGTAGGCTGCTGGATACTCAGTGGAGACAGCTTGCTAAAAGCCTATCCGGCTACCGGTGATCACCTTCCCTTTTACAGCCGCAGCTTTTCTGATCCTAATTTTGTTTTTTCTTTGGCTAAGTCGCCAGCTAACATCAGCGTTTTATTGCTGTTGGATAAGAGAAACCAACAGTTGAATATTCCTATTCACTTTTTAACCGAGCAGGGTCTGCAACAGCACAACATGCGGGATCATCTGCTGGCGGGGTTTATTGCAGGGCTGGGTATTTTTATTTTTATACTCAACCTGTTCTTGTTTATAAAAATGAAAGAGCAGCTGTATGTGTATTATGGGCTGTATGTTTTCCTGATCTTTTTTTACATCGTGAGCGATTATGGCTTATCATTTATGTACTTATTTCCGGGCATACCGCAGCTGGCAGATCTTACAAGGCCAATGGCGATCAGCCTGGCACCACCGCTGTATGTGTTGTTTGCCCTGCAATTTTTTAAGGCAAAGCAACAAATGCCACTTGCTTACAAAGGGATTACCCGGTTTCTCTATTTTTACGTTGCGGCGCTTTTTGTGGGCATGATACTTATGCCTGGCGAGGGTGTGGTAACCAAAATACTTTTGTGGACGATGCAAATTGTGCAGGTGGTAAATACCTTACTGGTGCTGCTATTAGGCGTGATTGGCCTGAGGCAAAAAATAAGGTACAGCGTTTACTTTATTGTTACGAGTGCCCTGATGCTGTTTGGCTTTTTTGTATATGGTAGTTATTTATCCGGCCATGTAGCAGATAATTTTTTTACCCGCAATATTATCAACCTGGCTTTTAGCCTGGAGGTAGCCCTGCTGGCTTTCGTGCTAGCCTTGCGCTTTAGAGACTATAAAGAGGAAAGCGAATTGTTGCTAAAGAGGGTAAACATACAACAGGAACAAATTTTCAAAAGCCTGAGTGATTATGAGGAAAAAGAAAGGCTTCGCCTCAGCAGTCTGTTGCACGATTCTTTTGGTGCAACCCTATCTGCCATTCGGCTAAACCTGGAGAGTTTTGAACTTTCAGCCCCTGGGCAAAACCAACAGCGCAATATGCTGGTGCGCCAGGTAAATGACCTTGCTGTAGAAGTGCGTGAAATTTCCCATAATCTTTCACCCGTGCTGCTGCAGCGCAAAGGTTTGGTAAAAGCATTGGAGCATATTGTAGAAGGAATCAACAGTACGGGCAGCCTGTATATTCAATTTGAATCCATCGGCAGTGTGCAACAAGTTCCCTTTCGCTACGAAATATTATTGTATAATGTAATACAGGAGCTGCTGCAAAATATGATGAAGCACGCTGCTGCATCGGAAGGCATTGTGCAACTTGCCCTGGAGCCCGACCTGGTGTACTTATTTGTAGAAGATAACGGCAAAGGACATCCGCAAACTGAAATGAAAGAAGGACTTGGATATATTCAGATAAAAGAATTGCTTAAGTTTGTGAATGGTAGGATAATGGTAAAAGCCAACAATGGAGAAGGCTTTCAAATAACCATCGAATTCCCGATTCTCAAGTATGAGCCAACCCTTTCGGATTCTGATAGCTGATGATCATCCCTTCTTCTCAGATGGGGTAATCAATGCGTTGATGCCTCATAAACAGTACGAGGTGGTGGGCAGTGTAACAAATGCTGCAGATGTAATAACCTCCATCCCACAATTGCAGCCGCAAATCCTCATTCTTGATATCAACATGCCTGGCCAAAACGGTCTCGAATTAATTGGCCGGCTGCGCAGCGGATGGCCGCAGATAAAGATTTTGGTATTGAGTATGTACATGCCCTCAGACATCAACCTGCAACCAGAAAAAGCCGGTATAGATGGTTACGTTCTTAAAAATTCTGGCACAGAAACCTTGCTCACAGCCCTGGGTGAAATCTGTGACGGTGGCAAATACTTTGACCCTAACATTCAACGGCAGAACAACCACTCCGAAGACGGTTTTAGCAGGGTGCTAAAGCTCAGCTCCCGTGAAAAAGAAATTTTGCAAATGATCAAAGACGGTAACAATACCAACGATATTGCTGTAGCCCTGTTCATTAGTGTGCTCACCGTAAAGACGCACCGCAAAAATATTATGGCTAAGATGGATGTAAAAAACGTGGCTGCGCTTATTAAGAAGACGAGTATGTGAGGGGGGAAGTCA
>JBKJKD010000131.1:0-3599 GCA_046597635.1 Ferruginibacter sp. | reverse complement strand
AAAAAGTGAAAAGTTATTGGAATAAGCGCTTGCGTCTTTCCGGTTGCATAGAATTTATTGCACGGAGACTGAATAATCAGATCTAATGTTGCTGCAAAAGACACTGTACAAACTTCTTTTTTAAAATATTTTGTGTGGACCCAAACTGGTACCGGAGGTAACATTAACCCAGTTCTTTTACCATAAGTCGGATCTGAAAAATATGGTAGGGACAAAAAAATACCGGGCAAGCCCGGTATTTTTACATAACGCATTATCCTTTAAACTTCCAGAGTGGAAAGCACGCTGTTCATAGCTCTCACTGCATCAGCACTCTTTGCAAATGCGGCCTGCTCTTCTGCATCCAGCTTATAATCAATTATACTTTCCCAGCCATTTTTTCCAACAATTACTGGTACACCAATGCATATGTCAGACTGACCATATTCACCATCCAAAGAAACACAGCAAGGCATCAATTTTCTTTCATCTCTCACGATGGCCTGCACCAAAGCTGCCCCTGCAGCACCAGGTGCATACCAGGCACTGGTACCTAATAAACCAGTTAGCGTAGCGCCACCCACCATGGTATCGGCAGCTACTTTCTTCAAAGCATCGGCATCCAGGTAATGCGCAACGGGTGTACCCATATAAGTTGCCAACCTGGTAAGCGGAATCATGGTTGTGTCACCATGACCACCAACAACGTTTGCCTGCAAGTCGTTCGGGGAACAGTTCATAGCCTGGCTTAGAAAATATCTGAAACGTGCACTATCCAACATACCACCCATTCCAATGATGCGATTTTTAGGAAGTCCGCTGGATTTTAGGGCCAGGTAAGTCATGGTATCCATCGGGTTACTGATCACAATGATGATTACCTCATGGGAATGCTTTAACAAATTTTCAGTAACTGTTTTTACAATGCCTGCATTGATGCCTATCAGTTCTTCACGGGTCATACCGGGTTTACGTGGAATACCTGAAGTAATTACCGCAACTGTACTGCCGGCTGTTTTTGAATAATCGTTCGTACTGCCAATTATTTTTGTATCAAAACCTTCAAGCTGCGCTGTTTGCATCAGGTCCATTGCTTTGCCTTCTGCTACGCCTTCCTTAATATCTACCAGTACCAGTTCGTCACACAGTTGTTTGCGGGCAATATTGTCGGCACAGGTGGCTCCTACAGCCCCGGCACCTACTACAGTTACTTTCATCTTGTAATATTTTAGAAAATTAAATAATTGATTTTTTCGCTGCAAAGGTATAGCATTACCCAAAGCCAAAAGATGACTCTCGTTTTAAAATATTAAAGGCTTATTTAACTTTTAAGTCACAATATTGCCAATCGTTTTGTGTTCCTGTGGTGTAAATTCGATCGCATGAAATTGGTTGTAACCTTACTTACTATTTTCCTCTACCTATCTTCTGTTTCACAGATCGTTTCCCCAGGGCTAACCGCTGTGTACGAAGACCGGCGCCAGCGTGTAAAACTGAAATGGAACCATCAGGATCCACGGGTAGCTGGCTACATTCTCCAAAAAAGCGCTAATAACAATAACTGGATCGACTTTTACAAAACAGACTTGGCAGAACCAGACCGCACAAAATTTCTAAATATAACCGATCAAAAGCCAGGGGAAGGAAAGAATTATTATAGGCTCAAGAGCCTTCTGAAAAATGGAAGTGTGCAATTCACAGCCTCCATTATGGTTATTATTGGCCAGCCAGGAAACAACTGGTTGCTTTACCCCGTGCCGGTGAAGGATGTGCTAAACTTGCAATACAATGGCAACGCTCTAATTCCTGGCGTGATCGGAGTCTTTATTCAGAATTCATCGGGGCGGGCATTTCATAAACTTAGATTCGCCTCCAGCACCCGTCTCATCAGGATACCAGTAAACAACCTGGGCAAAGGCATTTACGATATCAGGATTGTGATAGAAAACAAAGTGGTATGGAACCAGCGATTTGTAAAATGAAAAATCGAGCACGCATATCTTCCCGTTTTCTTTCCTATTTTTGCTGCCTCTTAAAATTTAATCTTTTTTATGGCAACAACAGCAGACGTGCGCTCAGGGCTTATTCTTAAAATAGATGGCAGCTTATATACTGTAATCGATTTTGGTCAAAACAAAACAGCCAGAGCCGCAGCCAAGGTTTGGGCAAAACTAAAAGGGGTAGACAATGCCCGAACTATTGAAGTAACCTGGAACAGCGGTGAAACCGTTTACCCGGTAAGGGTTGAAAAAAAACCCTACCAGTATTTATATAAAGACGATACAGGATATAGCTTTATGGATACAGAAACTTTTGAGCAAATTACCGTTCCTGAGACTATGATAGATGCTCCGAAGTTTTTAAAAGATGGCCAGGAAGTGATGGTAGCCATCAATGGTGAAACCGACTTGCCAATGGCTGTAGAGTTGCCAGACAAAATTGTGTTGTTGGTTACTTACAGTGAACCAGGCATGAGAGGCGATACTGCTACCAAAACTCTAAAACCTTGCACAGTAGAAACTGGCGCAACCGTAAACGTTCCACTCTTTGTAAATGAAGGGGAGATGATTCGCATCAACGCAAAGACAGGTGAGTACGTTGAAAGAGTGAAATAAAGTATACAATCAAGTTTAAAAAAGGGGTCAGTTCTTAGAATTGCCCCCTTTTTAAATTTTTAAAAAAAGACAGTTTTCGCCCATTTCTTGCCTCTTTTTGCTACTTTTTTGGCAAAAAATGGCCAGTTTTTTAAGTTTTTAAAAAATCAAGTTGTTTTTATGAATATGTATTTCATACCTTAGCCCCCTTTTAGAATCTCCTACAAAATCACTTAAACTAATCTCATGGACATCAAACAGATTCAGGAGCTTGTGAAGCTCATTAATAAAACTACCATCGGAGAAATAACTATTGAAGAAGATGGAACAAGGATAACGATAAAACAGAAAAAAGACCCTTCGCAAAAAATATACACCCAAAGCGCACCGCAACAAACCTTTGCAGCGCAGCCGGCACAAGCCGCATCTGCACCTGCTGCACCTGCGCCTAGTGCAACTCCTGCAGCCGCAGCCCCCAAGCAAGACAACCTTATTACCATTAAAAGCCCGATGATTGGTACTTTTTACCGCCAGGCCGGACCAGACAAACCAGTTTTGATAAATGTTGGCGACGAGGTTAAAACGGGTAAAGTAGTATGCATTATAGAAGCCATGAAGCTCTTCAATGAAATTGAAAGCGAAATTTCTGGAACCATCGTAAAGGTATTGGTAGAAGATGCAAGCCCCGTAGAATACGACCAACCGTTGTTTTTGGTAGAACCAAATTAATTTGAAAATTTGATAATTTGATGATTTGAAAATGGAAAAACTACGTTTTCAAAATCATCTGCTTATTACCAAATATCCAAATTTCCAAATCTTCAAATTAAAAAAATGTTTAAAAAAATATTGATTGCTAATCGTGGAGAAATAGCCTTACGGGTTATACGTACTTGCAAAGAGATGGGCATTAAAACGGTTGCCGTTTACTCTACTGCCGACAAAGACAGCCTTCATGTGAAATTTGCAGACGAGGCCGTTTGTATTGGCAAACCCGCTAGTATAGATAGCTACTTGAATATGGCT
>JBKJKD010000343.1:0-9194 GCA_046597635.1 Ferruginibacter sp. | reverse complement strand
GGATGTTTTTGCCCATGCATTTTGTTACCAGTGCAGTTAAGAAAACTGGCAGGGATAAGTTGTTGAAATATATTAATGAAATGAACGAGGAGTTGAGGGAAAAGGGTTGAAACGGTGAAAAGTCAAAAGTCAAAAGTCAAAAGTCAAAAGAAAGTTTAAATCTGCAACGTAAGACAAGTAATCAGTTTCGAAGGTTTCACCTTTCACTTTTCACCTTTGACAATTCACAATTCACCATTCACTAATTCACCGCTTTGTTGGCACAACTGCTGCTGGCAAAGGCTTCAGGCTTGGCTTTAAAAGCAAAGCCCATCCCCAATATATACCCCATGGCTTCTTTGAGCGCTTCATTGCTTTTAAATTGGGGGTTGGTATTAATGTCTGCATGCACCTCCATATCCACATCGTACAAAGTAAAAAGATCACAAAGCTCGTAGGCTATCTCTATACTCTTGGCTACTTCTACCAACATACGTTCCTTAATGCTGTACTGATGCTTAGTGGTTTCGTTGTGAATAAACATAAAGCCTCCATGGCCCTCTCTTAAAAACACAATCACCGTAGCAAATTCTGTTTCTTTGCCTTTTACCTGGCTGTCGGTACCAATGCAAACTTTTAATTTGTAAGCTTGCTCGGTTTCTCTGATAATGGCATTTTCTACTGCAGTTTTTATGGGAAGATCAATAGACTCGCCGCTGAATTTTCTCCAATGCATATTTTTTGGGGTTTTCTAAAGTTACCCATTATTACAACATGGAATATAAACAAACTGTTATGTAAATACGGAATGTGGAAATGTGGAAAACCCCCAAACCCCTAAAGGGGCTTTAGCATTCATAAATTGAAAGAGTCTTACGGGAACAAAGGTGGGATGGTTTGGGGCAAGAAATACGTTGAAGTATTGAAAACACATAAGACCCCTTCAGGGGGTTTGGGGGGTTTTAGCATAAAAAAAGAGGACAGCCCCTAACGCTGTCCCCTAACTTACACATGAATCTACCTTACTGTTTTATAATTCGTTCTGTTTGTCGTTGGTTGTTACTCACCAGTTGCAGGATATACATACCCCCAGGCAACCTCGAAGCATTTATTTTTTGAAGCCCCCTGTTTCCTGTGCCCTGTATGAGCGTTCTGCCGTTGGCGTCGCTTAGCAAATAGGTGAACTTGTCTTCTCCATTAACGGTTATATCATGCTGTATCAAAGTAGAGACTTCAAAAGGTTTTTCCATACCTCTGTTAGATTGTAGTGCTACTATATTTGAATAAGCAGTTTCGTCAATCACCGTTTTTAATTTTACCCTGTAATAGCTGGTACCGTTTTTATTCGTTGAATAAGAAAACGATTTTTGCAAAGGATTTATTGTAGCCAACGGCTTAAATATTATTCCATCGGAAGAAATTTCCAGTTGCTGTTCTTTAGTAGGCTCGTCTGCAATAACTGACCAGCTTAGGTTGTGTTTATTTTTATCAACCGTTCCCGCAAGCTTGATATCCTTTACAGCCAATGCTCCAAAAAATCCGGTGATTGAATAAGAGCCCAGGCTACCATAATTGTTAGTATTTTGGTTGCCCGAACCAGACACCATAAAATAATAGGTGCCTGTATTTAGAATGGTATCTATGGATACACTTAAGGATGCTCCGGGGTTATATGACCTGATGAGCACAGCATCTTTGTAAAGATCTATTGCCACGTCCAGGTTAGCTCCACTATTGGCGCCAACGCTAAAAGGTATAGCCTCTAAATGGAAATTTACATTTTGTGGAAGTACATATTTAAAGGCATCATTATCTCCATTATTTGCAATTACGCCAGCTGCATTAAACGACGACGAGCCAAGGTCAAATGCGCTCGCATCTGGTGTGCCGGCATAATCATCGGAACGATAGCCAAAGCCATTAGAACTGGTGATAATGGTTAGGTTGTCTTGCGTATTGGCACAGCCAAAAGGGGTGGGCCCATCGTTCCAGCCTGTCATATTGCGGTAGTAGCTATTACCCATAACCGGTGCCCAGCTAATTTCGCCAGTGCCGTTTCCTACATTATACTGTTCCAGTAAGTTGCAGGCACCGTCGTACCTGGATTGATGGGATAAACCAACGGTGTGGCCGCTTTCATGAGTAATACACTCAGCCAGGTACTTTGCATTGTTACCTAACTTATCGCTGAACACAAAGCCCGGCGTATTGTTGCCCCAGGTAAATGAACCCACATAGCTAACTCCACCCACATTGGCGGGGTACCAGCTGCTGCTGGGCGTTACAATAATTCTCATTCTTTTGGCAAGAGGTGCTGCTAGAAATTTTGCAGAATCGGTAGTGACATTTATGTCAAACGGTCGGTAGTCTTCAGATACCCTGTTAAACATTTCTTCAATTTGTGCACTCGTAACGGCAGGTGCCTGGCAGAAGAAGCCATTGCCATTGTTCCATCCCGCAACCTGCACATACTGGCCATCAAAATCTAAAAATAAGGTGGCAGCCGCCGATGGGTAGCTGCTCAGTTTTGGCACCTGCGCAAGCAGCAGTGATGGCAGAAAGATGATTAAGAGTAAAATTATTTGCTTGGTAAAATTTTTCATGTTGTAGGCTTTTCAGATGTAGGAATTGGATATTTTCTTTAAAAGGACCTTAGGGGATTTTGTATATTATTGTTGGTTGCAATCCTGAAGTATAACATCGGTTTCAAATTTTTGGAGCACATACGTTCCGTCACTTGATTTTTTTAATTGAAAACCGTCTGTGGTCTTATTGCCAAATATTTGCGCTACATAATCCACAGATTTGTCTTCGTTTGTTTGCCTGGATATTTGCAACAGGGCGTTATTAAAAGCAGCAGACCGTACGATGATAGTTTGCAGATTGTAATAAACCTGATCGTTGCTAATTACTTCCCCAGGAAAAGTGAAGCTGTCCCCAAGTTGAATCGTCGCTTGTTGCCCTTTTGTAAATAACATTGCATTGGAGAGCGTAGATTCTGACAGGAAAATAGATTGAGCCTGATTGGAAAAAGCCGCTGTGCGTGGAGGGTTTGTACTTTGGGCAGTTACTGCTGCTGTGGTTAGACATAGCAAGAACAGTAGCATGGTTCTTTTTACAGACAACATGGTTTTTCGGTTTAGTTAGGTGATATTGGTTTATGCGTACTAAACTTTAAAACGAATGCATGTTGGTATTAGTATGTAGAAGAATTTTTTTTTTGAAGTTACTTAAAATCAATAGCTGTTTGTGGCCAGCATAACCAAGGTGCAGGCTTCCAAGGTATCAATGCCATTACCTTTTGCCAGCGCCACTAACTCGGGGTTTTCGGTGCCAGGGTTGAATATGATGCGTTTAGGGTTTAAGGAGAGTATGTAATCGTAATACGGTTTTTGGTTGGTGGGGTTTAAGTAAAGCGTTACCGTATCTATATCTGTGTAAGGTTGCATGTTTGTTACGATCTCGATGTCGTCTACACTAGCCAATTTATTGCCTACGGCCACCACGGGGTGTCCGTGACTTATCAACTTTTTTACAGCGAGGTAGCTGTAACGCTGAGGCTTGTCTGAAGCTCCCAGCACCAATGTTTTTTTCATAAAAGTTAATTTAAAAAGCGGGCAAGCATATCTTTTGAGGGTACCATGCAGCTCTCCTTTTTGCCAAACCAGCGGTACCTGTTACGGGCGATAAAATTATACACTCCATCCCTGATAAAAGTAGGAATTACGCTAAAGATATATAAATATTTTACTACACCGGTAAGCTGCTTAGCAACCAAAAGTGCAGCTGTTGATCTTGTGTAAACCTTTTCGTCCTTTATGAGAATGAAAGAACTTAGTTCTGTTCCAGACATGCTGTGGTTACTTAATAATTGCTGGCCGGCTTCGCTTTGAAGGGAGGCAAATTTAAACAGTCCTGCTTTGTCATGTTTTATAACAAACTGAACCGAGCCGTTGCATAGGTTGCATACACCATCAAATAAAATTACCGGGCTGTTATTCATTGTTTGCAAGTTAAAATAAATGATAGTTTTTGCGTGGAGTATTTTGTACGATTTCTGCAAAGGCATCTTTGATAAGCCCGTATTCGAATTTGTAACCAGATTCTATGAGTTTTGTAGGTAGTACCCACCTGCTTTTTAAAAGTAATTCTGTTTCTGTGCCAATTAGTTTGGCACCAATCTTCAGCATCCACTCATAAGCTGGCAACCCGAATTTTATGCCTGCAACGTTGCGCAAAGTCTTCATAAAATCTTCGTTATTTACAGGAAAGGGGCTGCAGCAATTATATACTCCTTCCATTTCTTTATGTGCATCAATCCAGTTGATGGTGTTGATGGTGTCTTTGATATGCACCCAGCTGTACATTTGTTTGCCGTTTCCCTGCCGGCCCCCAAGGCCAAATTTCAGCAAGTTGAAATACGGAACCATTACTCCTTCGCTGCCCAGGGTCACTGCCATGCGCAAAGCTATTTTCCTTGTAAAGGGTGTTCGAAAATCGAAAAAAGATTTTTCCCATGCTTTGCATACACGCACACTAAAATCATTTTCTATTTCGCCTGTGTACTCGTCCTGTGGCCTATCTGTGGCATTGCGGTAAATGGTGGCAGAAGATGCGTTGATCCATAGTTTTGGGGGAGCAATGCATTGGCGAATGGCCTCACCCAAGGCAATGGTGGGGTGGGTGCGACTATCTAAAATTTCTTTTTTACTTTTATCGGTGTACCTGCAATTGACAGATTTACCACAAAGATTGATTAGCAACTGTGCGTCCTCCAGCACCGATGTCCAACTACCCTGGTTCCTGCCATCCCAAAGGACGTATTTAAGGTGAGGTGATTTTGTCAGTTCTTTTTGGTGCCCGTAAGAATTATTTTTTTGGTTAACTAACCCACGGGTTAGCACAATCACTTCATTGTTTTTTGAGAAATATTTAATAAGCGATGCGCCTATAAAACCTGTACCTCCTGCTATCACTATTTTGTTTTTCATTATATTTCAGTTTATGAGATATGTAAAAAAAGCTAACAGCGAAATGGCGTTGACAGCAACTATCCATTTATGTTCTTGCAATACCTGCGCATATTTCATTCTGCGGAAATATTCCCGTATCGCAACCAAACCTACCAAGCCCAGATAAAAATTAGGAATGTCGTCATCCAGAATATTTGCGAACTGGGTGAGGAGATGCATTGGGATTATTAGTAAGACGCAGGTGAGGGCAAGCATGTTCACCTGCCCCAAATATTCCAGCGCTTTTTTGCCTCCAAGAATAATTGCAATTATAATATTCACGGCCACAAGTATCAAATGTGCTGACTGAAGTTGTGCCAAAGAACTGCCTCCAATGAAGCTTCTGCTAAACACAGTGTGATACAATGGCACCAGCATGAGCGTATTAAAAAGGAAGAAGAAAACTAAAAAGTAAACCCTGTAGGAAACATTGAAATCAGGACTACAGTCATAGCCCATTTTCGGAGCAGTACCCACGATCACTTTTCTATTGTATGAAATAAACTTGTAGGTTTTTTGCAGAAACCATTTTACGAGCTTAATATTTCCAACAAATTTTATAAAAGGAATTTTAGAGTCCAGTAACTCCAGCAAGGCGTCAATACCATACCAAACCTGTTTTGTAGCGGTGTCCACCAGCGGAATTTCATTGTTGCATTTCCCCTTGTCTACCAGCTCAAAGGTTGCCAGGTCAATGTTGCTAAAGTTTTTACGCCCCTCTTCATTTAATAGGCCAGCCGCCACAAAAGCAGAAGTGTATGCTGCGCAGAGCGGGCAGCCATCATCGTAGATAATAATTTTAGAAGATGTTTTTATGCTGTTTATTTTAAGGCAGCCATTGGGCGCTGCATTTTTACATACACTTCATCGTAACAAAGCCAGGTATAATAAATGGCCATAAATGGGGCGGCGAATAATAGCAGCACCATTACCGCCCATAACACCGGGTATGCAACGAAGCCTATTAAAGTAAGTGTTGCTAAAACAGCTACTATAAAATGATAATTGAACCTGCCTGCTTTGCGAAAAGTAAACCAACCATTGAGGGCATGGATGATGATGCTGATCATTTGCCAGCTGCCAACAACGCAATAACCAATGAGAAAGGTATAGTCCAGCTTTACAAAGCTGTAAATAGTGAAGGCCACTATTAGGATAATACTAAACCAGGCATCAAATGTTTTGAACTTTTTCATAACTGTAGTATTTAAAATTTCAGAAAATAGTGAAAATATAATTTTATAAATTAGCCGGGGTTTATTCCGGCCGTTTGTATTTTATTTAAAGATTTTTAAGATGATAGATGTAAACCAGTTTTCATCAGCTTTAATGAGTACGTCGAGTGTTTTATCGGCCTGCATGCCCAGTTTTTTGATGCCGGTTATTACCTGCGTAAATTGTTGTACATCTTTATCTTTTTTATCACCTTCAATGTTTTCTAACTGGCTCAGTAATTTTATCATGGGATCCAGTTCTCTCTTTTTTCTCTCTTTGATGATTTGCGTAGCCACTTTCCAAATATCTTTTTCTGCAGTGAAATATTCCTTTCGCTCGCCGGAAATAATAACCCTGTCTACCAGGCCCCAGCCTATCAGATCCCGGATGTTCATATTTACATTACCCCTGCTGATACTGAGCTCTTCCATCATCTCATCCTGCGTTAAAGGATTTACGCTTACCAGCAGCAAGGCGTGTATTTGTGCCATGGTGCGGTTAATGCCCCACTGGGTGCCAAAGGCTCCCCAGCTGTTGATGAATTGTTGTTTGGCTTCTGTCAATTTCATGTTGTAAATATAAACACTGTTTCTGAATTTTCAAAATATATTGAAAATTAAAACCTGTCATTCGAAGTTTGATTCCGAAGTTGAAGGCATAAAAAAATGGTTGGCTTTTAGAAACCAACCATTACAATATTATGGGGAAAATTAAACCAGCATAGTTACGGGATTTTCCAGGAATCTTTTCAAAGTTTGCAGGAATGCAGCCCCTACTGCTCCGTCTACGCTTCTGTGATCGCAGCTAAGGGTGAGCTTCATCACATTGATGGCAGCAAAACCTTCTCCTTTCTTTACCACTTTTTCTTTAATGGCACCTACTGCTAAAATAGCACTGTCTGGCGGGTTGATGATAGCCGTAAATTCTTCTATGTCCATCATTCCCAAATTGGAAATCGTAAATGTGTTGCCGCTAAATTCGGCAGGTTGTAATTTTTTATCTTTTGCTTTTCCGTAAAGTTCCTTTGCATCGGCAGCAATTTGGGATAAAGTTTTTTGATCTGCAAAACGTATCACCGGCACAATCAAACCTTCTGGTAAAGCCAGCGCACTACCAATATGTATGTGGTGGTTCTGACGTATGAATTCTCCCATCCAGCTGCTGTTCACATCCGGATGCAGGCGAAGTGCCATGGCGCTTGCTTTTATGATCATGTCGTTGAAAGAAATTTTTACGGGGCTTACCTCGTTCATGGCAACTCTAGCAGTCATTGCGTTGTCCATGTTTATCTCCATCGTAAGGTAAAAATGTGGAGCGCTAAATTTGCTCTCACCCAGGCGGCGGGCAATTACCTTCCGCATTTGCGTAAGCGGCACATCGCTAAATCCTTCCTGCCCTTGTGCCGTAAAGGCTGCAACAGGTGCCGCAGTTTTAGCTGCTGCAGGAGCTGCACTTTTAGATTCTTCCTTGCTGCTGGCAACTGCTGGAGCTGTGTATCCATCAATATCTTTTTTGGTAATGCGGCCATTGTCGCCACTACCATTTACTTTTTTCAAATCAATGCCTTTATCTGCGGCCAATTTTTTAGCCAAAGGGGAGGCCCTTATTCTTCCGTTTGATTTCGCATCACCCTCACTTGTTTCGGCTTGGTCACTTGTAGAAGCGGCTTGTTGATTTTCGGGAGCGGCTTCATCCGAGGCTGCTGTACCTGCTGTTGCTGCTGCATTGGCACCACTTTTTTCTGCAGCCACATAAGCACTCACATCAGTGCCGGGCTTGCCTACAATTGCGATGATTTCATTTATTTGTGCTGCTTTGCCAGCCTCTACTCCTATATACAACAAAGTACCTTCTTCGTATCCTACTACTTCCATGGTGGCTTTGTCTGTTTCTACATCTGCCAGCACATCATCTGCTTTTACCACATCTCCTACAGCTTTGTTCCAGGCAACTATTTTGCCCTCCGTCATGGTATCACTCAGCAAAGGCATCCGTATTTCTTTGGCTCCCTCCGGCAATGTAACTGTGGCCGCAGCTGCCTTTTGCTCTGTTTTTGGCGCTTCCGCAGCTGGCGTTGCTTCCGCAGCAGGAGCCGTCTTCTCAGCCGTTTTTTCAGCAGCCCCACCTTCATCTAGTAAAGGTTTATAATCTTCTCCGGCCTTGCCTACAATAGCAATGATCTGGTTTACCTGGGCAGCTTCGCCGGCCGGCACACCAATGTAAAGAAGGGTACCGTCTACATAACCGTTTACTTCCATAGTAGCCTTATCTGTTTCCACATCTGCCAAAACATCGTCCGCTTTTACTGCATCGCCTACCTGTTTGTTCCATGTAATTATCTTCCCTTCGGTCATTGTATCGCTCAAAAGCGGCATGCGTATTACTTCTGCCATAATCTTTTCTTTTGTATAATTTTTTTAGAAGCCCGAAATTAATGCAAAAACAGGATATGCGTTAAGCTTTGGGCGGTTTTGCCAAACTAAAATACCAGTCTTAAAAATCAAGCTCCAGCCTTATCTTGTCTTTTAATAATTTAATATTTGGATACTGCTCTACCATTAGTTGATATCGCTCTTTACTGTTAAGCGGCTTTGCCTCGGTTGCATCGTCTGCTTCTGCTTCGTTCTGTATGAGTTTATAGGTTATGTTTCGGTTATTGAAAAACTGCATAAGGTGTTCAATTAAACCAGCTCTTTCTGCTTCAATAAATTTTTGTTGCATTGCATTCGCAACCGATACGTGAAAACAGTTTTCGTCTAACACTTCCAACCGGGCCATATTAAAATTGGTAACGGTGGAGTGAAGTTTCTGCTTTTTTAAAATGGCAATGTACTGTTTCCAGCATTCGGTCAAAGATTCGGTCTCCAATGGCCTGCTGCTGGTAATTTCCTGACTGTTTTCCCTTGCAATTTTTTCCCGGATACTTTTTAAAGAACCGATAGACACCACTGCCGGCTCGGGCGTGACTGTAGGTTTCGGTTCAGTTCT
>JBKJKD010000200.1:0-11623 GCA_046597635.1 Ferruginibacter sp. | reverse complement strand
TCTAAACTCTAAACTTCTAAACGAATAAACCCCCAAAACCATTAACCATTAAACCTTCTTCAAACATGAAATTTTTTGTCTCACTATTGCTCATCGCCTTCCTAAGTTTTGCTGCCTGTTTGTACTTGCCATGGTGGAGTATTGCAATCGTATCTTTTTTGGTGGTAGCGCTGATTCCCCAGAGCCCGGGCAGAGCATTCCTTTGCGGCTTTGTAGCCATCGCATTGCTGTGGGGCATCCTGAGTTTTTTAAAAAGCAGCCAGAACGAGCACCTGCTGGCGCACAAGGTTTCTTTGATCATTCTTAAAACAGACAGCCCGGCATTTTTGATTGTGGCTACTGCTTTTTTAGGAGCCCTTGTGTCAGGCTTCGCTGCTTTAACCGGTTCTTTTATTAGGAAAAGAAACTAAGAAAACAGGACCAACCACCTTGCCATTCGTCATATAAGCCGATGCCGATTATTTTGAATTCGCTATGTAATCATTATCATCTTGGGTAGAAGCTAAGAAGCTCTTTCAATTATTAATCACTTCATATTAAGCCCACTAAGGGATACAAAGAGAATAAAGAGTTTTCGAAATCTATCGTTGTTTCTTTGCCATCTTTGTTTCGTTGTGTGAAACTCTTCCATGCATCTTCTTTCCTATTGTAAAGACTTTGGTAATTATTACCGTTCTTAAATATCTCTTCCAATAAAACACCTATTTATATTTTTACTAACAGTTATGCTCTTAATTTCGTCGGCAACCTAACTGTGTTATGAAATTTCTCCTATTTACCCTTTTATGCTTTAGCTGTATAAAGGCATCTTCTCAAAAACTTTATGGTACCGTTTTCACCGAAAATGGGGACCTTTTACCATTTTCATCCATTGTGGTAAAGGGCAGCTCTAAAGGCGCCAGTGCAAATGATAAAGCAAAATTTTCTTTCTCGCTGCCCAATGGAACATATACCATCGTTTGTCAGCACATTGGTTATACTTCTGAAGAGAAAAAAATTGTGATTGACGGGGATACTGAATTGAGTTTTGTGCTCAAGGCGCAGCAATTGGTAATGACGGAAGTAGTGGTTAAAAGTGGTGACGAAGATCCTGCCTATGAGATTATTCGGCAGGCAATTAAAAAACGCAGCTATTACAACAAGCAGGTAAATGCATTTGAAGTTGACCTTTATACAAAAGATCTTATCAAGCTTCGCAACCTTCCCAAAAAAATCTTTGGGCAAAAAATTCCGGATGGAGACAGGAAAGAGATGGGTCTCGATTCTGCCGGTAAAGGCATCATCTATCTCTCCGAATCTATTGCAAAAATCTTTACGCAATTGCCAGACAAATCGAAAATGGAGGTGAGCAGCAGCCGGGTGAGCGGCAGTGGGGGTTTTGGTTTTACCTTTCCTGCATTCATCAGTTTGTATACCAACAATGTAAAAGTATTCACCGATCGTATCAATCCCCGGGGCTTTATATCGCCCATTGCAGATGGGGCCATTGGGTTTTATAAGTTTAAATTCCTCGGTACATTTTGGGAAGATGGAAAAGCCATTAATAGTATTCGGGTAACGCCACGCCGCACTTACGAGCCTTTGTTTAGCGGTGTTATTAATATCACCGATGATGACTGGCGTATTTTTAGTTTTGATTTACAACTCACCAAGACCGCTCAACTGGAATTGTTGGATACCCTGCGTATTACACAGCTACATGTGCCCGTTAGCAAAGATGTATGGCGGGTTAAAAATCAACTGCTATTTTTCAACTTCAAGATGTTTGGTATTGACGCTGTGGGAAATTTCTTAAACGTATACAGCAACTACAACATCGAACCAGTTTTCAAAAAGAATTTTTTCGACAACGTTGTCATTCGCTACGACACTGCGGTGAACAAACGATCCCGTGAGTTTTGGGATACTACCCGCCCGGTACCATTAGAAGCCGAGGAGAGTATGAACTATAAAGTGAAGGATAGTATTTATGACGCTCAAAAAGATTCAGCGCTTAGCCCTCGCATCATAGATTCATTGAACAAAAATCGGACGCCGTTAAAACCCTATAAAGTTTTTTGGTCTGGTCTTAGCCGCACAAAGTACCGGAGAGACGGTAATATCAACTGGGGCGTTTCTGCGCTGATTCCTAATATGGAATACAACCCTGCAGAAGGCGTGGTGCTAAATGTAAATGGCTATGTAAATACTTATGTAAAAAAATGGAAGACTAACTTTTCCTTCCAGCCAAATTTGCGTTACGGCTTTAACAACACACATTTAAATGCCTGGGCCAATGTGCAGTTTAGAACCCGGGATGCCGATGCTGATAATAAAATAAAAAGATACAGTTGGGATTTTGCCGGGGGCAAAAGGGTATCGCAATTTAACAAAGACAGCAGGCAGCTAACACTTGCAAATACGATCAGCACCCTATTTTATGGCAATAATTTTATGAAGACTTATGAGAACTATTTTGGAAGTATAACTTATCAAAAGCGTTATGAAAGTGGCTTAAGTCTTACGGTAAATGGGTTGTATGAAGATAGAATTCCGTTGAATAACACGAGTAACTTTACTATTTTCAAAGAGGATAGTATTCGACTGACGCCCAATTATCCTGACGAAAAAATTTCGTCACAATTTGAGCCACACCAAGCGGCTGTCATAACTGCCGTAGTGAGCTTTAAGCCAGGCCAGCGTTATATTCAATTGCCCTACAGCAAAATTGCCATTGGCTCTAAGTACCCCACTTTTACCTTCGCCTACATAAAAGGTATTGCCGGCATTGCGGGCAGCGATGTAGATTTTGATAAATGGAAATTTTCTGTAAAGGATGATAAAAACCTGCGACTTGCTGGTTTGTTCAAATACAATCTGGGAGCAGGCGGATTCTTCAATAATAAAAAAGTGTACATACAGGACTACCAGCATTTCAATGGTAATCGTTCGCTGGTTGCCAGTGAATACCTCAACAGTTTTCAGCTGGCATCTTTTTATGCAAACAGTACCATTGCTTCTACATTTTTGTATGGCCACATAGAACATCATTTCAACGGATTGCTCACCAATAAAATTCCCCTTTTTAAAAGATTGAACTGGAACCTGGTAGCGGGTAGTAATTCGTTTTACGTTAATAAGGACAACCATCACGTGGAACTTTTCGCCGGTATAGAAAATATCCTTAAAGTGTTTAGGGTAGATTTTGTGAAGTCTTTTGAAGATGGGAATAATGGCAGCAGCGGCATCCGCATTGGTGCCGGCGGTATACTCGGTGGGAGCATCAATGTAAACCGCGGCAGCAAAACAGCTAACGTGAACTTTTAAACGGACTTGATTATCTTTGCGCCAGTAAAATTTGGTTTATCCCGCTGCCCGTAAGTTGCCCCCATTACAGGGTTTCCCCCGTGTGGCTTCCAGCCAACGGCCAAACATTGACCTCAAAGAAAAAGTATCAGATAAGCATTTACGGAATAACCTGCGATGATGTCAAACTCGTCTTGCCTGCCGGTAAATATGTAGGAGCAGTATTTATATCTTTCTACAATGCATACATTTTTCAATTTGTTAGAAGGATAATTTTAGAGAATTATCGCAAGGGCTCAATTCGCCGTTGGCTAAAAGCCAGACGGCGGCAGTCAGTTACCTTTGGCGACAAAATCTGCCACAGTAATTTTTCAAACCCATCCTTGATTATCTTTGCGCCAGTAAAATTTGGTTTGCCCTGCAAGCATCCAATCTACCGTGCCCCGCAAGTGGTTGGGCATTAAAAAGATTTTCCAACTAACAAGGAATCAAATTTATGGCCCCATTATACAACCGTCTGAGCCAGGAGGAACTTAAGAAGCGCCTGGCCGCCGAAACCATTCACCGGCACACCATTTCTTTTTATCAATATTTTTTTATAGAAGATCCCGCTACTTTCCGGGATCAGTTGTATGGCGGGTTAAATGCGCTGAATGTATTTGGCCGCATCTATATAGCACATGAAGGTATCAATGCCCAAATAAGCGTGCCTGAAGAAAACATGAATTCCTTCAGGGATTTTTTGCATGGGTTTGATGACTTCAAAAACATAAGGTTGAACATTGCTATAGACAGTGAGGAGAGCAAGGACGGTAAAACCGGAAGAGGAAAATCTTTTTGGGTATTGAAAATAAAAGTACGTGCTAAAATTGTAGCAGATGGTATAGATGATCCTGCCTTTGACATGGCCAATAAAGGCCGTTACGTAAATGCGCAGGAATTTAATTTGCTCACCAACGATGCCGATACGGTTGTGGTAGATATGCGGAACCACTACGAATATGAAGTAGGGCATTTTGAAAATGCCATTGAAATACCAAGCGACACTTTTAGAGACCAATTGCCCATGGCAGCAGAAATGTTGCAGGATAAAAAAGATAAAAATATTATCATGTATTGTACGGGTGGCATACGCTGCGAAAAGGCAAGTGCATACATGCTACACCATGGTTTTAAAAATGTATTTCACCTTGAAGGGGGTATCATTAACTATGCTAATACCATCCGGCAACAGGACTTGCCGAGTAAATTTCATGGCAAGAACTTCGTGTTCGACGATAGGCTGGGGGAGCGTATTACAGACGAGATCATTGCCAAATGCCACCAGTGCGGTCAGCCAGCAGATACCCACACCAATTGCCTGAACGACGGCTGCCACTTACTTTTTATTCAATGCGAAAGCTGCGCAGTAAAATTTGATGGGTGCTGCAGTGAAGACTGCACAGCAGTGTACCATCTGCCTGAAGCAATACAAAAAGAATTACGCAAAGGAATAGACAAAGGCAACCAGGTTTTTAATAAATCGAAACAAAGGCTGAGGCCCCGGGTGAATGAAAAATAGAGCATCTCGGGATAAATCATCGGTCTGACGAAACCTTGTGGGGTGACGACCATATTTTTTTAGCTCCAGAAACTATACGGCAAATAATTTCGTTATTGTTCATGTTCATCATTCCCAATCTGCGACCCCTTTCAATATGTTTACCCTAACTGTTTGAAAGTACTTGAAGACTGAATTGCACATTACTGAAACCTAACAAGAGAACTATGTCTTTTATAACCCTGCTTACCAGCATTCGCAGAAGGATTATGCGTATTGGTGTGCATTCGCAATTGGACGCCTCCACTATCCAGAAACTTTATATTTTCAATCAACTTAATTTCCTGGGTTTTTTAACAGGTATCTTGCTGCCCCTGGCGGCATTATTTAATAAAGGGTATTTGCCGCCCATAGCCTGGGTAGTGGCTTGCTCACCAGCCTTTATCAGCTTCGCCGTACTGCTTTTAAATTATTACCGAAGATATGAGTCTTCCACGTTGGTTTATTTTACCCTTTATCCCCTTACCACAGCCTTGGTATATACGGGTGGTATAGATGTTGGTATCGAGTTATTTTTTATTTTATACAGTGTATTGTCTGTTTTTTTCTTAAAAAATATTCGCAATATCATCCTGGCTTTTGCTTTGTCTGCCTGCTGCTATTTCTTTGTATACATCGTTCGCCAAGATTATCAGTATAGAATTGAAGAACTCAACTTTGCTTTTTATGTTGCCAACCATATATTGGCGATGGTTTTCATTTTTGTTGGGTTGTTTTTAATAAAAAATGAAAATACCAGCTTCCAAAAAAGAATCCTCGGCAAAAATGCCAAGCTTAAAAAAAGCTATGTAAAAATTCACAAACAAAAAGCCGAAATCAACGACCAGGTATCCCTGTTACAAAAACAAACAGGAGAACTGAAAGAATTGAACGGAGTAAAAGACAAGTTATTTTCCATCATCTCTCACGACTTGAGAACGCCCATTTACAGCCTGCGGAATCTTTTTTCTAACATGGAAAAGTACGACCTGCCCGGCGATGAAATAAAACTGCTGTTACCCGACATCGTATCAGACTTAAACTACACAACCAACCTGATGGAAAACTTATTGCAATGGGCAAGGAGCCAAATGTCTGGATCTCAGGTAAACATGCAATTGATAGAAGTAACCGAACTGATTGAGGATGTAAAGAAATTATTGCGCTTGCAGGCGCAGGCAAAGAACGTGTACCTAAGCAGTAAAATAGAAGAAACAGTCTATATTTTTGCCGACAAGGATATGATGAATCTCGTACTCAGAAACCTGGTGAGCAACGCCATAAAATTTACCCCTCAGCAAGGTGAAATTTGCATTGGCGCAAGCCAGACAACGGAAGGTGTTGAATTATTTGTGCAAGACACGGGCACGGGCATTCCTAAGGAGAGTTTAGGCAAGTTGTTCGGCGATGACTTTTATACTACCAAGGGAACTTCTAACGAGGCCGGCACTGGCCTTGGGCTTATACTCTGTAAAGAATTTTTACATAAAAATGGCGGGAATATTTCAGTGGAATCGCATGTAGGTAAGGGTAGCAGGTTTACTTGCAGCCTACCCATACCATAATTGGCGTTGATCTCGTAGCCGCACTACTGTCCATAAGGCGTCCCCGCACCTCAGCATTGTAACTGGTCCTTCTTGTGAAAAAATAGGAGGTGATTTATTATGTTGTATGCAAATTGTAAATTACCTTTTGGGCATGTTTACAAGCTTTGCTGTCACATGTATAAGAATAGATCAGTCAATTCATAAAATATGGCCAGGAATATTTTAAACGCCCTTCCTGAGTTAATTAACCACGGCGTTTTAACAGAAGAAGCCGCAGCCAACGTGCGGGCCTATTACCTCAAGCAAGAACAACAGCAACCTGCCAAAACAAATCTAATCTTTGGAATACTCGGTGCTATCCTGGTAGGTCTGGGTGTTATCTTAATGGTTGCACACAATTGGGATAACCTGCCCCACGCAGTAAAGTTATTTTTCTCTTTTATACCTCTTGTGGCTGGCCAGTTATTATGTGGTTATACGTTGTTTAAAAAGGCGGATAACAGAACCTGGAGAGAGAGTAGCGCCAGTTTTCTTTTTTTTGCAGTAGGCGCTTCTATCGCATTGGTAGCCCAGGTATATCATATTCCCGGCAATCTTGCTAGCTTTCTGCTTACCTGGATGCTACTGGGGTTTCCCATCATTTATATCATGTCGTCTTCTATGGCCTCCCTGCTTTATCTGGTAGGCATCACTGCGCTGGGAGTAGAGGATGGCTATGGCTACCAGGCTGCTGACAACCATTATTATTGGGGGCTACTTTTGCTGGCAGTACCATTTTATATTCAGTTGGTAAGAAAGCTGCCGGCAAGTAATGCTACCTTTTTTCATCATTGGTTTTTCGCCCTTTCACTTACTATTGCTCTTGGTACGGTTGCCAGCAAAGATGCCCTGCTAATGCCCGTAGCCTACATGAGTTTGTTTGCGGTTTTCTATCTCCTGGGCACAATGCCTTGGTTTGGGTTCAAAAGATTGCTCAGCAATGGTTACCTTATCATTGGCTCGCTGGGCACCATGATCATGTTGCTCATACTAAGCTTTAAGTTTCTCTGGTTAGAATGGGCCTCTGCTGATAGTAATCCTTCGCTGCCGGAGATATTGGCCGTGGTCCTGACCACACTTGCAGCCTGTTACCTGCTGTACCTTCAATTTCGCAATCGCAACGCAGCACCCGTAAATCCTATGAGCTTCGTGTTTATCATCTTCATAGCTATTTATGTCATAGGTCTGAGTACTCCTATAACAGGTGTGGTACTAATGAACCTGCTGGTGCTTGCTGCCGCCATCTTTACCATGCAGCGTGGCTTGCAGCTTAACCATGTCGGCATTCTAAACTACGGTTTGTTGATTATAGCGGTGTTGGTCATCTGTCGTTTTTTTGATACCAATATCAGTTTTGTTTGGAGGGGGTTGATGTTTGTAGCGGTGGGTGCAGGATTTTTCATAGCCAATAGCCGGCTTGCTAAAAAAAGAAAACAACATGTTTAGTAAAAAAATAAGTTGGATAGGCTTTGGGTTGATGGTACTGCTGCAATTGTGGGCACCAGCTGCAATGATCTTTAACAAAGAGGCTGTTTTAAGAAATGGCAAGGCCTATAAGTTTCGCTCAGCACCGATAGACCCGAATGATCCCTTTCGGGGTAAATATATTGTGTTGCGTTTTGAGGCTGCTTCTTTCAAACCCGAGCGCACACAAAAATGGCAGGCGGGAGAAGAGGTATACGTTCAGGTGGCGGAGGACAGTGCTGGCTTTGCCCGCATCTCAGCCCTTCACAAAAAAATGCCAGAGCCGGCTGCGGGCATTATCAGGGCAACCATAAATTATGTCGGTTACGACAGCTTAAAAGAAGTTTTTATTGAGTGGCCATTTGAAAGGTTTTACATGGAGGAAAGCAAAGCCCCTGAAGCAGAAAAGGCGTATACAAAAGCTGCGGCAGACAGTACCCAAAAAACCTATGCACTGGTGAAAGTAAAAAACGGAGAAGCGGTGCTACAGAATGTTTTTATTAATGATCATCCTATTTCTTACTATATAAAAAAATAAAGCACATGAACAATCTACATCATTTCAAAACCACCGTTACCTGGACGGGCAATCGGGGAGAAGGTACCCTGGCTTATAAAGGCTACGACCGCAGCCATGCTATTTCTGCTGCTCACAAACCCACCATTCTGGCTTCTTCAGATGCTGCCTTTATGGGAGATGCCGACAAGTACAACCCCGAAGAATTATTTCTTGCTTCGCTTTCTTCCTGTCATATGCTTTGGTACCTGCATTTATGCGCCGACCAAGGGATCGTGGTAACCGCTTATACCGATCTGGCTACAGGCGGTTTAGACGAACATCATGTACAGGGTGGAAAATTCACTGAAGTGATGTTGCACCCACACGTAACAGTAGCGCACTCGTCTATGATTGCCAGGGCAAATGAATTACACCAGTTGGCCGGTGAAAAATGTTTCATTGCCAATTCCTGTAATTTCCCGGTGAAGCATCATCCGGTGTGCAAAGTAGATTTTAAAATGAATGCAGGTGTTTAGTAAATAGTTTAAGCTTTTTTAAAAATAAGCAGGCTGTCATCCTGCAGATAGAAGTACAGTGAACCATCTTTAAAATAATAGTCAACGGTTTGCCCACTAATGAGTGGGGTAAATTCGAGGCCAGGTTTGTTGCCGGGGCAGGCCATGCGGGTTTGTGCTAAATTACTAAACCTGATTTTGCTGCCCATTACTTCGAAGCTGCCGGAGAGTTGATTGCAGCCATCATGGCCACTGAGTTTCTGTTGTTGCAAGTCGAGATTTAGCTGCGGTAAGCCCTTAGCGAAATCTGATTTGTTCACCAGGTTGTTGTTTACTTTTTCCAATAGCCATATACCATGCAACGTGGCATCAAATAGATATTGGCCACAACCTTCATACTGGTTTTCCTTTACCCTCACCGTTACCCTTTTGCTGAATGGTTCGCCGGTAAGGGCATCTTTACAAGCTTCATCATACAGCATTACCTGCACACCGCCGGCACTGGTAAAACTGGTTGCTTTTTGAGCCGGTATATAAACGGGTTGTGCGGCAGAAGCGTTGGCTTCGGTACCATCTACAGATTTGAAACGGATGAGATTCCCAAAATCCATTTCAAGACTCCAACTTGCGGGCTGGCTACCTCGTGCAAAAAAGTCAACGCCGTTGAGTTGTTTTGCTGCCAGTGTAGCGGAGAGTACTGGTGGTGCAGATTGCTTGCCCTTTTGGGCAAATCCTTGCTTGCTGCTGTTGCAGGCTACAAGGGAATAAAGCAAACCGGTAAGTATTAAAAAAAATTTCATGTATTATTATTTGCTTACTACATAAAGTTGACTTTTTATTTGTTAGCATAAATAAAAAAAAGCCAGGTCAGCAGCTGCAATTTTTTCGATAATCGATCATCATCAAGCATTTTAAACATCTAATCATTCGTATCTTTCAAACCTAATTTATCATTGCATCCCTTAAATGTAAAAAATGAAAAAAGGAATTTTTCTAATGACACTGCTGTCCCTTGCCGGGTTGGCCGAGGCACAAAAAAACAAAGCATCTGTTGTAGATGATGACAGTGTTTACTTCAGCAAAGTTAACTACCGTTCTATTGGGCCTTATCGTGGTGGAAGAAGCGGGGCGGTGGCCGGAGACCTGCAACAAAAAAATGTATTTTATTTTGGCGCCACCGGCGGCGGTGTTTGGAAAACCATGGACGGCGGCAACAACTGGAAAAATATTTCTGATAAATTTTTTGGGGGTAGCATAGGTGCGGTGACCGTGGCGCCCAGCGATCCTACTATCTTATATGCCGGTGAAGGAGAAGGTACCCTGAGGGGTAATGTGAGCGAAGGTTTCGGGATATGGCGCTCCGATGATGGTGGGCGTAACTGGCGCAACCTAGGTCTCAAAGACACCCGCCACATTTTACGCATTCTTATTCATCCTAAAAACCCAGACGTAGTATGGGTAGCAGCCGTTGGCCATTTATTTGGCCCCAATGAAGAGCGGGGCGTATTTAAAACGATCGATGGTGGCAAAACCTGGAAAAAGGTGTTGTATGTAAACAATCAAACTGCCTGCAGCGATCTGGTGATGGAACCAGGCAATCCTCTGGTATTGTATGCAGGCACCTGGCGCATTTTGCGCACACCCTATAGCATGGAAAGCGGCGGGCAGGGCAGTGGCATGTGGAAGAGTATAGATGGTGGCAATACCTGGATGGATATTTCTGCCAATAAAGGTTTGCCAAAAGGCGTTTGGGGAATTGTAGGAATGGCCGTGAGCCAGGCTAATACAGACAAAGTGTTCAGCCTTGTAGAAAATGCTGGCGGCGGTTTGTTTGTGAGCAACGACGCCGGGCAAAACTGGACGTTGGTAAACAGCGATAACAGCATTCGCCAGCGTGCCTGGTATTACACAAAAGTATTTACTGATCCTAAAAATGAAAATGTACTGTATGTGCTCAATGTAAATTTTTTAAAGAGCACCGACGGCGGTAAAACTTTTAGAAACATTCGCACACCACATGGCGATCACCACGATTTGTGGATAGACCCTGAGAACAGCAACCGCATGATCATAGCAGATGATGGCGGTGCGCAAATAAGTTTCAATGGCGGCGAAGATTGGAGCACTTACCAAAACCAGCCTACAGGCCAGTTTTACCGGGTTAGTGCAGACAATCATTTTCCATACCGTGTCCTCGGTGCACAGCAAGACAATAGCACGGTAAGAATATTGTCTCGCAGCGATGACGGACAAATAACTACCGATCATTGGATGCCAACGGCCGGTGCCGAAAGTGGCTACGTAGTGGCAGATCCGTTAAATCCCGATATTGTATATGGTGGAAATTACAGCGGCTACCTTTCCCGGCTAGACCATCGCACCGGCGAAAACCGTGCAGTGAGTGTATGGCCCGACGACCCTTTGGGCGGAGGTATAGATGTGGCTAAATACAGGTTCCAGTGGAACTTCCCTATTTTCTTTTCGCCACACAATCCTAAAAAACTATACGCCGGCGGCAACCATTTATTTGTTACAGAAAATGAAGGTGCTTCCTGGACGGCGCTTGGTGCCGACCTCACTACCAACGATAAAGTACGCCAGGCAAGTAGTGGCGGCCCCATCACGAAAGACAACACCGGCGTAGAGGTTTATTGTACCATTTTTACTGCGGCAGAATCTGTGCTGGAAGAAACGC
>JBKJKD010000171.1:0-8977 GCA_046597635.1 Ferruginibacter sp. | reverse complement strand
GATACTAATGTGCTTCAAAAATACCTGGCAAACGACAGCCGGGAAAATTTTGTAAAGAGTGCTGTAATACAGTTGATGACTACACCGGAGTACCAGTTGTGCTGAGGGAAAGTTTTGGCTAATGGCCGTTAGCGTGAGCAAAGACAGGTATTGATTAATTAAGAAATAGGAACAAATGTTATGAAGTGGATTGCAAGTGTATCCGACAACTAAAACTTCTTTTAAAATTTATTAAAAAATTATTTTGGCTGAAAGCATGTGCAAATTAAATGCACTTGTTCTCACCCAAACGCTAAACGCTAAAAGCTATGCACTTCAAACGTAAAGAATTTTTGCAGATCGGATCATTGGCCACTGCATCCATCATGCTTCCACAATTTTTAAAAGCATTTGAAAAAAAGAATATGGTGCCGCCAGGAAATAAAGCGGTGGTGGTTATTCAGTTTAGCGGTGGCAATGATGGATTGAATACTGTAATACCCATCAGCAATGATATTTATTATCGTGAAAGACCAAGGCTGGGAATTACAAAAGATAAAGCACTTGGTATTACAGGCGATGTAGGCCTTAACCCCGCACTGGAAGCCTTTAAAAGTTTGTATGACGATGGCAGCCTCGGTATTTTAAACAGTGTGGGATATCCCAATCCAGACAGGTCACATTTTAGAAGCATGGATATTTGGCATAGCGCCAGTGCCAGCAATGAGTATGTACACACAGGCTGGCTTGGGCGATACTTAGATGCACAGTGTAAGGGCTGCGATAAACCTACACAGGCACTGGAGCTGGATGATATGCTGAGTCTTGCTTTGAAAGGAAATGAAAAAAACGGCCTGGCTTTTACAGACCCAAGCAGGTTATACAGCAGCAGCAACGAAAAATTTTATAAAGACATCAGTGCTACGCATCAGTCATCGGAAGAAACGGTAGATTATTTATATAAAACTATGAGTCAGACCATCAGCAGTGCTGATTATATTTTTCAGCAAAGCAAACTACACCCAACTGCTCAGGCATATCCAAACACAGAACTGGGAAAAAATTTAAAAACAATTTCCTCGCTTATCATGAGTGATATAAATACAAAAGTTTATTATGTATCGATCGGTAGTTTTGATACGCACATTAACCAGGAGGCTCAGCAAAAAAGATTATTTACTGAACTGAATGATGCAATAAAAGCTTTTACAACCGATCTTAAAAAGAACAACCGTTTTGATGATGTGCTGATGATGACCTTCTCTGAATTTGGGCGCAGGGTTTCTCAAAATGCCAGCAATGGTACCGATCATGGTACGGCTAATAATATGTTTTTTATAAGTGGCGGATTAAAAGAGAAAGGAATTTTAAATGCCATGCCCGATTTAAATGACCTGAATGATGGTGACCTGAAACATAAAGTGGATTTTAAAAATGTGTATGCGACCGTTTTAAACAAATGGCTGGGGGCAGATGATAAAATGATATTAGGGAATAAATTTTCGCACCTGAATTTTATTTAGAGAGTTGTTTTAAAAACTGGGTGGGCGTAAGAACGGGAACTCCATTATTTTCTTTTTTGTAGTCTTTTACATTCCTGGTAATAATATAATCAATTAGGCCGGAATCTTTAGCAGTGAAATATTGTACTGCATCTTCATAATCTTTAAAATCAGAATCGTATGCTTTTAAAATTGTTTGTTTAGTTGGATTGATGACTTCAATGAAGTTCTCAATGAGATAATAAATGGTTTTTGCAACAGCGTTTTTTGATGAAATTTTCTCACCAACATAGTGTACGTTTAATATAATGGATGAAGATGTGTAAAGCATAACTTCTTCCTGTTCACACAAAATAAAAATGCCATAACTTTCTTTGTAAAAATCTTCCCGTTTTAGTAATACATCCAGGATAACATCGGAGTCAATAAAATCATTATAAGCCATATTTTTTTATTAAGTGTTCTGTCTTTACTTCCTTCCAGTCAAACGGTTCCTTTACATTTCCGAAAGCTCCTAAAAGTTTTGAAACATCTTTTCGTTTCTTTTTGGGTTTTGAAGTAACGGAATCAATCTGCTGCTCTAAAAATTTAGAGACACTTATTCCTTTTGCCTTTGTGTAGCTTTTTATTTTTTTTACTTTCTCTTCATCAATGCTTAATGTAAGCTTGGTAGTCATAAAAATGTTTTACTAAAGATACGTGTATTATTGAATTATACGTATCTAGTTATTTAACCCCTTTCTCTTTCATAATCCTGTTCAGCCATTTAAGCAAAGCAAAAATGATAAAGGTTGCCCGATTTGAATGACCTGAACAATGGTGACCTGAAATACAAAATTGATTTTAAAAATGTATATGCCCCTGTTTTAAATAAATGGCTGGGGGCAAATGATAAAATGATATTAGGTAAGTAATATGATTACCTGAAATTTATTTAGGAATTAAAAAGATAAATTCAAAAGTAAAAAAGTGCACCCTGTTTTAGAACTGCACCTTTTTACTTCCCGGCTTTTCTGCAAAATTGTATCTGCCTGCTTTTCAAAAATTTAGAAATACTAATTCCGTTCAGCTTTGCATAATGTTTTAGTTGTTGTACTTTTTCTTAATCAATGCTTTTGGAGTCTGATGTATTAAAACTTTCGCATATTTTTGATTGTACACAACCCCCAAAAAAAACCACGATATTTTAGACATCAAAAATCAACTCATGGAAAAAGTAAAAAAATATTTTGAAACTATTGGTTTTGCAGGCGATGACCTTGAAAAAATATTAAGTGCTTTTGAGTTACAGATTTTCAAAAAAAATGATTTTATTGTAGAAGAAGGTAAAACAAGCAGGTATATTGGCTTTATAGAAACCGGTATGTTTCAATATTATGTTATAAAAGACGGAGAGGAAAGAACAACGTATGTATCTATTGAAAATACTTTTTTCTCATCCATATTGAGTTTTTTAAGCGAAGTACCTTCCCTTGAAAATGTAAAGGCACTGGTGGATGGAAGTATCAGCATGATTAGTAAAACAAATCTGAAAATACTAGTGAATGAAATTTCAACGTTCAAGAATTTTTACATTGGTTTATTAGAAACTTCCATGTGTGGTATCGATGCCAGCCGACATGACCTAATAGTATTGACAGCAGAACAACGCTATGAAAAAATGCTGAAGAATGAGCCACATCTTCTGCAACAAATTCCTTTACAACATTTAGCTTCCATGCTCGGTATTACGCCACGCCACCTGAGCAGAATCCGCAGTAATATCCGCTGATTTTTTCTTTTAGACATTTGTCCGGTAGAAAGAATTGAACTGTTTGCAGCTTTGCATTATTAATTAACAATTAAAAATGTAAATCAAAATGAAACAGTCAATTTTTGTACTTCTTGTACTTATTTCCACTTCTGCTTTTTCACAAAGCAAATTTTCAAAACAGGAATTTAGCGTCAATGGTTTTCGTAACCCGTCTATTGGATTGGAATACCGTTACAAGCACCTTTCCGTTCATGCAGGGTATTACCCCACCAATTTTGAATCGGGTAAAACTACAGAGTTTATGAAAGCAGGCGTAACATATTGGTTTTTGCCTGTTGGCAACAAAGAAAACCCCTCTTCATTTTATGGCTCCCTTTCATATGCAAGAGGTACTTCAAGCGATTATAAAGATGTAAATGCAGGCATCGCAGAAGTTGGTTTTAGGTGGATGATTTATAAAGGATTGAATTTACGTATTGGTGTAGCTGCACTTGCAGCAGATGGTAAAGACACTAAAATTAATCCTACACCGGGCATCAGTTATTCATTCTTCTTTTAAAATAAATTGTATGAAAACAATATTAGGTGCCGGACAATTAGGACTTGCCATTATGCAATTACTATTAGATAAAAACCCGGATGAAAAAATATTATTGGTAAACAGGACAGGTAAATTAGCAACCGCAGTTCCCAATAATGTGCAGGTTGTGGATGCTGATGTAACCAGCAAAATAGCTATGGAAGCTATTGCCAACAGGTCGGAACTGATTTTTAGCTGTACAGATATGCCCTATCAGCAATGGGCGGATTTTTACCCGGCAACAGCAACCGCACTGGCTTATGCGTTAAGTAAAACTAATGCACGGCTGGTTTTTGCAGACAATCTTTACTCATATGGAAATGTTATGGGAACGGAAATGAATGAACAAATGGAACATAAAGCCAAAACAAAAAAAGGAATGATTAGAGCAGGTGTTATAAACACCCTGCTCAATTCAGGGAAAGAATTTAGCAACCGGGTTGCTTTTGTGAAAGCTGCGGATTTTATTGGCCCTAACATTCACAAAGGAATTTTTGGAATCGACTTTTTGGATAAAATGTATCATGGCAAAACAATATCCCTATTCGGAAACATAGCTTTGCCGCACACTTTCACTTATATAAAAGACTTTGCAGCAGCCATGATAAACGTAGGAACTGCCGACGATACATTTGGACAAATATGGCATGTACCCAACGCCCCAGCATTAAGTATAGACAAATGGGTACACTTGTTTGAAGTGATTGCAAACAAAAAAATTAAAAAAACCGTATTGCCGAAATTTGTAATCAAGGTGGCAGGCATCTTCAATTCTTTCATCAAAGAATTGGTTGAGATGGCTTTCCAGTTTGAATACCCTTACCTGGTAAATCATGATAAATATGTAAACCGCTTTGGCAATCATGCTAATTATCCATCAGACATCGTAAAAGAAACTGTTGAATGGTACGTATCAACTAAAAATAAAACGACAACACCGGATTAAAAAAATTGATACCAAAGACATTTATGGACAAATGTCCTCTAAAAGGCATTTGCCTTGCTTCATCTTTGTTCTATCAAACTAAAAATAAAAGTAAAATGAAAAATAACAACAAAACAATCGGCATCTTACTAATTGCAGGGGCAATAGCATTATTCATTCCCTATACTATGTTAACTATTATTTTTGAATACCCGGATATATTAAGACAAGACACGGCAACCATTCTTACTAAATTTCACAACGGTGGAAGTTCTCTGATATGGACATGGTTTGCCTTTGCTGTTACCGGTATTCCTTTAATACCAGCTTATATCATGATAGGTCAAAAATTAGAAAATAGAGCTCCATTGGTTAGGATGGCTACAACGATTGGTGTAATCAGTTTAATTGTTCAAATGATTGGTTTATTAAGATGGACATTTGTTGTACCTGTATTGGCTGATACATTTGTTCATGCAACAGACGAAGCAACCAAGGCTGCTGCTATTGTTTCTTTCAAAACCATTCACCAGTTTGGCGGCGTTATACTGGGAGAACATTTGGGGCAACTCTTTACCATTGCATGGACAGTTATGATTACCCTTTCATTTGCCAAATTAAAACTAATGCCTAAATGGGTAAACTTGCTCGGTATTATCAGTTCACTTATTTATTTAATGGCACAGGCAGAATTATTTGCTACTGTAATGCCAGGCTTTCCGTTATGGAACATGGCTGGTTTTATTGGCAGCACAGCTTGGCTGGTTTGGTTAATTATTGTAGGGGTTAATTTCATCAGAAAAAGAAATATTAATTCATAATTAAAAATACCGCTCAATTTAAAATCATTCAATCATGACAACCAAAATAAAAATTTTAAACTGTGTATAAGTCAATTTATATGACACGCATTTATGCAACTTTAATCTTTATCTTTTTAATCGGACAAGCAATGGCACAAAATTCAATCCTCTTTTCTTCAGCAACGGAGCTAGCAGAAAAAATTAAAACAAGAAAATTAACTTCATTTGAAGTGGTTTCTGCTTTCATAAATCAAATAGAACTGCAAAATAAAACCTACAATGCTGTTGTTTATTTAAACAAAACCGAAGCACTTGAACAAGCTAAACAAGTTGATTCAGCTATTGCAAAGGGAAACATACATGGAAAATTGCAAGGTGTTCCGATAACAATAAAGGACAATTACCGAACAAAAGGGATGACAACGACTGCTGCATTTCAACCCCTGAAAAATAATATCCCCGACAATGATGCAGAGATTGTTAAACTACTTAAAGCCGAAGGAGCAATAATTATTGGCAAGACGAATTTATCAGTTCTGGCAATGGATATGCAAACAGACAACCCTGTATTTGGAAAAACAAATAATCCATGGGATACAACCAAAACAAGCGGTGGCAGTAGTGGTGGTTGTGCAGCTGCTTTAGCAACAGGAATGACGCCTCTCTCTTTTGGAAATGATTTAGCAGGTTCAATAAGAATTCCTTCTGCATACTGCGGAGTGTATGGATTTAAACCATCATTTGGTGTTGTGCCACTTCAGGGTATACAAACTGACCCAAAAGAAAAAGTAAACGGATTACATTCTCTGGCGGTTGCCGGTCCTTTAGCTAGAAATATAGCCGATTTGGAACTGGCGTTGGAAATCGTTTCTCAAACAACTGACGATTACCGTAGACTTATGCCTCTCACAAAAAACAATGAACCCATTGATATTAAAAATCTAAAAATTGCATGGACAGATGAATTTGGTGGAGTTCCTGTGGATACAGAAATAAAAAAAGCAATGGCAGATTACATGTTGAAATTGGAAAAAGCAGGTGCCACCGTAACAAAAATATCTCCTGAAATAAATTTTTATAATGCATGGAAAACATGGGGAAGTTTTGTAGGAATGCAGGGAGGTTACACTACTTCGAATTTTTTAAAATGGATGGGGCTTCCTTTTACAAAAGGGATGCTTAAAAATGTGCCTATGCATCAAAATATTGTCAAACCAATTTCGGTAGAGAAATATATGCAGGCACTAAATATGCAGGATTCCATAATCACCCAAATGGAAAACTTTCTGACTCAATACGATGTATTTATCTGTCCAGTAAGCTCGGTAACTGCATTTAATCATCATTCCCCAAGCAAATCTTACGGAAGCTTCAGTATATACAATTCGCCTCTAAAAGTAAACGACCGGGATATTCACTATTATATGGCTACACAGGCCTACACCACTCCTTTTACTTTAACCGAAAGCCCTGTGTTGTCAATGCCTATCAGTTTCAGTAGTAAATCTTTGCCAATAGGTGTGCAAATTGTAAGCAAAAGGTATGATGATTTCAGACTGTTAGCTATTGGCAAGGTGCTGGATAAATATCATGAAAAAGTTGTTTATCCTCTGAACAGATAAGTAAAAAATGGCAATCAGTAAAAATGAAATATTTTGAATTATAAAAGCCAGCAGGTAACGTCACAGTAAGTTACTCAAGTCCAGGTGGACAAATCGATAAACTATTTAAACAGACAAATAAAAAAATAGAGCACATTACTTAGCTATTCCACCAAGACAGGCATCCCGCTTTCTTTGCGGGACAAGGCACACAAAGCCGACACACAAAAGCCAATCCCGAAAGCATTCGGGACAAAAGAGCCTGCCGTGTGCCACCGCACAGGCAACACTCTGGGGTTGGACACAGACCCCCATTGTAGATGACCGAGGAGAAGGCCGAACGTACAACACGAACTGTGCAAGTGCGGCTTGAAATTGTAGCAATCAACATCAGCAACATGGCAGCATTTGTTCCGGCGGGACAAACATCGCTGAGCATCAGTTCTTATTATTTATCTTTAGTAAAAAAACGAGCAGTTGTTTCGGCGGACGGAATACTAATTCCCAACCATCGGCAATACCTGTCCCATAGCGGTCATGCTGACTCCTACTTCACTTTGTAAGAAAAATATAAACCGATGATAAAATCTTTCATCATTCTGCTCCTTTTATTTACCGCATCCTTTGCGGTTGCACAAAAAAATTCTGCTTGGTATAACCATACTTTAATGGATGTGAAAAACTTAGAAAGTAGTGTAGCTTTTTACACCAAGGTCTTTCAGGCAGACACAATACCGTATCCGTTTCCTCCAAGTCCCCAATACATTGTTAAATGGTTAAGAGTTGGCGAGGGTATTGAACTCCATTTATCACAGTGGGTCAACGACACCACTAAAGTTATCAATGACTTACCCTTAACACCAGGACATTTAGGTTTTGTGCACCTAGGTTTTATGGTAAATTCTATTGATGATTTTGTGAAAAGGCTTATGGATGTGAGCAGCGATTACAAATCTGGCAAATACAAGTACCCGATTATTGACAGAATGCCCTATGGTGCGAAAACTATTGAGATTAAAGACCCTGATGGAAACGAAATACACGTTATAGAAGCAATGCCTGCAAACAGTAACTTGAACCGCTAACAGTGTCAATAAGCAAATACAAAAGCACGAACTGCTAATAACTGAGCTTTCGTTTTGCCCAACGGGCAAGAAATGATCCCGCACATGCAGTATAACTCCGATACAACATCGGGGCAGGCTGGAACCTTGGTAGCCGGCTGGTTAGGAGAAACAACAATTAAAGTCCTGGTATCAGGAAACTTTAAAAGCAGCATGGACAAGTCCCAGACAAATAAAAAAAGAATATCCAACCGCAAGCTTCCTTTGACAATCGAATTGTTTTCAATGTAAAAGGCAATCATTACAGGTTAATTGTAAAGATTAGTTATGACTACCAAATGGTTTGGATTAGATTTATTGGAACACATGCTGAGTATGATAAAGTAAATGCTAAAACAATTTAAAATGAATATTAAGCCTATTAAGACAAAAATAGATTACGAACAAGCTCTTGAAAGACTTGAATTAATTTTTGATGCAAAAAAAGGAACAGAAGCTGGAGACGAGGTAGAAATATTAGGAATGTTAATTGAAAATTATGAAAATGAGAAGTTCCCAATTGGTTTTCCAGACCCGGTAGAAGCTATTAAATTTAGGATGGAACAGCTTGGTTATAACCAAACTGATTTAGCGAATGTAGTTGGACTAAAAAGTAGAGCTAGCGAAATTCTCAATCGAAAAAGAAAACTTTCTCTCGAAATGATTAGGCAAATACACGACAGTTTGAATATTCCGACAGAAGTTTTAATTCAGGCTTACTAAAGAAGCAC
>JBKJKD010000084.1:0-5752 GCA_046597635.1 Ferruginibacter sp. | reverse complement strand
CTGTGAGTGAAGTTCGCATTGCTGTTAATCGCATAATAACCAATACCTGGACTTACCAAACCATTTGCTGCCTGGTTTAAAATGTATCCTGTCGTATAACCGACACCCACCCCTTGGGAGAAATCACCATTTATTACCTTTTCATCTCCAATGTTGATAGACTTAGTTGTTCTACAACCATTAGCATCCGTAACTGTAATTGAATAAAATCCTGATTGTTCGATAACGATACTGGGAGTTGGGTCGCCATTGCTCCAAAGGAAATCATTAAAAGAGCTATCCGTAGTAGCAAGTATCACCTTGCCTTGGCCGAGCGTACAAAAGTCCTGCTCGATACTAAATATTGGCGAAGGGAAATTTTGAGTGTTGATGGTAACCTTATTAACAAGTTGGCCCACACAGTCAGCATTGATATCACGTGCAATCACATTGAAGGTTGTAGCTGGATCCAATAAGTAGCCGATTGGTATATTAAATACCACATCCCCACCATTGCCCAAAACAGAATCACCTAAAACACTATTGTCTGCATCGTTCCGTAGCAGGTATTTAACATTCAAATCGGTATTTGAAACAATCACTTGAGCGCTGTTGCCCACGCAAACAACAGCAGGTAAAGCGCTCACCGCTTTGCCACCATTGGGTGTTGTTGCGACTGTCGGCGTGCCAGTCATACTAATGGTACAAAAGGTGCTGC
Organism: Ferruginibacter sp.; assembly: GCA_046597635.1. Taxonomy (GTDB): domain Bacteria; phylum Bacteroidota; class Bacteroidia; order Chitinophagales; family Chitinophagaceae; genus Ferruginibacter. The sequence continues at coordinate 5,055 of JBKJKD010000084.1, read as the reverse complement.
TATTGGTAGCAAGCACGTTAAAAGTTGTAGTTGCAAACAGCGGCCCGGTAGGCAAAGCGATGGCTCCTCCTGTTCCCGCAACTGGAGCACCGATAGCAGCATTGCCAGCATTATTTCTTAGTTGGTAGCTAACCCCAACTGTAGAAGACGATAAATTAATATTGGTGCTGTTTCCATAGCAAAAAGTGGTGCTGGCAGCAGTGACGGTTTGAATGGGGGCGGATTCAGTTACAACCAGTGTTGCAGCATTTGACTCGTTACTTATGACAATTGAAGTAGAAGGATTGAATAAATTATTAGCACTTGAAAGTCTTGCATTTCTGTAAACATAATAGGTGCCTGGCACATTAAAAGGGGCCACTAATGTAGATGCTGTAAAAGTCGCACTTGTAGCACCTGTAATAGCTGTTCTTGTACCTCCTGGGGTTGTACTGTAAGTCCACTGATATGCAGGAAGAGTTAATCCAGTTGGGACGGACCCAAACACATCACCACTGATGGTTGCAACTGGACTTCCCTGGCAAATGTTTTGATTGGTATTTGTGCTAAGCTGGTTTGCAAGAACCTGTGTAAAATTTAAAAAACTCACTTGGTTACCCGATGATCCTTCGTAAAAATCCAGTTGCAGGTTACTTGTACCGGTTAAACTCATCAGTACCCTGTTGTTGGGAGTATATCCTTGTCCAACCCAGTCATTATAAACCAACGAACCGTCTACGGCAAGTCTCGTTCCATCATCTGAACCAATATCAGCAATATGCAATCCTCTGCGAGTAGAATTCATTCGGTAACGAATAGAAAAGTCAATGTTCTTAAATGATGTTCTTAAGGAGCCTGCAGAATTAACTAGCGCATTACAAGTAACGTCATTGTTTCCTCCAAATGTTTCATTAAATGTTTCAGTCTGGTTGTAATAGCCAAGATAGTTTGTAAACGGATTGGTAAACAGGGTGCTTGCATTGGTACCGTCATATATATGTCCCACCCAGCTATCATTACCCGCAGTAAGTTGGTTGTCTTCGGTATTAGCCCCACCCACTACACGGGCTCTTACAGAAAGTGCGTTCGGTAAAGTAGAGGCGCAGTCTCTACGTTTGTTGATAAGTACTCTTAATCTCCCGCTAATTGGAGACGTGAACGAAACGAATACATTGTTAGCGCCCGTAACTCCATTGCCAGCATTAGATGCTGAGAAAGCAATTGGTGCATTGGCCGGAAAGGCTTCATCATAAACACTAATGGTGAGTGGACTTGCCGGGTTGGTAACATTTGAAGTGTACACCTGGTAAACCATGCCTTTTATAACATCCAACGTAAAATATTGATTGGCGCTAAAAGTATTTGATACTATTGAGTCACTGCCGTTTACCAAGGCAGTATTTGTGATGCAGGGGATGATATTTATCCCTGAGTTTGTGTTGGCATTAAACCCGCATGCAGCAATTGCAGCAGCTGCCTCCCCCACTTGGAAATCGCCAAATGTAGTAAGACCAGTGGCCTGGGTGCTAGTTGCTGAAACTGCAACAGAGGTTGGGGTAGCCCAGGTAGAGGGTGTAAAGCCATTAACCACAAACGAAAGCGGTGTGGTTCCAGCATCCAAATCTGCAGCAACATAATTAAACGTAGTACTGTAGCTTGTGAATCCAGCAACGCCTGCGTTACTAATTGTCCAAAACCGATTGGCGGTTAACGCAGGATTTATTTCAGATGAATTTACCTGTGGATGATCGGTACCAACTGTATTAACGGTGATGGTACCTGCTGTGGTAACGGCTGTTGAAAAGCTTATGTTTACGGGAGCATAGGCATTGGCATCTCCCACTTCAAAAGTTCTTGACGTAGTGGTTGTAGGAATGCCTTTTCTGAAATTTCCGTTTACATATTTACCAGGACCTGCACCGGTAACTGTTCCCGCTACAGTGGTACTGCCTAAAATCAATGTATTAGAACCAGTATTCAATTTTCCGTTCGTAAATGTAAGCCCGGTATTTACTGTTACGTTTGCTCCAATGGTTACATCTGAAGCGTTGTTGATGGTTAGGTTATTAAAGGTAAATGTCGGGGCAAAAGATTGTGCCCCAGCAGCACCATTAAAAACAACGGTTGAATTTGTAGTGGTATAAGCTCCGGTGCCCGGTGTAAAGATATTGGCTATCCCAATTGTTCCACCATTTTGCAAAGTCCGTGTATTGTTATTGGTTGAAACCAGGTTGTAATAGTTTACACCAGTGATAATGGTGCCGGCACCACCACCGTAGTTGACCGTAGAGGTAGAGGCTGAAAAATTACCAGTTGCTATCACTGATAAAGGAGTTGCCCCTCCGGAAAGGTTGAGCGTTTGGGCACCCAATTCTAATGTGGTAGATGCCCCCACCGTCAAAACAGCATTTACCGTTACCGCACCCGCTAATGTTTTTGTACCAGCAGTGGCAGTTTGTAAATTGTTGTAAGTAAATACGGGAATAGTTTGATTACCATTTCCATTAAAACTTACCGTGTTGTTAATAGTAGTATAAGTTCCAGTACCGGGACTGAAAGTGTTGGCAATACCGATCGTACCGCCGTTTGCAAGTACTCTGTTATTATTTGTCGAGAAAAGATCAAAATAATTAAAAGCAGGAATAGTCTGGCCATTCGCACCATTAAAATTAACGGTGCTTCCCGTTATAGTAAAAGGGCCGGTACCAGGGGTAAAAGCACCAGCGATCCCGATTGTTCCAGCATTTGCCAATACTCTCGTCCCATTAGAAAGATTTAAATTGAAATAATTTAATGCCGTGACATTTGTGCTTCCTGCATTTGTATAATTGACTGTGGAGGAAGATGCGGAAAAAGTACCTGCAACAACCAATGGAGTGCCGCTGCCAGAAAGTGTCAGTGTTTGTGCGCCTAGTTCTAAAGTTGTAGAGGTCCCAACAGTTAAAACACCGCTAACGGTAATAGCACCACCCAAACTTTTGATTCCTGATGTGCTTGTTTGAAGATTATTATAAGTTATGGTTGCGAGGGCTGGAATCGTTTGATTACCTGCCCCATTAAAGTTCACCGTGCTGCCTGCAGCAGTGTAGGCTTGGTTACCGGGAGTGAAAATACCAGCAATACCAATTGTACCAGAACTTTGAAAAGTTCTCGTATTGTTTGAGGATGAAAGATTAAAATAATTTGCAGAGGCTATAATAGTTCCATTAACCCCATTGTAATTCACTGTTGAAGTGGCTGCACTAAACCCTCCATTGAGCACTAATGGATTAATTGCCGTAGTAGTAGTAAGATTTAGGATTTGAGAGCCTAGTTCTAAAGTAGTACTTAAGCCTACGGTAAGGACATTATTTACTTGAACTGTGCCCCCAAGCGATTTAATGCCCGAGCCAGCCGTTTGCAAATTATTGTAGATAAGGGCAGGAATTGTTTGATTGCCTGACGCATTGAAAATGACGGTTGAAGTATTCGCTGTCAGTGCTCCTGTAGCAACTAAAGGCGTACCCACCCCGGAAAGGGTCAGTGTAAATGTGCTTAGAGCAAGAGTTGTACCTGCCCCAATGGTTAATACATTATTCACAGTTACAGCTCCCGTAATCATTTTAGTACCCGAAGTAGCTGTTTGCAAGTTTTCAAAGGTAAAAGCTGGAATGGTTTGACCGGCACCCCTAAAATTTACAGTACTCCCCAATACGGTGTATATCCCCATACCTGGCGTAAATGCACCACCAATACCGATAATTCCCGAGGACTGAAGGGTTCTGTCATTATTGGTCGATGAGAGATTGAAATAATTGATTGCCGGTATAGTTTGATTTGTTGTACCATTAAAGTTGACAGTACCACTGCCCGTTGTGAAGGTGCCAGTATTCGACAAGATACCTCCAATATTTAAAATGCCTGAGGTAACAGTATATGTGCCAGCATTAGTAAAATCGCCGGATACGGTCAAGGTCAGGGTTGTACTGTTTAAGATACTGCCAAAAGCTATTGAAACGTTCGCAGCAGAGGATGCTACATCGACGGATACAGTCCTTCCCCCCTCAATAATAACGTTGTCTCCAGCCACAGGAGCTGAAGCTCCACTTCCACCACCGGAACTTGCAGACCATGTTGCTGTAGAACTCCACGGGCCACTAGCCACTGAATACCTGTCTGCCGCAAAAGCAGAAGTACTCAACAACATAGTGAATAAAAAACAAACAGCAATGTGGATAGCAACATTGCCAATGCGAAAACCTGGCTGCGACTGGCTCAGGATGGGGTAGAAATGTTTCATAATTTTTCTTTCTTCGGTTAAATGATAAGCTTGGCTTGGTCAGGATAATGGCTTATTATTTAAATCGGACCTTCTCGCAAAGGCTAAAAATTCAGATTTGGAAATACATGTGATTGAAAACCCGTGGGTAATTTCAAAACTTGGGGTTATTACGGATAATTAACTATTACTAAAGTGACAGGTTAGGGGCTGCACTTGAACAACAGGCTTAAGAGGAAATGGAATGGGTGGTACTTTTCAGAGATTCTTGGAGAGGGAGGTAGTATTTTTACTACAGCAAAGCAAAGATTATTTATTTTAGGATACCACACAAATCTTTTTTGAAATTATGGTCAAAAAAACAGCAACGAGTTATTATTCGGTAAGGCCAATAGTCAAATCTGGATACAGGGGCAGCCTCAGTCTCCAATTTTTATAACTGTTCCTGCAAAGTCCAAAACTTCATCTACCCGGCTCTCCGGTAAATAAGGTTCTGGCAGCCGCCTTTTCTACCAACCGCCCTGTAAGAAATCCTGCTTTAGCCTTTCCCGGCCACAACAGCATCCCCGGATGCTTCCCTGGAAAGACGCCGGCTTTGAAGGCAGGCAGGAGGCGATGCGATCATAAGCCCAACTTAAAGTTTTGCTTCTTTTGAGCGGTTTCATTTTTTTAATTTTTAATTTTTAATTTTTAATTTTTAATTTTAATCCCCCCTCCCCACAAAACAAAAACACCTCCCGGTTAAAGGAGGTGAGTCTGTTTGAGGTTTCAGAGAAGGGCTGCTTTACTAATTAAAGCACGTGTATCGTTTTCAAAAG
>JBKJKD010000310.1:0-5952 GCA_046597635.1 Ferruginibacter sp. | reverse complement strand
CCCCGAAACAAAAGACAATGATTTTACCTGGAAAGACTTCCAGGACAGGAACAACAGCGAGCTCGTAAGCATTTTTGGAAACTTTGTTAACCGCACCTGGGTGCTGATGCACAAATTGTGTAAGGGCAAAGTTCCGACCCTGCATGCCGATGTTCTGGATGATAGAGACAAGGCCTTAATGGAAGACATTAGTAACACGGCTGAAAAAGTAAAAGCGCTGCTAGAAGAATTTAAATTCAGGGATGCCCTTTTTGAAGTGATAGACCTAAGCCGCAAAGGTAACCGCTACATGCAGGAGAAAGAGCCGTGGATTGTGGCGAGGAAGGCCTCCTCCGAAACAGGGGAGCAACCCGGCGAAGAACAAGTAGCCGCTCAAAAAAGCATAGACAACTGCCTGCATCTTTGCCTGCAGCTTACTGCCAACCTTGCTATTTTGATCAACCCATTTTTGCCGGGTACAGCTAAGAAAATGATTGGCATGATGAAAGTGGTAGAAAAAATGCTGGACTGGGAAAACGCCGGCAAAATAAAATTACTCAGCGTAGGGTATAGCCTGCGGGAGCCGCAATTATTATTTAGAAAAATAGAAGACGAAGAGATAACCAAACAGGTAGAAAAATTAAAAGCAGGACTCGTCAAAACAACCACAGTACCCATGGAAACAGCGCAGCAGCCCGAAGAGATCAAGCCGGCCAAACCCGAAATTCAATTTGATGATTTTGCAAAAATAGATTTGAAAGTAGGCACCATTACCGCCGCAGAAAAAGTTGCCAAAGCAGATAAATTACTCAAGTTGGAAATAGATCTGGGTTCAGAAATACGAACTATCGTAAGCGGTATCGCACTCCATTTTGAGCCGGAATCGATTGTGGGTAAACAAGTGACCGTGGTTACCAACCTGGCCCCCCGCAAAATGCGTGGCATAGAGAGCAATGGTATGATCTTGATGGCAGAAGATGCAGATGGCAAACTACAATTTGTGAACCCCGATGTGGCGGTAGGCAATGGGAGCGGGGTGAGTTGAAGAAAGTGAAAGGTGAAAAGTGAAAAGTCAAAAAGTAGAATGGTAAAAGGTCAAAAGATAAAAGGTGGAAACTCGATTTGAAGTTTTGTTCCGTAGATTGAAATGACCAATGACTATTGACAGATACCGATGCTAAGGAAGATAATAAAACGCTATCATCTTTCCCGCCTATAATGCCTTGAACCAGTCTGTAAAAAAGCTTTCATTTCCAATACAAGTTTTTCCACAGCGGGCAGCTTTTGCTGAAGTAACAAGTTGTTCTTCTTTGTGGGATCAGTTTTATAATTATAGCAATACAAGGCTTTGCCCTGCAAGGCGTCGAAACCCAACACAAATTCTTTGTTAATAGCCTGGTACAAAAACCCATTGATCTTTGTAAATAGGGTGCGTTGTGGATTCAGCCCTGTGCCCGCAAGGTTTTCTCCATAGCTCGTAATGCTGTCTTTGATGCTGGCATAATAGAGGATAGTATTGAGGATATCCAGTTGGCTCACTGGTGCTGTTTCTCTTTTGCCAATAGATTTGCCAGGCTCATAGATGAAAATTGGTATCCTGAAACTTTCTACTTCATCCAGCCTGATAACGTCGGTGTGCGGTTGTGCCCAATGATCGGAACAAAAAATAAACACGCTGTTGTTGAACCAGGGTTGCAAAGCAGCTTCTTTAAAAAACGCCTGCAGGCAGTCGTTGTAATACTGCATTGTTTTCATTGGTGGCGTTGTGTTGGCAGCATTTGCCTTAAAACCTTTTGGCAGGTCGTTGGGGTAATGCGTGGAAATATTGTATTGTGTTGCAAGAAATGGTTTCGCCATTTTCCGCAATTTCTCCTGCATAAACTGCAGCACATATTCATCGTGCAGGCCCAGGCTGTGTTGCTCCATTTTTTGGTAGCCTGGTATGGCTTCCATGGAATAATATTGATCTATACCCAGCCACTTAGTACATTTCGCAAAGCCAAAATCGTCATAGTGATCGCCAATGAAAAACGATGAGCTGTAATTCTTTTTTAAAATGGTTTTGCCCAAAGCAGTTTTTTCTATAGAGGTAAAATTGGAATGGTACAGCGGAATATCAGTAAGTGTAGGTATGCCTGCCAGCATAGCCGTGATTCCCTTGTTAGAACTATAAGAATAACTAAATGCATTTTCAAAAAAAGTACTCTTGCGTACCAGGCTATCAAGAAAAGGCATGGTCACTTTATACGCACTGCTGCTGTCAAAAAAATCTGCCGGTACACTTTCCATAATAAGCAACACAACGTTTTTAGGTGTATCTACGCCGTCTATTTTTTTGTGTATAGAAAAAAGGGCTCGCTGTTCGGCCAGGGTCATGTACTGCCTGTCAGGAATGAGGACGTCATTTCTTCTATAAACAGAATAGACAAAAGTATGAAAGGAGTTTTGTGTGAGCGGCAGTTGAACTGCCTCTAACGCTGTTAATGGATAAGTAGGCAATTGTTTTTTGGTTCCCGTGATAAAAAATATTGCAACAAACCCGAGTAACAAAGCGGTGCTGAGCAGGAGCCTGTTTCCTTCCCTAGACAACTTCGCAATACCGAATAAATTTTGATACAATAGTTTAGTTACGAAGAATAGTAAACCAAAGCTCCCAAAAATGAGCAGGTATAAAAAAGCTTTTCCATCTGCAAACGGATTTCTAAGTACAAAGAATAGATCTGCATCTGAACGTTGCAGGTGAAACTTAAAATAGAAAATATCAATGCAGTTTAACAATAGCATAAATGCGTTCACTGCAGCAAAGCCTGCTGCCAGTAATACACGGATGCTGTTGTGCTGCATCTTTTTTCCAAAAACCAAGAGCAACAAATAGAGGGGTAGGTTGATCAGTCCAACAATAAGTAGATCGTACAGCAAAGACCATTTTATAATTTGGAGAGCATTTGCAAAACCTTCGATAGCCCAGCCGCCGGTGAGGTTGTAATTGTAAACAAAGAAGATACATTTTAACAGGCACAGCAAAAGAAGTAGCTTTAATAAAAAAAGCAAGGCCTTCTTTTCTTGGGCAACAAGTTTTTTAAAAGGAACCAACAATAGATTTTTTCGAATGAGTAAATACAGCTTCTTAAAAAACAAATATACGTTGCTCGTTATCATCCTGCTGTTGTTGCTGGCAGTGGATGTTTTTTTGCACAAAGGCATGACAAGGCTTTTGATGCCCGACGGCTTTCCTGCTGCGATTCAGCCAGCAACTCTCCAACCATTAAAGCAACCATTAGTTCAGGCGGGCATCCAATGGAAAAAAGCAGTGAACAACGGAGAGGCTATGACCTCATTGCCAGCCAGCGTAGCCGGTTTGGAAATAGATGTTTATTTTGACACCGCTAGAAAAAGCTTCCAGGTTTACCACGATTCAGCAGTGTTTAGCGATCAAAGCCTGGAAGGTTTGCTGGAGATTTATCAGCAACGTAATCTTTCAGGATCTATTTGGTTGGACTTTAAAAATCTCTCTTCGGTAAATGAAAAACCATCTCTGGATTATCTTATTCAACTGAGAGAGAAGTTTGCACTGCAGCAGAAAATAATTGTTGAATCCACCAATCCTCAATACCTGCAGTCTTTTAATGAAAAAGCTTTTTTTACGAGTTATTACACGCCCTATTTTAACCCTTACCGAATAACTGCTGCTGACGTAAAAATATATGTAGACAGCATCAGCGCTACACTAAAAAAGAGCAACGTTGCGGCGCTTTCCGGATATTATTTTCAAATACCCGCATTGAAGAAATATTTCCCCAGCTACCCCTTGCTTTCCTGGAGTGATAACGATCGTTTTAGTTTGGTATCCTTCTTCTTTCATAAAAAATTAATGAACGAACCAAACCTTAAGGTGCTCCTGTTTCATTAATATAGTAGAATGCCTTCATGTGTGCTTGTTTTGGACAGTCATTTGCATAGACATGCATGAAATAAAACTACATTTTTATGAAAAAAAATATGCTGATCCTCGCATTGATGCTTGCTTCCTTTGCACAGAGTTTTGCGCAACAAATTGATCTTTCCCTAATACCCTACCGTTCGGGCGATAAATGGGGGTATGCTACGCCAGATAATAAAGTAGTCATTGCACCAAAATATGCAGAAGCGGGCTGGTTTTCTGAAGGCTACGCAGCCGTGAAAGTTGGGAATAAATATGGCTACATCAACAAGCAAGGCAAGTTGGTGATTCCTGCTAAGTTTACAGTGGCTAAATCTTTTCGCAAAGGTTTTATGCCAATTGCAGGTAAAGAGGGCGGTGACTCTTTGCTGTTTGCCGGTGCTTCTGTGCGGGCAGATGGTTATGAGATTTGTATCAACTCGAAAGGGGCCACCATGCCTAAGTGCCCGGCCATACCAGAGAACAGTGTAGCCGAAAATAGGATACCTGTACAAACAGTAACAAGGGAAAAAGCATATTCCGTTCCCAACAGCGCAGGCCTGTTCGACAAAATTGTGGACGATTATAAAATGACCAACAGCGATGAAACTTATTACATCGCCGTAAAGGGCGATCGTTATGGTGTTTTCAATTCTAAGTTTGAAACATTGGTTCCTTTTGAATATGACAGTATTCATTTGGTTAGAGGTGCCAACCCCTATCTTGAAGTGAGTAAGGGCGGTATGTTTGGAGTAACAAATGGTGCTGGTCAAATGCGGATACAACCAGAGAATACCAAGGTATTTTCGGTGCAAGCTGCCGATGGAAAAGATTATGTGATTGTGAAGCGGGGAGGAAAAACATATATCAAAGATCCCGAGAACAACGACATGATGGCTCAAGGTTATTCTGATATTATATACGACGGAAAGGGCGGTTTCATTTTAACCGGTGATGACAATATGAGGGGGTATTATTATACAGACCGCAGAACTGTGGCTCCAAAATACAGTGATATCCAGGTGGTAGAAGGAACAGATTATCTGTTGATAAAGACCTTCAACGGTAAACTGGGTTACATCAGTTCCGCCGGTAGCGAATACTTCGTGGAGTAAAAGAGCAACTTCCTTTACCAATTTCCCGGCAGTTCACGCCTTGAGCTGCCGGGATTTTTTTGCCCGTTTTCTGAACCAGCTTTTATTTTTCTGCTAATATAAAATTGCTAACTTCGATTCCTTAAAATAGTTGTTTAGCTAACTAATTTTGACAGCCAACTCTATTGGCTGTTATAAAACCATTTATTATGAGTAATCGATCTATAAAAAAAGTAGCCGTTTTAGGCAGTGGTGTCATGGGCAGTCGCATAGCCTGCCATTTTGCAGGGGTGGGTCTACAGGTATTGTTGTTAGATATTGTGGCCAAGGACTTGCCAGAAACAGCAAAGCCGGCGGAGCGAAATAAAATTGTAAATGATGCTCTGGCAGCTGCCTTAAAAGCTAACCCATCTCCGGTTTACTCTAAAGATGTGGTAAAGAAAATTACCACTGGCAATTTTACCGACAACATGAAGGACATTGCTACCGCAGATTGGATTATAGAAGTAGTTGTAGAAAGGCTGGATATTAAGCAATCAGTTTTTACCGAGGTAGAAAAATACCGCAAGCCAGGCACGCTCATCACTTCCAACACATCTGGCATTCCCATTCACATGATGGCGGAAGGACGAAGCGAAGATTTTAAAAAGCATTTTTGCGGCACACATTTTTTTAATCCTCCTCGCTACCTGCGCCTGCTCGAAATTATTCCAACACCTTACACAGACCCAGAAGTTGTAGACTTTTTGATGAAGTACGGCGATTTGTTTCTGGGTAAAACCACGGTGCTGGCAAAAGACACTCCTGCCTTTATCGCCAATCGTATCGGTGTGTTCGGTATGATGGCCATCATGAATACCATGGAAAAGATTGGCCTGAGCATTGATGAAATTGACGCACTTACAGGGCCTATCATCGGCAGACCAAAATCCGCCACCTTTCGCACTGCCGACGTGGTGG
>JBKJKD010000296.1:0-2713 GCA_046597635.1 Ferruginibacter sp. | reverse complement strand
TGACTTTTCATCATTCACCATTCTCTACTTCGTGCTATCCGACGGTAGCGGGTAAGTTTTAAACCCGGTGTGCTGCATGAGTTGCTTCCATTGGGCTCCACTCTTCAGCCTATTCAGAAATGGATCAGCCTTCAACACGAAGGCATAAGCAAAACCGTTGTCCATCGATTTTTTCAACCATTGCCAGGCATCCTTGTTTTTACCTGTTTTTGCATACAGTCTTGCAAGGCTGTACATGTTACCGGCATCCGATCCGTCGTTGGCAAGTATCTTTCTGTACAGCTTAATCGCATCCTGGTATTGTTTGGAGAGTAAGTGTAGCCTTGCATCGAGGTCCGCTATTTCCGGCACTTCATATGGGTGAATTGCTATAGCATTGGCAAGCAATGGAGCAGCTTCTGTGAACCGGCCTCCCTGTATGTAATATTTTGCAAGCAGCAGTTGTTTCTCAAAATTGATTTCTTTTTTGCTTACCAAACTGTCCAACTGAACAAGGGCATTTCGATACTGCCAGGTGGCTGCATAACAATCTATTAATTTTATCCTCGTTCCCGAATTCTCCGGTTGAAAGTCTACCGATTTTTGATAATGCACATAAGCTTTTTCCGGCAGTCCCTGCCACACATAAAGATCGGCAACCTTATCATTAATGTCTGCCAGTGCATTTTCATCCCGGGCTAATAAACTATCTGCCGTCAATAAATATCGTATACCATCACTGAGTGGAGTATTTATAACAGGAGCCAACAAAATGACGCTGTCTATGCCGGGCAGTGTCACCCTCAACCGGGAGGGTTGAGCAAGTCTGCCATTGACGAGGAAAGGTTCTGTTTCATCGGGAGGGATGACTTTAAAATCTTTGTAGTACCTGTTGGGATTGGTGGCTACTATATGATACAAAAACTGACCGGCTTTGTAATGCCAGCTACCATCTTCGGGCAAGCGCTTTGCCATACGCTGGTAAAAAATATTCAACTCATTTTTACCCATGCTGCTGTTCACGGATTCGAACATACTTATTACCTTTTCAGCATCCTGGAATCGCCCGATTTTTTCCAGCATATTCCACAGCTGCTGATAAGAACCAACAAAGTATGGCTCGATGTTTATTAAAATTCTATACTGTACTTCTGCCTCTGTAAAATGGTGCCAGTTTTCGTACAACTTTGCTAAAAAATAATGATTGAATGTTGCCGGATAAGCAGCATGCCAAAACATCAGAGAGACACAATCCTGGTTTGCCGAAGAGGTCGTTTTAGACTGCATAGAATCTAAGTAAACCGTAAATGCTGTAGAATCCAAAAAATATTGAACAGCGTAGTTTAGGATGATAGCTGCTTCCTGGTACCGGTTTTGTTTGAACAAAATTTTACCCAGGTAATGAAAAGCAAGTGGATTGCTTTTGTCCAGTGCAATCACTCTTTTAAATTTTTCTTCGGCAGTTTTAAAATTACCCATTTCATAGGATTGCAGTCCCCATGCAAAATTGCCCAGTACATCGTATGGCTTTATCAAAAGGGTGTCTACCACACAGGGTAAGCCTTTGGGAAACGCATCAGGCATAAGTGGCAGCACCATACGGGTGGGAACATCCAAAAAATGATAGCCCTGCTTGCGCAGATCTGCCTCGTAAAAAAAAGAGTCAGCCAGTGCATAACTGGTGGTATTCATGTAAATGTATCCCAGCCTTTCAAAAGGATAAAAGTGGCGGGAGTTTAATTGTATGCTTTTGCGCTGCAGTTCCTCGGCATACAGCAAGTCTCCCTGCGTTTCATACAAGGCACCTGCATTGGCATAACTGTTCTGCAAATCTGGCTGCAGGCCCTTAGCAGTTTCAAAAGCTTCGCTCGCTTTTTTGTAATTTTTGGTTGCGGTGTACAGCCCTACCAGGTTGCTCCAGGGTATTGCCCACTGCGGAGAAATTTCAACGGCCTTCAAAAAATGTTTTTCTGCAACACTATATTCCTTGCTGTACAAATGCAATGAGCCGAGTTGATTGTAAATGTAGGCTGCATTTTTTTCTAATTCCAGAGCCTTCATGGTCATCTTCATTGCTTCCGCCAAAAGTGGCTTTGCATTGGCCACCGTAGGAATTTTTATTTGTGCAGCAAGGCCGCTGAAGTAATAATAATTTACCCGCAGCACCCGGTGCATATAATCTTCCGGATCGGTGAGTTTTAAAGCAAGGGTAAACATTGCAGGGTACACATCATAACCACTGCTCTCTGCATTGTAATAGCGGCGCCGCTCCAGCTCTGCGGCATCGCCCGCCAGGGCGAGGTTTATTACTTCCTGTGCCCGGTCGTGTATTAAAATAACCAACCTTTTATTAAAAGCTTTTTGCAGTGTTTCGTTTTGGTTCATTGCCCGCTCCAATTGTTGTAAGCTCTCCACCCGCATTTTTGCCTGGCCCGAGAAATCAACAAGTGTATCCCGGTAGAATAGCTCTTTTAAAATAGCGGTAGTGGCTAGCGGTATTTGTTGGGGCGGTAGTTGGCTCAACTTTACAAACTGCATGGAGCCTTCTATGTATGTTGTTTCAAGCGACTTAAAAATATCTTCCATCAGGTCTTCGGGCTCCCGGTTCAGAGCAACTGATACGATGGGCATAGACATGCTGGCAACCATCGGGGGCAATAGCGAATCTTTAGGTGCAGCAGTTACCACAGACAGTGGAAACTGGTCGGTTCCCTGCAGCACGGGTGTTTGCTTG
>JBKJKD010000220.1:0-5096 GCA_046597635.1 Ferruginibacter sp. | reverse complement strand
GGTACACCGGGCTATAATTATACCATCACACCAACCAATGTAACCAGCGGTACAGGCATATTCACTAATCTAACAGCACAAACCTATACAGTAACAGTAAAAGACGCAGCCGGTTGTGTAACAACAGTAGTTGTAACGATATCCCAGGCGCCGGCCTTAACATTGAACTTAACTCCGTTGATGGTGAGCTGTAACGGCGGAACTAACGGACAGATAACCGCGGCAGGTGGCGGAGGAACATCACCATATCAGTATTCCTTGAATGGCGGTCCTTTTGCCGGCAGCGGCAGTTTTACCGGCTTAACTGCAGGGGTGTATAGTGTAACAGTAAAAGATAACAATGGATGTGCCCTTACAAAAACCACTACCATCACTCAGCCTACACCACTGGTAATAAGCTTTACTACTGCACCAACCACATGTGTGGGTTCGGTAGGAAGTGCAACGATCGGGGTAACGGGCGGTACAGCTGCGTATTCCTATTCGGTGAACGGAGTTTCCACATCAAGTGTAGCAGTTAATTTAGCAGCGGGTAGTTTTACAGCTACCGTAAAAGACATTAACGGTTGTATCATTAGCGGCATTTTCAACATTAACATGATCCCAGGCCCTACATCAGCTGTGATAAACACCGGTAATGCTACATGTGGTAATGCAAATGGCAGTGCAACGGTAGCATCAGTAACAGGAGGAGTAGGTCCTTATCAATATTCATGGAATGGCGGACCATTTAGTTTATCAAATAACACGGGTGGTTTATCTGCAGGTTCACAAACTGTTATCATAAAAGATGCGAACAGTTGTACTCTGGCAGTCACTTTTAATATTAATAACACAGGAAGTCCTGTATCGAGTATATCGGCATCTGTTAACGTGAGTTGTTTTGGAGGAAGTAACGGAAGCTTTAATGTAACTACTACAGGGGGTTCGCCCGGATATAGTTATACTTTATCACCAACCGGTATCACCAATACCACTGGTGTTTTCACAGGACTCACTGCACAAAATTATAATGTAACGGTAAAAGATGCGGTAGGATGTGTCACCACAGTAACGATAACGATAACACAACCGACCCAGCTTACTTTAACTTTAACTCCGGCAGCAGTGAGTTGTAACGGCGGAGCTAACGGACAGATAACCGCGGCAGGTGGCGGTGGAACACCGGGATATCAGTACTCGATCAACGGCGGGCCCTTTGGGGGTAGTGGTAACTTTACCGCACTCACAGCCGGAACCTATACCGTAACAATAAAAGACAACAACGGATGTACATTTAATACCACAGCTGTACTTACCCAGCCAACTTTACTGAACATTGCTACAGCAGTATCTCCGAACTCTTGTGCGGGCTCAGTTGGTAGTGTAACCATTACCGGCAGTGGAGGCACACCGGCTTATTCATATTCAGTAGATGGAATTAGTTCAACTGGTATTACCTCTCCTTTAACGAGTGGTTCACATACAGCGGCCGTAATGGATAATAACGGTTGTGTACGTACAGTTACATTTAATATAGGCAACATCACGGGCCCTGTATCAGCAACAGTAAATACGACAAATGCAAATTGCGGTAACGCTAACGGCAGTGCAACACTAACAGCTGTGACGGGCGGATTAGCCCCGTATCAATATTCATGGAATGGCGGGCCATTTTCAACGAACGCGTTTACATCTGGTTTACTAGCCGGTACTCATACACTAACTATAATAGATGCAAATACCTGTACTCTAACCATCACCTATAACGTTGGTAATACAGGAAGTCCTGTATCTACCATTGGCGCTATTAATAATGTGAGTTGTTTTGGGGGAACTAACGGAAGCTTTACGATCAATACCTCGGGCGGCACACCGGGATACAGTTATACTTTATCACCAACCAATGCTACAAGTGGCAGCGGAGTATTTGCAGGATTAGCATCAGGTTCTTATACAGCACTTGTAAAAGATGCGGCCGGATGTTTAACTACAGTAACAGTAAACATTGGCCAGCCCTCAGCCTTGAGCTTAACACTTACCTCACTACCTACAAGTTGTAACGGTGGAACTAACGGTACGATCACCGCGGCAGGTTCGGGTGGAACAGGTCCTTATACGTATGATCTGAATGGCGGTCCTTTTCAAAGTTCGGGTGTATTTACAGGCAACACAGCAGGTATTTATAACATAACGGTAAAAGATAATAACGGTTGTACACTTACACAATCCGTACAGGTAACACAGCCCGCTGCCATTACCTTAACCTTAACAAGTGTAAATGCAAATTGTACAGCTGCCAACGGAACCGCATCAGTAACAGTAGCAGGGGGAACACCATTTTATAATTACAGCTGGAGCGGTGGCGGAGGAACAAGCGCCCAGACCACTCCATTAACATCCGGAAATTATACAGTCACTGTCACTGATTCTAAAGGTTGCATAAAAACAGGTTCTATAGTAATAAACTCAACTCCTGGTGGAGTAGCCATAATCAGTTCGAGTATAAACCCATCTTGTTTTGGATCTACTAATGGAAGTATGACAGCAGGCTTCACGGGAGCAATGAGTGCCCCGATAAGTTATAGTTGGAGTAATGGGCAAACCACACAAACAGCCGTGAACCTTGGCGCAGGTCCTTATACAGTAACATTAACAGATGCCTTTGGATGTACATCCTCTGTATCAGGAACACTTACAGCGCCCGGCATCTTAGATGTACAGGCAAGTGCAAATCCTGTAACATGCTACGGTGGAAGCAACGGAAATGCAACAGCCATTTATAACTCAGGGGGAACCTTACCATTAACTTATTTATGGGCAGCAGGCGGGGCAACAACAGCAGTAGCACCAAATTTACCTGCAGGTGTTTATACAGTAACAGTAACAGATGCAAAAGGATGTATAGCAGTTGTAACAGCAACGGTAACCCAGCCCACATCAGTTACCATTACTTCCACTGCAACAACAGCCAATTGTAACCAGGCTAACGGTTCGGCTACACTGACAGCAAGCGGTGGAACAGGGCCCTATACTTATACCTGGAGTACGGGCGCAAACACAGCCACCTTATCAGGAGTTGTAGCAGGAACCTACACGGTGATCGTAAAAGACGCGGCAGGATGTATATTTAACAGTGCAGCCACCATACCAAACACAGCAGGACCAAGTTTAGCCATCACAGGCTTTACTAACGTAAGTTGTTTTGGCGGAAATAATGGAGTAGCAACAACAAGTGTATCAGGGGGCACAGGACCTTATGTTTATTTATGGAGCAATTCACAAAACACAGGTAATGCAACTAATCTTATAGCAGGAATTTATACTGCCACGGTAACAGACATTAACGGATGTAAAGCATCGGTAAGTGTAACGATAACCCAGCCACCCGTGTTGACAGTAAGCGTATCGGGAACAAACCCAAAATGTTTTAATGCAACCAATGGCTCTGCTAGTGCAGGAGTAATTGGGGGCACACCGGGTTATACTTATAACTGGGTACCATCAGGATCAACAGCTCAAAGTCCAACGGGCCTGGGCCCCGGTAATCATATTGTAACAGTAACAGATGCTAATGGATGTATTGTAAGCGGTTCAGTTAATTTAGCCAATCCGCCGCAAATGACAGCAGCTATAACAAATACCAATGTAACTTGTTTTGGAGCATGTAACGGTATGGCAAACGGAAGTGCAGCAAATACAGTAGGTGCAGTTGTTTATTTTTGGACAGGCGGTCCCGGACCTTTAACAACCCAGAACGTAACGAATCTTTGTCCGGGAACTTATACTTTACTGGTAACGGATGCAAACAATTGTACAGCGCAGGCTTTAACAACTATCACCCAGCCGCCATTACTAACGGCCAGCATCACTGCCTCGGGTAATGCAAGCTGTGCAGGTTATACTAACGGATTTGCAACCGTGGCACCTGCGGGCGGCACACCGGGCTATACTTATTCATGGTCACCAAGCGGTGGCACAGGCTCTACAGCAAATAACCTTGCTGCCGGAAACTATGTTGCAACCATAACAGACAGTAAAGGATGCAGCGCAACAGCAAACGTAACAATCACACAACCCGCGCCTCTTGTAGCCACCATCACAAGCACTAACATCACTTGTTTTGGATCAAACAACGGTATCAGTAACCTCTCTTACAGTGGGGGAACAGGGCCTTATACATTCTTATGGTTCCCGACCTTAAACAATACACCAAACGTAACAACATTACCGCCCGGTACACATACTGTGCAGGTAACAGATAACTTAGGATGTATCACAACCTTAACAACAACCATCACTCAGCCTGCGGCATTAACAGCAATAGTAAGTTCCACAAACTCTAACTGTACTCAGGCCAATGGTAGTGCTTGTGTAGTAGCAGGCGGCGGGGCAGGAGGATACACTTATCAGTGGACAAGTAATCCAATGTTCACTAACTCCTGTATTACAAATGTTGTAGCAGGGGCTTATACAGTAACGGTAACAGATGTGAATGGTTGTACCATAAATGCCATTGCAAACATAAATGATATTGCGGGGCCTGTTGTATCTATAACAGCTACCACAGCGGTAAGTTGTTATGGTGGCAATAACGGATCTGCTACCACCAACATATCAGGCGGCACAGGAACGATAAGTATCCTGTGGTCCTACCTTGCACAAACAACACAGAACGTAAATAATTTACCGGCAGGACTTCATTCTGTAACCATAAAAGATGCGGCAGGTTGTGTAGCCAGTGCATCAGTACAAATAACGCAGCCCCCAATATTAACAACAGCAATTACCAATGTAACAATGGTAACATGTGCGGGAGCGAATAACGGATCAGCCACTATGCTTGTCAATGGCGGCACACCGGGATATAATTATGTGTGGACACCATCTTCCCAGACATCATCCATTGCGGTGAGCATGGGTCCTGGAACATACACTTGTTTAGTGACCGATGCTAATGGATGTACAAGTTCTCAGAGTGTGACTATAACACAACCAAATCCGCTTACAATAAGTTCAGCAGTAATTACTAACTTAACCTGTAATGGCAATAACTCAGGGGCGATCGCAACTATTATTATAGGAGGATCTCCTGCTTATACTATAAACTGGACACC
>JBKJKD010000121.1:0-3191 GCA_046597635.1 Ferruginibacter sp. | reverse complement strand
CTAATTATGCTTTGCCCTATGGCAACTTGTATTGTTCCGTTATTGTAATCAATTTTTTATGTTTATACGTAGTACATTTCTTTTTTTAAGCCTGGTTGTATCCCTTGCATCTTTTTGTCAACAGCAGATTTCGGAAGCAGATGCTGTGGCTATGGCATTAAAAAACAGTAAAAATATTTCAGCATCTGATTTGGTTATCAAGCAGCAAAAGCAATTGCTAAAAAGCAGCATCAGTCTTCCCAATCCTGAAGTATTTGTAGAAAGCCCCACGGGAAATTTTTATACGGGAAGTGTTACCCAGTCCATAGAATTCCCTTCTGTTTACCGCAATCAATACCGTTTGCAGAAAGGGCAAATAGCTATTGCACAAAAAGAAAAGCTATTAACTGAAGCAGAATTAAAATACAAGGTGCGGCTTTTGTATCTCGAGTTGCAGTTCACAGATTCGCTGGTGAAGCAGTTGTATATGCAGGATACCTTGTATGAAAAAGTGAAGAACTCAGCCGTTCGCCAGTTTACTGCAGGGCAAATAGATTACCTGCAACAAATATTTGCTGAAACGCAGTATGGCGAAATTCACAATCATTACCAGCAGGCTA
This sequence comes from Ferruginibacter sp., assembly GCA_046597635.1. Lineage (GTDB taxonomy): Bacteria > Bacteroidota > Bacteroidia > Chitinophagales > Chitinophagaceae > Ferruginibacter. Next base: position 2,592 of record JBKJKD010000121.1, on the reverse strand, counting down.
TCACAAGGGCAAAATCTTTGAAGGCACAATTGCAATGGTATACCGGTTTAACAGCAAACTTTACCGTGCAGCCCTTTACCCTTTCTGTGTTTGGGCAGCCCACCTACTTTTTACCGGATTCGGCATTGTTGGTTTCCAATCCCAGTGTGCAGTTATTGCAACAGCAACAATTGAACGCCCAACAAAATATTGCCTTACAAAAAAGTAAGGCTTTACCGGGCCTGGCCTTTGGATATTTTAACCAGGGAGAAAGAGATACAAAATGGTTCAACCGTTTCCGCTTTGGGTTTACCATTCCATTGTGGTACGGCCAGTACAAAAGCCAAATAGCTGCGGCCAAAACAGCCCAGGAAGTTTTGCAAACCTCTCAGCAGGGTTTGCAACAGGAATTAAGCTTACAGGCCATTAACAGTGGTACCGAAATACAAACCAACTGGCAATTGCTGCAATACTATCAACAAACCGGGGTGCCCAAAGCAAGGGAAGTAATCAACACCGCTCAACGCTTTTTTGCCGGCGGCGAAATTGATTACATCAACTTATTACGGACGGGCAATGACGCCTACACTATCTATCAAAAATATCTTGAAGCAATTAAAAACTATAACCAGAGCGTGCTCAATTATCAATATTTAATGGGACAGTTATGAAACAACTACTAATACTTTTATTATGCTTGCCGGTAGCAGGCCTTGCGCATGGTGACGAAGACCATGGCGATGCTAAAAAAGCAATAGCCTCTGCGGTCAGCTATTTTTCTTCCGAAGCAATTTCTGATAAATATGAATTGCTGGTAAAATACGGACCGCTTACCCCGGGTAAGGAAGCCGTGCTCAAACTTTTTATATCAGCGTACAATAGTAATAAACCGGTTGATTCAGCGGCCCTGGCCATTACCGTGTCGGGTAACCCTAATATAAAAGTTGCTGTAGCCCGGCTGGATAAAGGGGTGTATGAATTGAAGGCAATCTTTCCCGAAAAGAAACCTTACAATTTAGTGATTGATATTAATGCTGCTGCAGGACCAGATTTAATACAGCTCAACAATATTGAACCCGGAAAAGAACTGGCCGTAGCGGAAGTTATGGAGGAAGCTCATTCGCATTGGTACAGCAGCAATTGGTTTTTTGGATTAATGGGTTTGCTGATAGGAGTTGTAGTGATGTTATTTATCACCAAAAAAAGAAACAGCAGGGCATCTACCGCAGCCATCCTGCTTTTTTGTTTATTGCCAACAGCCACTTACAATACGTTATCTGCACATGGCGACGATGACCATGGAGCCGGCACAGCAAAAGGAGGCGGCTCATCATCCACTTTTATCATAGAAAAGGAAACGCAGTTCCTGTTTAATATTCTTACCCAAAAAATAGGCGCCGGCGATTTCAATGCATCCACTGTTTTGCTGGGAACGGTCACGGCAGCACCGCTGGGAAGGGCAGTTATACAAACGCCGCAAACCGGGAAGATTGTTGCCTTAAGAGTCACTCCTGGTCAGCAGGTAGGACGTGGGCAGGTATTGGCAGTAGTGCAGCAACAGGTAGATGCAGGCACACAGATAGATATTCTTTCGCAACGAAATGTGGTGAACTCAGAATTTGAAGCCGCCAAAGCCCAATACGACCGATTGAAAACGATAGAAGATATTGCTGCTAAAAAAGATGTAACAGAAGCAAAGGCCCGCTACGAAAGTGCACGAAGGAACAAACAGTTATTTGACGGCAATGCCGGTGGTAGTGCCGGAAGTACAAAATTGGTAAGCCTCACAGCTCCCATCAGTGGGGTGGTAGGTACATTTAATTATTCTATTGGTGCAGTGGTAAACACTGGTGAAACCTTGTTTGAAATTACCAACCTCAACCAGGTGTTTGTAGAAGCACAGGTATTTTCCAGCGACGTTGCCAAACTGAAATCAGCTACTTCTTTTGCGGTTACTTCCAATACCGATACGCTTTCTTATAAGCTGAAAATGATCAGCACTGCACAAACGGTGAATGCAGACAATCAATCGCAGAAAGTGGTCTTCGAAATTTTGAACCCGAACAGTAAGTTTAAAATAGGAGAAAACATCAACGTAACCATGACGGGCAGTGAAGTAATACGGCAGGTGGTGATACCCAATGAAGCCATTACCGATGTGAACGGCAAGCCTGCCATTTTTATAAAAGACAAGGCGGAGCAATACAGCATCAGCTTTGTAGCAAAAGGCCAGAGCAATGATAAATACACGATCATCAATAAGGGAACGGAAGATGGTGAGAGGATAGTAACCACCAATGTGTACCAAATGAAAATGATATACCTCAATCAATAATTTTTTAAAAATAAAATTCAAACAATGAAACAATTATTAAAATTAACATTGGCTATCATAGCCTTCAGTACACTTACATTTTTTGCAGCCTGCAACAATAGTGGTTCTGCAAAAACTGAAACGACAGATTCAACTCATACCGAAGCAACACATCAAGGAGATCATGTGTATGCCTGCCCTATGCACCCTGAAGTAACAGGAAAGGAGGGCGATACCTGTCCTAAATGCGGAATGAAATTAGAACACAATGATAATGCCGCCGGGCCGAGTAATGTGAC
>JBKJKD010000215.1:0-22009 GCA_046597635.1 Ferruginibacter sp. | reverse complement strand
TAAACCCAAACACATCCTGGTACTTCATGGGTTGTGGCAATTCAAAAACTTTCTTCTGAATAACACCTGTTACCTTATCAAACAGCCCTGGCGCATGCCAAAGTGTTTGGTCTTTTTCCGCAAGGTCGTACCCTTTTCCTTTTACGGTTTTAATGTGAAGAATCTTAGGACCAGCAATATCTTTCAAATCGGACAGTGTATCCACCAACTTGGTAATGTTGTGCCCATCTATCGGCCCAAAATATCGCAGGTTCAGCGCCTCAAACAAATTGCTGCTCTTGCTCACCATTCCTTTCAAACTGGCTTCAAGCTTGCTGGCCATTTCCCTTGTAAAGTTTTTACCTACGGGCAATTTGCCCAGGGCTTTCCACACGTTATCCCTTAAATCGTTATAAGTATGAGAAGTAGTAATATCAGTCAGATATTCTTTGAGAGCCCCTACGTTGGGATCAATGCTCATGCAATTATCATTAAGTATGATGAGCACATTACTTTTTTCAATACCAGCATGGTTCATGGCTTCAAAAGCCAGGCCTGCCGTCATGGCACCATCGCCAATTACTGCAATGTGCTGACGGTTGTGCTCCCCTTTGTAATGCGAGGCCATAGCCATACCCAAGGCTGCTGAAATAGATGTAGAAGAATGGCCGACACCAAAAGTATCGTATTCACTTTCGCTTCTTTTAGGGAAACCGCTGAGTCCATTGTATTTTCTATTGGTAGGAAAACTATCCCGCCTGCCGGTTAATATTTTATGGCCGTACGCCTGGTGGCCTACGTCCCAAACAAGTTGATCATCTGGCGTATTGAATACATAATGCAAAGCCACGCTCAGTTCTACCACCCCAAGGCTGGCTGCAAAATGGCCACCGTGCACACTTACTACATCAACAATGTATTGGCGTAATTCATCGCAAACCTGCGGTAATTGATCCTTGTTGATTTTCTTTAGATCCTTGGGACTATCAATTTGTTGGAGAAGTGGACCTGCTTTGATGTTCATGTAAAAGATTTTCTTAACCTATATGGCTGTAAAAGTACATTTAATACACTTACACCAACCTATAAACGCAGATTTTAGCAAAACTGTTCAACAGCAGCTATATTTTTTTATATAGATTCAGTATGGCTTCGGGGTTAGGACAATTGCTGAGGTAAAACTCCGCCTCGCTTGGTTTGCACACACCGGGGTAGTCGCCTTCCCATTGCCCTATATCTATAATAAGTTGAAAATGAAGATGCGGCGGCCAGTTACCGTTCTCTTCTGGTGCTCCAAAATGAGCAAAGTTTTCACCCCTTGTTATAAATTGACCCGAACGGATATTGCCAAGATCTTTCAAAGCCAGGTGCCCATAAAGCGTATAAAAGTTAAACATGTCTATTTGATGCTGCAAAATAATGGTGGCCCCATAATCACCATGATTGTTGTTGTACGCAAAACTGTGCACCATACCACCCAGCGGCGCATATACTTTGGTGTCGGCTGGCGCCCAAATGTCCATGCCCAAGTGAAGACTTCGGGGTTCTTCTACCAACGATGCATTGGGTTCAAGGCTGGTATCAAACAAACCACTGCGCCGGTACATCTCTCTCATTTCACTGTAACCTCCAACCAAGTAAGTAGCCTTTGCGGTTGCCATTTTCTCATTTACAAAAGCAGCAAGGCTTTCGGTGCTGCCGTAAACCTCCGGCGTAATTTCTTTGTTAGATTTAGAGAGATCTAATGCCGCAACTTTGTGCTTGCTGGCATCATATGTTATTACGGGATGAAAGTCGAAAGAGGATTTTGCCAAAGCGTCTAAAAAAGAAAAGTTCTGGTTCATCCTGCAAATTAACGCTTAAAATGAAGCTGCTCTTTTTTGCACACTTATTTTATACGCCCATCTGAATCCTGCGCTCCCAGTTCCCTGTTTCTTGCCTTATAATTCGTTTTACCAAGCTTCCAGCTAAGTTGCAGGCGAACGTTCCTGCTTTCCCATTTGCGCTGGTAATTGTAATTCACCCTGCCAAAATCTACTTCCTGCCTCCAGCGTTGCGTATTAAAAATATCTGTTACAGCTAATCGTATGTCTAATTTTTTCTTAAGAATTGATTTGCCTGCACCTAGATCTACACTACCAAGCCAGGCAGTTTTACTCATGGCATCTTCGGTAGCTATATTACCCCAGCTGCTCAGCTGTAGTTTAAAATCTTTCGGCAACGAAAAATTATGGCTAGTGTACCAACTCATTCCAAATGCTTTGTTGTCCAACTTTCCTTCGGGAACCACACCGCTAAACTGTTTGTGAAAAGGACTGATATTGGTATAACTGTACCACCATTTATTAACAGGCATACCCAGGCTAGCATTCACATAATACCGGTATTCTTTACCAATATTATAATTCGTGGCCTCTGTAGCTTCCCCTCTTTGGGTAGTAATAGATTGAAATAAATTGTTGGTACGGCTATGACCGAAACTGATATTTAATGCCCCTTTGTAAGAGTAGCTTATTTCAAAGGCATTGGTAAACTCCGGCTGCAAATAAGGATTGCCTCTTTCCCGGCTGTAGTTGTCATAAATGTATTCAAACGGGTTCAAGTCCTGGAAGCTGGGCCTATTAATCCTTCTGCCGTAAGACAAGCCAAAACTATTGTTGTCATTAACCGTATACCTTACGAAGCTGGTGGGGAATAAGTTGAAATAAGCAGTGTCTGGGTAATTAAGCTGCGCATTTTTCAAGTCGATACTTTTCCCTTTTATGATAGATTGTTCTGCTCTCAATCCTACCTGATATTCCCATTTCTTAATTTTTTGATTAAAACTTCCATAGCCCGCATATACTGTTTCGGTGTAATTAAACTCATTGCTGCGCCCGGTATCGGCCTTGAACTGGTTGTTGTCCCAAACAAAAGCTTGCAGATCGTTGCTTGTCTGCACGGTGTTGTACTTCAACCCGGTTTCTATTTTTGCATTCATTTTTTTCAACTGCTTGCTAAAATCTGCTTTCAGGCTGTAAATATTTATACCGGTCACTACATCCTGGTCGTTGGCGGTATAGCCATATTTAATGTTTTGGTTGTTCAGCAGATCTGTGGTTACCAACCCGTTGCTGTTATTTTTAAAAGAAATATAGTCTGCGTCTATATTAAATTGTGTACCCGTAGTGTCTTCAAATTTGTAATTCAAATTATAGTTGTATCGGCTGTTTCTTTGATTGTTGTTATTTAAAGTTTGTAAAGAGGAATCTGTACTGTTGTTGGTTTTAATGAAAGTATTACCCGGCGTAAACAACTGGCTTTTGTATTCGTTTCCTTTTACTATAAATCCAAAACTGTTTTTTTTATCTAGGTAATAATCAGCGCCCGCGGTAAAACTCCCGTTGGCAGATTGATCCTCATCCACAGTTTTATTTTCGAATGTTTTTTCCACTCCATTGCTGTTTACAAAGCGGTTAATTGCGCCAGCGGTATTTTGCCTGGACTTTCTGGCTGCAGTATTACCATACCAATTCCATTGCCCTTTGCGATAATTAAGGTTGGCAGATACATTTATATTGGCGTGAACTGCCTGGGTATAGCTCGTACTGACATTTCCGTTGGTGCCTTTTGCAATATTTTTTTTAAGGCGGATGTTGATGATGCCGGCATTGCCTTGTGCATCATACCTGGCAGATGGGTTCATGATAATTTCTACTTTATCTACCAGCGAGGCCGGAGTTGACTTTAGATAATCAGCCAGATCCTTACCACTTAACTGAGCTGGCCTGCCATCAATCAAAACATTTACCCCTGCTTTGCCGGCAAGGTTAATAGTCTCTTCATTACTGATAGAAACACCCGGAGCTTTTTGAATTACTTCAAACAAGGTGCCGCCGGAGGCTACGAGGTCAGCCTGCACATTCAACACGGTTTTATCTACCTGTATTTCTACAAAGGGCTTTTTACTTTTTACAACAACTTCGTTGAGCTGTTTTGACTGATTGAAAGCCACAGAATCCTTTTTGGGAATGCTGTCGTTTTGGGCAAAAACGCAAAAAGAATAAATCGAAAGGATGATTGTTAAAATATGTTTCATGTAAGGTTGATTTTGGTGGGGCATTGCTAATGACGGCTTTATTGGTGAATGGTGAATAGTGAATGGAGAATGGTGAATGGTTCACTTTCGACTTTTCACAGTTAACCTCACAACAGTTATTTAAGGTTAAATGATTTGCCCGCATCGGCTTTTTTTACAACGAGAAAGGGAGGCTGGTCAGAAATTAGTGCACCACTCATTACGGTGTTTACCTGTTTGTTACTGGCGATATAGATTTTTGTACCCACGGGAAACCTTAAAGTTTTACTCCCATACGATGGGATAAAATATCCACTCGTGCCATTTCCGGTTTCGTCTGGCCGGTAAGAAATGACAGTTACCTTGGTTGGCAACAGGCCGTTATTTTTTATTTTGAAAGAAACGAGTGGCGGTTCGCTCTTAAGCGAAGTACCTGTTTGAGAATAAGAGTACACGTTGATTGCAAACAAAAGGCAAAGGAAGAAATTAAACTGTTTCATAATCTTATTTTTTTAGTTTCCACAAAGATGGGGGTGCGGCAGGTGGGCAGTCGCTGCAAATGATGATATGATACCATATAAGAAGGTCTCAAATGTTGGGAGGATGATTTGAGACGCCCTAATGCAGTCTATTCAGCTATTTAAGCCATTGAAAAAGAAGCTAATGTGAGAAAGAAAGAGTTTAATACAAATGGTTTCCAATTTCGGACTTAATAAAAAATCGCTATGAAATCAATATATCTTCTTATAATACTAAAGCAGGATTTACACTTTTGGCGGGCATTTTATCTCCATAAGTTATTCGCCAGTCAGCACTTTCCAGCGCATCTAAATTACAAAGGCTCAGTCACTGCTTATTTTTTCAACCCACTCTTTGGGAGTTACACCGGTGGCCTTTTTAAAAGCCCGGTTAAAAGTAGCCTTGCTGTTAAACCCACAATCGAAAGCAATGCCCAGGAGCGTTTGCGTTTTTTGTTCGCCGGCTTGCAGCTTCTGTTTTACGGCTGCTATTCTGTAATCATTTATAAAATCATTAAAATTTTGACCAAACCCTTGGTTGACCACTTTTGATAAAACAGATGGATTTGTTTTGAGTGCTTTGGCCAATTGTGTTAGAGAAAGTTCGGGGTCTTCATAGGCTCTTCCTTCTTCTAACAATTGCTTTATGGCAGGTTTCCATTCTGCAATAAAAGTATCATCTTCTTTGGCTGGGCCTGATATGTTTTCAAACTCTATTATCTCTGCATCTTCTATAAAATCATTTCCAGTGTTTGGCAAATCTGCATACTGCAACAGCAGGGAAGGTTTATGATTTAACAGGTGAAGCCTAAAGGGCACTTTTGTTTCTATTGAATTAGCATAACCCGTGATGGCGATATAATAAAAAATAAGTGCAAAGGAAAAAAAGTACCACCAGTTGCCGATATAAGAATTTAATAATGGAAACATTAATGCAAGTACAAAAAATAGTACCTGCAACAATTGCATTGATAAAAAGGCCATCAGGAAATTCCTGACCCACTTAAAAAGAACCTGGTCTGCATAACTGATTACCTGCCGCATTAATTTCTTGTAGAGCTGGTAATACCTGAGGGAAATTACAAAATAGCATACCATAGAAATCAACCCTGCGGCTTGGTACCAGCCATCAAAATCTCTGTCGGCACCATCGGCAAGGAAGTAGTATTTTTTTAAAACAATTTTATCGGTAATGAAGATCACGAGGCTATAGACTAAATATAAAATACCCGGCAGTAAATGCAGCCACTCTTTTTTGCCAAACTCAAAGGAAGGATTTAACAGGCTTTGCACATAAAAGAAAATTACGGGACCTATAAAAAACAAATGCTGCATGGGCACGTAAAACAAAATATCCCGGTAGGGTTGATTATCGTACCAGCCTGCAAAACCAAGCATCCAGGGAGCTATGTACAACACACAAAGCAGTAAGAATAAAGCGAGCCATCTATCAGCACGGCTTTCGTTCTTTTTGCCTTTTCTCAAAAGCAGGACACTGTATACCATGCCATGCACGGCAAATATCAAAAGCAGGGAACTATAAAAGCCAAATTCAAAACGCATACTGCAGTTGTTTAGAGGAATAAAAGATCAGCGGCATAAATATATTTAAAACTGTTTAATGTGTTCTTCAAATATATCCTGCAAAGGTGTTTTTAGTTGAAGCCGGAAATCAATGATGACTCGATGGGTTAAAGCATTCATAACGATAAACTTTCCTTATTTGTTTAACGCCAGATTTATGTAACTTGAACATCCATCAATTTAATCATCATGAACAGCAGGCGCAACTTTTTAAAAACATCCGGTTTACTTACCGCCGGATTGTTAATGAACCCTACGGAGTTATTAAAAACAAAGAGGGTCGCAGGTATCCAATTATATACCCTAAGAGACCTGATAAGAAAAGATCCCACTTCAGTAATTAAAAAAGTGGCGATGGCTGGCTATAAAGAAGTAGAGTTGTTTGACCTGAGTGCAGAACAACGTTTCTTCGGGTTGAGTGTAAAAGAATTTTCAGCCCTTTTAAAACAAAATAACCTTGTAAGCCCAAGTGGACACTACCTGCCGGAAAAATTTCTTTTTGAAAATGGGAGTGATGATGAGGTAAAAAAACTTTGTGATGTAGGGCAAGTAATGGGCCATCAATATATTGTCATACCCTGGATGAAGGAAGAAAGACGCAAAACAATAGACCAGTACAAAAAACTGGCTGAAAGAATTAATAAGGCCGGGGAAATTTGTAAAGACGCTAATTTGCAACTTGCCTATCATAACCACGATTTTGAATTTTTTGACATGAATGGTCAAAAAGGCTATGATGTGTTACTCAAAGAAACCGACCCCAATTTATTAAAGATGGAAATGGATATTTATTGGGTAGTGAGTGCGGGCTACGATCCCATTGAGATTTTTAAAGCCAACCCCGGCAGGTTTCCGATGCTGCATGTAAAGGATATGGATAAGATTGACAAAAAGATGAATACTGAAATAGGCAATGGCTCTATAAATTTTAAAAAGATTTTTAAATGTGCAAAACTTGCGGGTGTGAAACATTACTATGTAGAGCAAGAAAATAATTATAAGCCAGATATGCTGGCCAGCATTAACATCAGTAGCAACCAGCTGCTCAAAAAATTATTTTAAAAATTCCCATTAAAAAACCCCTGATAAAACAGGGGTTTTTTAATGGCTGAAAATTATTGTCATAATTCTTTTATACGAATGTTTCTGTACCACACCATGTCGCCATGATCCTGTAAAGCAATCTTTCCTTTTTTGTAAGTACCAAATTCCTTCATGTCTTTAAATTTACTGCCTGCAATCAGTTTTTTCCAGTTATCATCCCATAGGCTTGTAGACACTACATTGGTACCATTTAAGAAGAAATTTAATTGGTTGTTGTTTACTACAATTTCTGCTTCATTCCACTCCCCGGCCGGCTTTACCGTTTCTTTACTGCTGCTTATCAAGTCGTATAAATCACCGGCACGGTGTTTAATTATTTTTGCATCGGGGTGGCCATTGTTGTCCAGTACCTGCATTTCAGGGCCTGTGTTCCACACATATTTATTTTTGGTTGTGTCTTCGTGAATAAAGAAAATGATTCCACTGTTACCATTTTTAGCAATCTTCCATTCCAGCTTCAGGTGAAAATTTTCGTACTCTTTTTCTGTTACAATATCTCCACCGCCACCGGTTTGCCAACCTTCTGCTTTGGAAGTGTCGAGGTAAAGAACCCCATCAGCTACTTTCCAGGCTTCGCCAATGGTAGTTTTGCCGTAGTTATGCCAGCCCTGTGTGGTCTTGCCATCAAACAAAGAAATCCAATTGGCTGAATCAGATTTATTGACTGTTGTACTATCTGTCATAGCGGTTGTATTGTCATTTTTTGCAGTCGTATTACAACTGGATATTACCAGGACTGCGAGTGCCAAGAGCGGGAGTCTATTTTTCATAAGTCTATTTTTTTTCGTCTTTTAATAGCATGATATATTTAACCATCTGCACGGCATCCTCTTTTGATAAGTTTGGATGCGCTGCCATGGGAACTTCTCCCCAAACCCCTTGCCCACCTTGCATAATTTTTGAAGCCAGTAAATTAATATTAGACTCATTTGCTTCGTACTTCGCGGCAATTGCAGAATAAGCAGGCCCCACAGACGCTTCATTTATTCTGTGACAACCAAGGCAATCAGATTTGGCTACCAATTCTAATCCTTTGTCGTAATCTGGGTTGGCAGAGGCTGTGGATGGTTTTTCAACTGCTGTTGTTTCTTCCACTTTTGCAGGAGTTTCCTCAACCTTTGCAGGATCGCTGCATGCAAACAGACAAACTATCAGCCCCGCCAAAAAAATGTTTTTCTTCATATCTTTTCTTTTTTATTTTTTATTTTATGTTAATCCTAAAATAGAGCGATTAAAATTCTCATCAGAAACAGTACTGGCAAAATCATCGAAAGCTTTTTCTGTCACCCTGATAATATGCTTCTTGATAAATTCGGCACCCTCTTTGGCTCCATCTTCGGGATGCTTAATGCAGCACTCCCACTCCATTACGGCCCAACCTTTATAACCGTACTGTGTTAGTTTGCTAAAGATAGTTTTAAAATCTATCTGTCCATCACCGGGGCTCCGATATCTTCCAGCACGATTTAACCAACTTTGATATCCACCAAAAGTACCTTGCTTACCGGTTGCATTAAACTCTGCATCTTTTACATGAAAAGCCTTTATACGTTCATGATAAAAATCTATGTATTGTTTATAATCCAGCTGTTGCAAAACAAAGTGTGAGGGATCGTATAAAAGGCAAGCTCTTGCATGATTGTTTACTTTCTCTAAAAACATTTCATACGTTATACCATCAAAGAGATCTTCTCCGGGGTGTATTTCGTAGCAAACATCTACGCCACATTCCTCAAAATAATTTAATATGGGAAGCCAGCGTTTTGCAAGCTCCGTAAAGCCTTCTTCTACCAAGCCAGCCGGGCGCTGCGGCCAGGGATGAAAAGTGTGCCATAACAAAGATCCGCTAAAGGTTGCATGTGCATTTAACCCAAGGTTCTGCGAGGCTTTGGCACCGTACTTTAACTGCTGCACCGCCCACTCTGTTCTTGCCTGATAATTACCTTGTATTTCTTTTGGAGCGAAGCCATCGAATAGAACATCGTAGGCGGGATTCACCGCCACTAACTGACCTTGTAAATGCGTACTCAGTTCTGTAATTTCCAAGCCACATTCATTTACCAATCCCTTTATTTCATCTGCATAGGTTTTGCTTTCTGCTGCCTTTTGTAAATCTATCAGTCGGCTATCTGTGGTAGGTATTTGCACTCCTTTAAACCCGAGCGATTTTGCCCAGACACAAATGCTTTTTAAACTATTGAAAGGTGGTTCATCGCTCATGAACTGCGCTAGAAAAATTCCGGGTCCTTTTATTGTTTGCATAATTTAAATTTTATTCCACGCATGAGTACAGGGTGCGCAGAAGAGTTTTCTTGTTTTTTGTTCCACGCAGAGGGGCCGAGAGCGCACAGATAATATTTTTTTCCCACGCAGAGGGGCAGAGTGCGCAGAGAAATATTATTTTCCCACGCAGAGGGCGGAGTTCGAAGAAAAGTCTTGCAAAAATGGTGGCGTTTAAATATGTAAAAAAACCTTTCCTCCTCTGCGTCCTCAGCCCCTCTGGGTGCCACACCATTCTGCGTTCCAAACCCCTCTTGCTACCAATCACTGGTCGATATAATTATTTGCTACTCTTTTTATCCCATCCTTCAACACTTCTACATTAAAATTTATAAGCAATCCAATTGAAATATTTGTCAGTCTCAGATAAGTCTTTAAGACTTTGAAAGCAACTGGCGGAACAATTTCCTGCGACTTTAATTCTACTAGCACCATCTCTTCAACCATCAAATCATACCGTAAATCTATATTCATTTTTACCTCTTCGTAAACTAAAGGAATCGTTTGCTGCCGCTTTACTTTAAGACCTCGTTTGTTCAACCTGTAACACAATAATTCTTCATAAACAGATTCTAACAAGCCGGGTCCAACATCTCTGTGAATCTTAATGGATTCCTGGATAATAATCCCTGTAATGTCGTTTATCTCCATGGCTTTATTTTACTTCTCCATTTCGAACACTCTTTCAAAAATTATTCGTTCCTCTGCGCCCTCTGCCCCTCTGCGTGCCAAACCCCTACGCCACAAAATCTCTCCACTTCTCCTCACCCTCACTAGAAGCAACCGCATTCTCCACAAACGCCATCCCCCTTATACCTTCTTCCACGCTGGGGAAATCAAGCCATTCTTCTTTTGGTACTTCGTTGTTCATTTTGGCGCCAATTGTAAGGGCAAAGTTGCGGTACAGATTGGCAAATGCTTCCAGGAATCCTTCCGGATGCCCGGCAGGTACCCTTGTGTTGTGGGCAGCAAAACTGCTGTTGTAGGTACCGCCAGTTCTATAAATTTCTGTAGGTTTATCCAGCCATTTTACAAGCAGTGTATTAGCGTCTATGTGGTTCCACTCCAGTCCACCCTTTTCGCCGTACACTCTAAGTTTTACATTATTCTCTTCTCCCGCAGCAATTTGTGTGGCCATTAAAATTCCGGTTGCTCCATTGTCAAATTTTAAAAATGCACCACCGTCATCATCCAACAGCCTTCCTTCTACTACAGTATTTAAACTGGCGCATATCTTGGTTACCTGCAGCCCACTAACATATTCTGCAAGGTTAAAAGCATGGGTGCCAATATCTCCCATACTACCGGCCTTGCCGCTTTTTTTGGGATCTGTACGCCAGGCTGCCTGCGCCTGCCCTGTGGCTTCTAAGAAAGTACTCAACCATCCTTGCGGATATTCAACATATACCTTTCTTATTTTTCCCAATAGCCCACTTTTTAATAATTGCTTTGCCTGCTTTATCATCGGATAGCCGGTATAAGTATGGCAGAGTAATAAGGTTAAGCCCGTCGCTGCCAGTTTCTCTTTTATTTGCACAGCCTGCTCCAGGGTGATGGTAATGGGTTTTTCTATTACTACATTAAAGCCCTTATCCAGAGCCATCATAGCGGGTTCAAAGTGTACAAAGTTTGGTGTGACAATACTCACAAAATCGAGACGCTTCTCTGCTGGCATGGCTGCTTCTGCTTCCAGCATCACTTTATAATCTGTATAAATTCTGTCTTCGCTCAAAAACAAAGATTTACCGGAGTCTAGTGCCACTTCAGGATTGATACTGAGTGCCCCGGCTACCAACTCTATCTGGCCATCAAGGTTTAGTGCCACACGATGTACAGCTCCTATGAAAGCATCTTTGCCACCTCCAATCATGCCCATCCTTAATTTTCTATTCATACTATTTTTATTTTTAGAGAGGATAAATATAATTTTAAAAATCAATAATTAAATAATTAGAAAAATGCGTTGATGATATTTTATCTATTTGTAATGAAACTAAATAGTTTTTAGAAAATATGACTGCCTGCATTAAAATAATTCCTAAATTACTCCTCTTGATTACTTACTAAACTTGCTATATGAAGCTTACCACGAGGCTGCAACTTTCTGCCATGATGTTTATGGAATTTTTTATTTGGGGTGGATGGTTTGTAACAATGGGTACTTATCTGAGTAAAAGCATCGGCGCAACAGATGTACAGAATGGCCTTGCTTATGGCACTCAATCTCTCGGGGCCATCATCGCACCTTTTGTAATTGGATTGATAGCTGACAAATTTTTCTCTGCACAAAAAATCCTGGGCGTATTGCATCTTGCAGGTGCAGGCATTATGTATTTTATTTCTACCAAGGAAGATTTTGCCTCCTTTTATCCATTGCTGCTCATCTATATGATATGTTACATGCCCACCCTTGCATTGGTAAATTCTGTAGCCTTAAAGCAAATTAAAAATGCCGAAAAAGAATTTTCTTTTATCAGGGTTTGGGGCACTGTGGGATGGATTGTTGCAGGACTGCTTATTGGCTGGATGGCCTGGGAGCAGAACGGGCAGCTCGTAAATACTTTTAAAGTTACTGCGGCAGTATCGCTTGTGTTAGGGTTGTTCAGTTTTACATTACCCGATACACCTCCCGGCAAAGCAGGCACCAAAACTACCATCAGGGATATCCTGGGCCTGGATGCATTGAGTTTATTAAAAAAGAAAAATTTCCTGATATTTTTTATCGCTTCTATGCTTATTTGTATACCGCTGGCATTTTACTACCAGGAAACCAATAAGTTTTTAAATGAACTAAAAGTGAGTGGTGCTGCTGCCAAAATGAGCATTGGGCAAATGAGTGAAACGCTGTTCATGGTATTGATGCCTTTTTTCTTTGCCAGGTTTAATATCAAAAAGATGTTGTTGTTTGGTATGATAGCCTGGGTGCTGCGCTACTTACTATTCGGTTTTGGAGATGCAGATACGGGTATATGGATGTTGTACATCGGCATTGCGTTACACGGTATTTGTTACGACTTCTTTTTTGTAAGTGGCCAGATTTACACAGACCAACAGGCGGGAGAAAAAAATAGATCTTCTGCCCAAGGCATGATCACCTTGGCAACATATGGCGTAGGAATGTTGATTGGTTTTTGGTTTGCAGGCAGCATCAGTGAGTACTACAAAACTGCCGATGGCCACAACTGGAAAAGCATTTGGATGATACCCGCCGGTATTGCTGCTGCCATCACCATCTTGTTTTTACTTTTCTTTAAGGACGACAAAAAAGTTGTACAGGCTTCCTAATACCTTATCCATGCAAAGAAGAAGAGCGCTTAAAAATATTGGGTTAACCGTGGCAGGTCTGAGCACTATTGCCGAGGGCTTGGCTGCAAATAGTGAGTCAACCGCAATGATAAAATTAAAGGGAAATATAAATCATTCGGTGTGCAGGTGGACCTACAATCATCTTAAGTTGGATACATTGTGTAGGGCAGTTAAAAAAATGGGTATTAAGGCCATTGATCTTGTAGGACCTAAGGAATGGGAAATCTTAAGAGGTTTTGGGATTGATTCTTCTATGTGCAATGGGGCCGAGATAAGCCTGGTGCAAGGATGGAATGATAAACAATATCACACCACCCTGATCAACAACTATACAGAGCATATAGACCTGGTGGCAAAAGCCGGATATAAAAACCTGGTTTGTTTTAGCGGCAACCGCAATGGGATGGATGACGAAACAGGCTTAAAAAACTGCGCCGAGGGATTGAAAAAAATAATGGGTGCTGCAGAAAAAAGAGGTGTAATTATACAGATGGAACTATTTAACAGCAAAGTAGACCACAAGGATTATATGGCTGATAAAAGCGAATGGGGTGTAAGCCTTTGCAAAGAAATCGGTTCGCCCAATTTCAAACTATTGTACGATATTTATCACATGCAAATTAATGAGGGAGACGTTATTCGAACCATCAGCAATCATCATGAATATTTTGGGCATTACCACACGGCGGGTGTGCCTGGCCGGCATGAGATAGATGATACACAAGAGCTTTTTTATCCCGCCATTATGCAGGCCATTGTAAAAACGGGCTACAAGGGTTATGTATCACAGGAGTTTATTCCCACAGGCAAAACCGACCAGGATAAAATGCTGGCATTAAAGAAAGCTGTAAAAATTTGTGATGTATAATAGCCGGGTAATTTTAAACAAGAAATAAAAAAGTGAATTTAAAATTCCAACTTACCAGATATAGACAATATCAAGATTGCTTAATAGTTCTTTTTTCAACATTAAAAATCCTCTTCCCCGGGAGGACTCTTTCAAACTTTAAACTCCTGCAGGGGTGGAGCTAAAATTTTTTTTATGCCAGATAATAATTATGACGCCATTGTAATAGGCTCCGGAATTAGCGGAGGCTGGGCTGCGAAAGAACTAACCGAAAAAGGGTTGAAGGTTTTAATGCTTGAACGTGGAAGAAACATTGAGCATATTAAGGACTATGTAAATGCCAACAAAGAAAGTTGGGAGTTTGCACACCGGGGAGAACGAACACAGGAGATGATAAAAGACTACCCTGTGTTAAAGAGAGATTATCCCCTGAACGAAGAAACATTGGGCATGTGGGCAAATGAAAAGGATTCCCCTTATACAGAAGTAAAAAGATTTGATTGGTACAGGGGATATCATGTAGGAGGCAGATCGCTTTTATGGGGCAGACAAAGTTACCGTCACAGCGTTATGGATTTTGAAGCTAACGCAAAAGAAGGTATTGCGGTAGACTGGCCAATAAGGTATAACGAATTGGCTCCCTGGTATAGTTATGTAGAAAAATTTGCAGGTATACAAGGTAGCAAGGAAGGCCTGGATGTGTTGCCCGATGGGGAGTTTATGCCAGCTATGGAAATGAACGTGGTGGAGAAAGATGTGGCTTCAAAATTAAAGACGCACTACAAAGGAGATCGTCACATGTTTATTGGTCGCAGCGCAAACATCACACAGCCCCATCACGACAGAACCAACTGTCAATACCGTGACAGATGCTGGCGTGGTTGCCCGTTTGGCGCCTACTTTAGCACACAATCTGCAACACTGCCGGCAGCAATGAAAACCGGCAACCTTACCTTAGAGGCCAATAAAATAGTAACCCGTATTTTATTTGACAAGGATAAAAAAAGAGCTACTGGCGTAGAAGTAATTGATGCAGAAACAAACAAGACCTATGAATACAATGCTAAAATTGTATTTGTATGTGCCTCTAGTTTTAACTCTACCTGGGTACTGATGAATTCTGCCACCGATGTGTGGGAAGGTGGATTAGGTAGCAGCAGTGGCGAACTTGGTCACAATGTAATGGATCATCATTTTAGATTGGGCGCAAGAGGCGATGCAGAAGGATTTGATGATAAGTATGAATTTGGCCGCAGGCCAACCGGTATTTACGTACCAAGGTTTAGAAACGTAGGCAGCGATAAAAGAGATTATCTGCGTGGCTTTGGCTACCAAGGTGGTGCAGGCAGAGGAAGAGGAGTAGAAGTTGCAGAATTTACCATTGGTACCGATTTAAAAAATGCAATGACAGAACCAGGTAAATGGGGCATGAACTTGCTGGCCTTTGGCGAAATGCTTCCTTATCATGAAAACAAGATTTTCTTAGACAAAACAAAAAAAGACAAATGGGGTCTGCCTGTTTTATCTTTTGACGTAGAGATAAAAGAAAATGAAATAAAGATGCGTAAGGATATGATGAACGATGCCGCAGAGATGCTCAATGCTGCCGGTGTAAAAAATGTATCAACTTATGACTCGGGTTATGCGGTAGGGCAAGGCATACACGAAATGGGTACTGCCCGCATGGGTAGAGATCCTAAAACATCGGTGCTTAACGGCAACAACCAGGTGTGGGATGCGCCCAATGTGTTTGTAACGGATGGTGCTTGTATGACTTCTGCGTCATGCGTAAATCCATCGCTCACCTACATGGCATTGACCGCAAGAGCTGCAGATTTTGCAGTAAAGGAATTGAAGAAAGGAAACCTCTGATCAGCTAATAATTGTTTAATGTATAATTGAAAATGCAGAGTGGAGAATTATCAACACTCAGCGCTTATAAAAATAATATTATGGAACGTAGAGAACTTTTAAAAATGATTGCATTGCTCACCGGTGGTGTTGTAATTGGTGGCGATGTTTTTTTAAGTGGTTGCAAAACTGCTGCAAAAAAAGAAGTTGGATTTACTGCTGAAAACATCTCTCTGTTAGATGAAGTGGGGGACACTATCATACCGGTTACTGATACACCGGGGGCCAAGGCCACCAAAATTGGTGCGTTTATGAATACGATGGTAACAGATTGTTACACCCAGGCTGAGCAGGATGTTTTTTATACAGGAATGAGCCAACTCAATGAAGCCTGTGAAAAAGCCAACGGCAAATCTTTTATGGATTGCAGTGCGGAACAGCGCAAAGCTTTTTTGATAACGCTGGAGAAAGAAGCCAAAGAGTACAACACCCTGCGGGATGACAAAGAAAAAGTATCGAGGGAAAATGCCCGTAAAGCAAACAGTCCCGACTTTGTACGAGCCCCATCACACTATTACAGCATGATGAAACAGCTCACCTTGCTTGGATATTTCACTTCAGAAATAGGTGCCAAACAAGCATTGAGGTTATTGCCCGTGCCAGGAAAATACATCGGCGATTATCCTTATAAAAAGGGTGATAAGGCCTGGGCAATTAGTTAAATCCTGATGCCCTAGCTTCAAGACGTGTTTAAAAGACTAGAATAAAAAAGCCCATGCTTGCGCATGGGCTTTAATTATTTTACAATATTATCAAACTGTTTCTAAAACTAACTTTGGAGCAACGGTTTGATGCAGGCCTATTTCATCCATATTGAATTCAATTTCTTTCAAAAGCTTTTCCTGTAACAAATCGGCAAAGGCTTCAAAATAAGCAATGGCATCTTCTCTATTGTTGCGTTGTAGCCAGCGAAAACCGCCGGGTAGATGGTTAAGCACTTCCCTATCTGTGAGGTATTCTATGTGATGAATATCGGTAGGTGTGAGGCCAATTTCTACCAGCTTCGAAATAATAAGATCGATGGGGGCCTTGGTAACCGGACAAAACTCTTGCGCCAGTTCGGTCCACTCACCGATGCCCTGATGAGCATATCTTAAAATTTCACCTTTGGTAAATTTAGTCACTACTTGTACGAGGTTGCCGCAATTGCAGGCCCCGTGATGCCCCCAGGCGTAATGTGAGCCCTGCCGCAAACGGCTGGCGGTTTCTCTCAATGCGTCTACGAGTTGTATGGTTGCTTGTGCCATGTTTTTGCTTTTATTAAATAACAGTCCATTGTATTTTTTGTTCAAACCAACAGCATCTATTGTGCTAAAAAAAGAAGCATTTATAGTCACATTCATGTAACAGCAAACATGAAAGCTTATATTACTACGTTAATCATTTTATTTTTCACATAAATGATTTTCTTAGGAGCTTTCCCTTCCAGCCATTTTTGAACGACCTCGTTGGCCAACACTTCTTTTTCTACGTCAGCTTGTTGCAAATCGAGGGACAGGCTGATATTGGTGCGCACTTTACCATTGATAGAAACAGGGTATTCTTTGCTGCTTTCTACCAACAGGGCTGCGTTAAGCACCGGATAGCTCGCATCCAATATAGAAGCCCCCTCTAAATCTCCCCCTGAAGGGGAGACTTGGGAAGCCCTTAGCTGCTGGTACAGTTCCTCTGTTATGTGCGGTGCGTAGGGGGCCAACAAAATCAACAGCGGTTCCAGGATTTCTTTCTTGTGACATTTGATATCTGCCAGTTCATTCACTGCGATCATAAAGGCACTCACAGCTGTGTTGAACGAAAATTTCTCCGTGTCTTCTTCAATTTTCTTGATGGTACGATGCAAGATTTTTAGTTCCGCATCGGTAGCCTTTTCCGTTGTCCAAACTTTTCCTTTAAGATCGTCGTTGAACAATCTCCAGAGCTTTCTCAAAAAACGATGTACACCTTCAATCCCCTTAGTGTCCCAAGGTTTGCTTTGTTCCACTGGACCCAGGAACATCTCATACATGCGGAAAGTATCCGCACCATATTTTTCACAGAGTTCGTCGGGGTTGACCGTATTGTATTTTGACTTAGACATTTTTTCTACCTCGACTCCACAGATGTACACTGCTGTACCTTTACCGGGCAAAGCGCAGGAAAGCGAAAAGCTTCCGTCCTCAAAAACAAATTCGGCATCTGCATAATCAGGTTTCCACTTTTTAAATGCTTCCATATCCAGCTCAAGACCATCAACCAAATTTACATCCACATGTATTGCTTGTACATCGTATTCATGCTTTTTTCCTGCGGACACAAATTGATTGGTTCCGGCAATTCTATAGACAAACCTGCTACTGCCCTGTATCATCCCCTGATTCAGCAACTTTTTAAAGGGCTCATCAAAACCGATCAGGCCAAGATCAAACAAAACTTTCGTCCACATACGACTGTATAACAAATGCCCCACGGCATGTTCGGTACCACCAATATAAAGATCCACCTGGTTCCAATAATCACTGGCTTTGCGGTTGCAAAAAGTTTCGCTGTTGTGAGGGTCCATGTAGCGCAAAAAATACCAGGAGGAGCCTGCATAGCCGGGCATGGTGGAAGTTTCTCTCTTGACCTCACCCCCAGCCCCTCTCCCAAGGAGAGGGGAGTTAGTCTCTACTTGGTTTGTATTTCTTTTCGTTTTAAGAAGTTCTTCTGCAATTTTATTCAGAACGGTAGGCAAGTACTTATTCACCTCGAGATTAGTGAATCTTATCATTTCAAAACCATTTTCCTTCAACCACTCTTGTCTTGCAGCATCAAATTTCTGTTGTTCTTTATCATTATGATATTCACCATCTATTTCAACTATCAGTTTAGCTTCCAGACAAACAAAATCAGGAATATATCCGGCGATTGGATGTTGCCTGCGAAATTTAAATCCATCTACCTGCCTGTTCCTTAATTCTTGCCAAATAATATTCTCTTCTTCAGTTGGTTCTTTCCTGTTCTGTTTTGCAAATTCCAAGGTCTTCCTCCATTCATCCACAGTGCTGTTTATGTAGCCATAAGAAGTGGAGTCTGGTGTTCCCCTCTCCTTTGGAGAGGGGTTAGGGGTGAGGTTAACCCAGGAAAGGATATTTGCCAGCGGCCCCTCACCTTCAGGGCCGGGGCCATATTTGTCTACATGCGGCAGTTCCAATGGCAGCTCTTCTGCATCTAAAGGCAGGGCAATACCATCCGTCCAAATGATGGGGAAAGGTTCGCCCCAGTAGCGTTGACGGCTAAAGCCGGCATCCCGCATTCTATAATTTACCTTGCGCTTTCCGATGCCGAGCTCCTCTATTTTATTATTAGCAACGTTGATGGCATCTTTCATAAGCAGGCCATTTAAAAAACCAGAGTTTTCTAAAACGGCCTCTTTGGTTGGGTTTGCTTCTTTTCCATCAAAATGGCTGCCTATGATGTTGGTGATGGGAATATTAAAATGTTTGGCAAAGGCAAAATCCCGCTGATCGCCACAGGGCACACCCATGATGGCTCCTGTGCCATAACCGGCCAACACATATTCTGCAATCCAGATAGGAATCTCTTTTCCATCAAAAGGGTTGATGGCATATGCGCCCGTAAAACAACCGGTAATTTGTTTTACCTCGGCCTGCCTCTCCCGGTCACTACGGCTTTTTACATAAGTGAGGTATTCTTCAATGGCACCAACTTGTTCTTCACTCACAATATTTTTTACCATTTCATGCTCGGGTGCCACGACCATAAAGTCTACGCCAAAAATAGTGTCGGGTCTCGTCGTGTACACCGTCATACTTTTGACTTTTGACTTTTGACTTTTGACTTCAAAGTCCACTTCCGCTCCCTCACTCTTCCCTATCCAGTTGCGCTGCATTTCTTTCATGCTTTCGCTAAACTCTACTTTTTCCAAACCTTCCAGCAACCGATCTGCATAGGACGTAATGCGCAGGTACCATTGACGCATCTTCTTTTTTTCTACCGGGTGTCCACCACGTTCGCTCACTCCATTTACCACTTCATCATTGGCCAGCACCGTGCCCAACGCCTCACACCAGTTTACTTCTCCATAGGCGCAAAAGGCCAGGCGGCGTTTCATCAACCAATCGCTCTTTGTTTTTTCATCAAAAGCATTCCACGCTTCAGCGGTAAATTGAGTAGTTCCGCTGGTTTCATATTTTCTGATCAGATCTGCAATAGGTCTTGCCTTTTTTTGGGTGTTACAGAAATAGCTATGAAACAATTGTAAAAAAATCCACTGCGTCCATTTGTAATAGCTGGCATCGCTGGTGCGCACTTCCCTGTCCCAGTCGTAACAGAATCCAATCTTATCCAGCTGTGCTTTAAATGTGGCAATATTTTTCTCGGTGGTATCAGCAGGGTGCTGACCGGTTTCAATGGCGTACTGCTCTGCTGGCAATCCAAAACTATCAAAGCCCATCGGGTGCAGTACATTATAGCCTTTCAGCCTTTTATAACGGCTGTAGATGTCGCTAGCTATATACCCCAACGGATGCCCCACATGCAAACCTGCGCCGCTTGGGTAAGGGAACATATCAAGCACATAACACTTCGGTTTTTCCGAATGGTTGCTAACCTTGTATAGATTATTTTGCTTCCAGTATTCTTGCCATTTTTTTTCTATCCCCTCGGGGCCATTGAACTTGTATTCCATTGGTTTAAATTTTTGTTACCCCGCCTTTGAATCATCCTTAAGCTTCCTTAGCGTTACCTGTTTTGTCCTTATTATTTCGGCACTCCTGCACATTTAATATTTTATCCGACAGGGTTCAAATTATTTTAACAAATTTATAGGGCGCTTCCAAAGCACATTAAAAATATATTTGACAGCCCTTCCGTTTTTATGCAGTGGGCAAATTTAGAGCAAAGCAGGTAAAAACCTTTATTTTTGCCCACTTTCAAATAACTTATTACAAAGCAAGTAAAGAAAGAATAAAATAGCAGGGCGCATACCAGATAGCAATCAACGCTGCGCAAAGCGCCCCTTTCAACACTAACCCACTAAACGATCAACGATATATGTCTCAATTCGGAAAAAAATCATCAGGCAAGAAAGGAAAACCTACTTATGCATACGCCATTATTGGGGTAGCACTGGTTTTATTTTTGTTTGGTATAGTAGGCTGGTTTTTTCTAAACCTTCGCAAAACGGGAGATTATTTTAAAGAGAGTATCCAGGTGCACGCATTTCTATCGCCCACAGCTGCAAAAAAACAAATTGACAGCCTCACTTCTTTTATATCAGATATTCCATATGCCAACCGGGTGCAATATGTTACCAAAGAAATGGCTATAAAAAATTACACTACCGACAATGACAGTAGCTGGAAAATGATCATTGAGGCCAATCCACTGCCGGAAAGCATTGACTTTTACATCAAGGCAGATTACGTAGAAGCAGACAGCCTAAACAATCTGGCTACCCTGCTACAAACCACTTACCCGGGCGTAATATCAGAATTTCAATTCCCTACAGAAACTGTTACCAAAGTGAGCAGTTATGTAAAAACTGCAGGTATCGTATTTTTAATAGTAGCCGTGCTGCTCACCATATTAGTCGTTTTTTCTATAGACAATACCATCAGGCTTGCTATGTATAGCAACCGCTTTTTAATTAAGACCATGCAAATGGTGGGGGCCACCCGTGGCTTTATTGCAAGGCCCATCAACCAGCGGGCAGTCATCAATGGCTTGATCTCCTCTGGCGTTGCCATTGCTGCTGTTTGGGGCAGCGTAACTATTTTAGAAAATATGATCCCAGGCTTCAGGTCTCTGCACGATACGCAAGGACTGCTTATTCTATTCCTTATCATCGTGGTATTGGGCGTTACTATTTCGTTAGTAAGCACCCACCGGTCGGTGATCAAGTATCTTCGAATGAAACTGGATGACTTGTATTAAGATGATTTAAGCAGCCGGTATAGAACGACCCGCATTTTAAAAGATTCCATTATATTGCAACTCTTATAATAACACATCATGCAAAAAACAATCCCTAAAAAAGTTACGGTAACCAACACAGCTTTGTTTGGTAAAGAAAATTATATCTGGATGGCAGCAGGCCTCGCAGTGTTGGCAGTTGGTTTCTTTTTAATGGCCGGTGGTAAAAGTACCGACCCCAATGTATTTAACGAGAAAGAAGTTTACAGCGCCACCCGCATTACCATTGCACCACTCCTGATCATTGCTGGCTTTATAATAGAAATTGTGGCTATCATGAAAAAGCCTAAAGTGGTGGAATAGTTAATTAGTTTATTAGTTGAAAGGTTGATTAGTTGAATAACCGGATTTCATAACATATTGCGCTGTACCTTACAGCGCTTTTTTATTACCTTAAACCTTAAACCTTAAACCTTAAACCTTAAACCTTAAACCTTAAACCTTAAACCTTAAACCTTAAACCTTAAACCT
>JBKJKD010000180.1:0-21689 GCA_046597635.1 Ferruginibacter sp. | reverse complement strand
TTGCTTTTTTTTTGCAATTAAGTTTACCAACAAATGATTTTCTTTGCAGCACAATCTAAATAAGCAATGAGCGAGAAAAAAGCAATTTTGATTTTAGAAGATGGTACTATTATACATGGTACTGCATTTGGTAAAACAGGTACCGCAACTGGTGAGATTTGCTTCAATACCGGTATGACGGGGTATCAGGAAGTATTTACAGACCCCAGTTACTATGGCCAGGTGATTATTATGAATACCGTACACGTAGGCAACTATGGTGTGAAACCAGAAGATGTAGAAAGTAACAGCGTAAAAGTAAAAGCTGTAATTGGTCGCAACCTCGAAGAAAAGTACAGTCGTTTTCTATCCAACAACTCCTTGCAGCAGTACCTGGAAGATCAAAACATTGTAGCCATAGATGGTGTAGATACAAGGGCCCTTGTGGCACATGTGCGCACAAAGGGCGCTATGAATTGCATTCTTTCATCAGAAGAGGCAGACATTGACACACTAAAGCAACAACTTAGTAAAGTGCCCTCTATGGATGGGCTTGAGCTGGCTTCAGTAGTAAGTACCAAAGAAACCTATACGCTGGGGAATGAAGATAGTGAGATAAGAGTGGCTGTAATCGATTTTGGCGTCAAAAAAAATATACTCAACTGCCTCGTAGAACGTGGTGCCTTTGTAAAAGTGTTTAACGCAAAAACATCTTTTGCTGAAATGCAACAGTTTTTACCGAATGGTTATTTTATAAGTAATGGACCCGGGGATCCGGCACCTATGGGTTATGCAATTGAAACCGTACGACAAATATTAGAGGTGGATTTGCCGTTATTTGGCATTTGCTTGGGTCATCAGTTGCTTGCCCTTGCCAACGATGTACCTACCTTTAAAATGCATCACGGTCACCGGGGATTGAACCACCCGGTAAAAAATATTATAACCGGAAAGAGCGAAATAACCACGCAGAACCATGGCTTTGGTATAGATCCGGCTGCTGTTCAACAAAATGATAATATCGAGATTACTCATGTGAACCTGAATGATAAAAGTATAGAAGGTATTCGTATTAAAAATAAAAGAGCATTTTCGGTACAGTATCATCCGGAAGCAACACCCGGGCCACACGATAGCCGGTATTTATTTGATGAGTTTATCCAAATGATACATGTGCCCGTCAATTCCTAAAGAGCGAACCGCAACACTTAAAACATACCTGTATTTCATTTAAGTTTGCATTAATGAATGGCTTGTATTTATTGTAAACCTTAAAACTAAATTCCCCAATAGGGGACAGGGGCATGAAAATCGCAATCGTCAACGGTCCCAATTTAAATCTCCTGGGAACAAGAGAAACCAGTGTGTATGGTACCGAAACTTTTGAGGTGTACCTGCAAAAGCTGCGTGCCAACTACCCCAAAGTTGACTTCACTTATTTTCAAAGTAACATAGAAGGTGAGCTGATTGATCACCTCCAACAGGAAGGCTTTTCTGCCGATGGCATCATCTTGAATCCTGGAGGTTATACCCATACCTCGGTAGCCATTGGCGATGCTATAGCAGCCATAAAAGCACCGGTATTGGAAGTGCATATTTCTAATATTTTTGGGAGGGAAGAGTTCAGGAAAATATCCCATGTATCTGCAAAGGCAGCAGGAGTAATAAGTGGCTTAGGATTGAAAGGATACGAACTGGCGGTTCAATATTTTGTTGGGTAGCGTAGAGGCGCCCAGTTGTATTAAGCTTCTAAAATTTCCCCAATCACCTCGTCCGTAAATGGCTTTGAAATAAGTTTAATTACTGTTTTGTAATTTCTTACTTTCTCAAGGTCTTTGTAATAAATAGAAGATGTGTAGAGATACACTTTTACATTTTTTATAGCCTCAGCCTCCATTTTTTCATATGCATCCAAAAAATCCCAACCATTTAAATGCGGCATATTTATGTCCACGAGAATAATATCTGGGAGGGGTTGTTTATTCTTAATTTTTTCTGATAGGTGGTCCAGTGCTTCATCTACATAAAGAATGCTTTCAATAGCTACATTTTGTTGATAAAGGGTGATGAGTTCATTACTTAAAAAGTTGTTTATTTCGTCATCATCTACCAATAAAATATGAATTGGAGCCGGCTGCATTTTATAAGTTTTGTCTAAAATAGATAATAAAAGTCGTTCTTTCATTCTCTACACTTTCTACGCTTATTTTACCTCCCATTTTCTCTAGCTGTGTTTTGATCAGATACAGCCCAAGCCCTTTGCCTTCAATATGGGGATGAAGTCGTTGGTAAGGATTGAACAATCTTTTGCCGTGCTTCTCCAGGTTAATACCTAAGCCCTTATCAGTTGCTTTCAAAATAATAGAATCATTGGATACTTCAGTTTGCAGGAATAGCTCAGGCTTGCATCCCTGCTTTTTGTATTTTATAGCGTTAGTGATTACATTAAGTAGCACGCTCTGCAAAACATCTGGCGAGCAATAAACCTGTGGTGCCTGCGAAAAATCATGCGATACTTGCAGGCCATGATCCGCAGCAGTTTGACTAATAAAATCCAGTACATGTTGTAGTTCCTTACCAAAATCCAATTTTTCGTAAGATTCAACCTCTCCCTTCCTTGCCGACAGAATTTCATTGAGATCGGACAACATCTGGTTGAAATTATTTACACTAAATTCTATTTTATCAAAGAATAGTTTGTTTTTTTCTGTAAGACTATCTTTGTCGAACAACTTTATAAGGCTCCGCAAATTGGTAACCGGTGCCCGTAAATTGTGTGAGGTGAGATAGGCAAACTGTTGCAATTCATTGTTACTAACCTGCAGTTCATACGACATTTTCTCAAGGCCAGCCTCCTGTTTTTTTCGCTGAGTAATTTCTCCTTCAAGTTCTTCAGTGCGTTTCTTTACCGCCCTTTTTAAAGAAATACTATAGGCAAAAAGCATCCCGATAATAATGAAAATAATTCCCATCACTATCAGCGCTTTTTCTAATAAATTTTCCTCTGTTGCTTTTTGTTGGTCGTAGATAAAGCCTTCAAGGGTTTGATCCTTTGATACCATGTCAAGGCTTTTATATGTATCCAAAATATTTTGCCACCTTGCCACGGTCATGTGGCCCATTTCTACAACTCCTGGTAATAGAAGTCGCTTCATTTCTCCTGCTTCATACATCAAAGCGTTTTTGGTAACGCCCCTCTCTTTCACTCCGGGTAAAGTAAGAATGTAATCGACTAATTCATCAGGGTTTTTCATTGCATACTCCCAACCTGCAAAAGTGGCTCTCATAAAACGGTCAGTGACGTCACGATTATTATCCACGGTTTTCTCCGAACAAAAAATGACATCCCCGTAAAAATCAATGCCGTAATTTGATGGCTTCACCACATTTACGCTTACCTTTTTTTCCCGCAGTTGAAATACTTCCACAGAGCTATAGCCGGTCATTGCATCTGCATTGCCGTTAGTTATATCGTTGTTGTTCCAGGTATGTTCTTTAAAGTTGATAGAATCCAGGGGAATGTCATATTTCAAAGCGAGTGCTTTTAATTCTACGATCCCTTGGTTTTGGGCACACATAATTGTTTTTCCCCTAAGATCTGCAGGGGCAATTATATTTTTTTCAAACTGCGATATAATCACATAGGGTGAGTGCTGAAAGATAGCGCCTAATACTTTCACCGGCCTGCCTTCTGTGAAGTTGAGCAGGAGTTCTGAACCTGTTACTGCATAATCGGCATTACCATTGAGCACTTCAGCCACCGGAGATAAATGTTGTTTCCCGGCTTTTATAAGCACATCTAAACCTTCCGCTTGATAGAATCCTTTAATAGATGCGGCGTAATAGCCTGCAAACTGAAACTGGTGCCACCACTTTAACTGAAGTTTTATTTTGTCTGGCTGGCCATTTACGGTGTTAGCACACAGGATAAGAAAAAGGGATAGTATAGGAATTAGGGGCATTTTCATAATCAGGAATGTTCACCCCTCTGGTTTTCATAGCAGGGAGACGGTGACGCTGGCATGAATTTAATCCTTTCTTAGGAGATGATCTTTTTTAAAATTGATTTAATCTCTTTTTTCATGAGGTCTAGCTCAGCTATTCGCTCCTGGATAAAACTGTTATCTTCTAATTTACCCATTACGGAATCCATTTCTTCATTGGTTTCGTAAACCATTTTTCTAAACGGGTTTGTGTAGTCTTTCTCTCTTGATTCATATATTCCCTTACACATCCACGTTCGGGTAGCTAATGCTTGCTGCAGCAAATTCTTAAACAGCTCTGGTGTGAACTGTCTTGCAGTGATATTCAAAATTTCTAGTAACGATGTGTAAGCATGTTGTAATTTATCCTGCCCGTAGTTATCCCCTTCGGCTATGTAAAAATTATGTACCTCATCCCAACTTTTAATTTTGTTAGTTTTAATGGCTTCTTTTAATTTTTTTACAGATGATTTCTTTATCAGTTGGCTACCAATGTTAAGCCATTCAGCTCGCATCAGTTTTGTGGTAAGCGATTTTTTAAATTCATCAAAAGTTTTAAACTGTTGCTTTTTGAAATGGGCCAGTAGTTGCGTGGTGCAGTAATATTGTATAACTTCGTGGTAAATTTTAGCCGCCTCGGTCACTTTTAGAATCTGGGTAACACGCTTACTATTTTCCCAACCAGTGCTGCTGGCGGAGCCATCTTCCTGTACGGCTAATTTCTTTAAAAATGCGAGGCCATCAAATATTTCGTTAATAGTATCTGGTGCCAGGTAGTTGTATTCAATGAGCTGAACTTTAGCGGTTCGTTTATCTCTGTCTTCGTACTTCCATGCATTGCGTTCCAAGGCGTACATGTTGTACATAAACCAATAAGCTGGCATAACCAATAGTTTGTCGTTGGCTACATCGTTGCTTACGAGGCAAAAGGGAAGGGATATTTTTAACTCTGCCGGAAAATCGCCTTTAGCCAGTATGGTAAAAGATGCAAAAACTGAATTGTGTTTCAGGCTTACACAGAGGCCAGGCCAAAAGCCTCGCCCTGCAATCATTTCCCCATCAGCGCTGCGGCTGTTGTGATTGCTGCCAATCGTGGCACCTGCAGCAATATTACTTTGTCCCATAATCAGCGAAGCACACAAAAAGGAATTGTTGTGATGTTGCTCATGCGACGGAAATATTAATGTATTCAGCACTTCACAGCAAGAGATGGTGCTGTTGTTGCCAAGGTAAGAATTGATGAGGCGGGCGCCATATTTCAATTGCGAATGCGAAGCCATCACGAAGCGAACAGCTTTTACTCCGTAAAAAATACGACATCCAAAACCTATGATACCATTTACGAGTTCGCATCCTTCTCCAATCTGTGTATGGCGCAAGGCATCACTCTTGATGGTTACGTTTTTAATTTTGGTGGCTCCTTTTAAGTAAGCATCGGTGCCTATAAGAACATCTTTGAGTATGCCGCAGTTTTTGATAACCGTTCTTTCACCTACTTTACCATAGTACCCTCTTTTGTTATCCACTGTTTGGTCAGTAAACTGTTTAAATTTTTCCAAGAGACTTTCATCATCCCTGTACCTGCTCCACAGGTAAGCATCGCCGGCGAGCATTTCTTCAAATGGAAGAATGCTTCTTCCACCATTTTCATTGCACACTTCTATCCAACTACGCACCGCTTCTTCTTCGCCTTCCTTGATAGTTCCGTTTCCAAATTTGGAATGATCCGTTGATGCAACTTCATTTACATTGGCTATCATCACATCATCTCCAATAATGTAATGGCTGAGGTAGTTTACATTGTCTATACAAATATTATTACCCAGGTCGCAACTGATGATCGTACTGTTATAAAGACCCACCGCCATTCTGAAGTTGTGAAACTCCCGGTACAAAGGCTGGAGTGCACCTATGCGAACCAGCCCATAAAATTTGCAGTTCTTAATGAGTTGTGCGTTAAAATTATCTGCTACTAAAATCTGGTTCCAGTCGTCGGAAGTATTCCTGTTGTGCACCAGGGTATCTATTTGCGAAGTATTAAGTGGCCTGTATCGTATGCCGGAATTATTTTCCTGATTACGCAGGTAATATTCATCCATACCAGTGGGAATATATTTAGCATCTATAAAATTGTATCCCAATTCTTCTACCGGGTGAGTTTTAATAATATTCATTTGGCCCCTGTCCCCTAAAGGGGAACTTAATTTTAAAGTTTAAAATACTTAGTCCAATACCCTATATAATTAAAGAATAATCAAGCAATTTATTACGCTCAGCAGTTCCCCCTTTAGGGGGTAAGGGGGCTTCTCTTATTCCACCGTCACGCTCTTGGCAAGGTTCCTCGGTTTGTCTACATCAATTCCTTTTGCAACTCCGGTATAGTACGATAACAACTGAAGGGGAATAACACTCAAAATAGGTGCAATCAATTCATCTGCTGCTGGTATAGAAAATACATGATCACTTAAACCCTTGCTCACTTCATCTCCTTCTGTAATGATAGAAATAATTTTTCCTTTGCGGGCTTTGATCTCCTGCATGTTGCTCACAATTTTTTCGTGGTAAGAATCCTTAGTGGCAATAAATACAACCGGCAGTTTATCATCTACCAGTGCAATGGGGCCGTGTTTCATTTCTGCCGCCGGGTAACCTTCGGCATGGATGTAAGAAATTTCTTTCAGTTTTAGGGCGCCTTCCAGTGCAATGGGAAAATTGTACCCACGGCCAAGGAACAGGAAATCTGTTGCGTGCATATAATGTTCTGCAATCGTTTTAAGCTCTGCCCCATTTTTAAGGATAGCGTTAACCTTTTCAGGTACATCTGCCAATTCAAGCAATAGGCTCTTGTAACGTTCCTGGCTGATACTTCCTTTTTCTATGGCAATCTTAAGGGCCAGCATCATGAGCACTGCCAGTTGGCCGGTAAATGCTTTAGTGGATGCAACACCAATTTCGTGGCCCGCATGTGTATAAGCGCCGGCATGCGAAATACGTGCAATAGAAGAACCTACCACATTCACGACGCCAAAAATAAAAGCTCCATTCTCTTTGGCTTTTTCAAGTGCCACCAGTGTGTCTGCCGTTTCTCCACTTTGAGAGATGGCGATAATAACATCGCCTTTGTTTACAATGGGATTGCGGTATCTAAATTCCGAAGCATATTCTACTTCTACCGGTATGCGACAAAGTTCCTCAATAATGTATTCGGCAGCGAGGCCTGCATGCCAACTCGTACCGCAGGCCACAATCATAATGCGGTTGGCATTTACCAACTGGTCCATATGTTGCTCTACACCAGCCATGGTGATGGTACCCGCTTCTGCGTCTAACCTGCCCCGTAAGCAATCGTAAATGGTACTGGGTTGTTCAAATATCTCTTTTAGCATAAAATGGTCGTAGCCGCCTTTTTCAATAGCTGCCAGTTCCATATCAAGTGTGGTGATGTAGGGAGTGATGGTTTCATTCCCAAGGTTTTTTAAGATCAGTTCGTTGGGCCTTACAATAGCCAATTCGTAATCGTTGATGTACACCACTTCTTTGGTGTATTCAATAATAGGAGAGGCATCACTTGCCAAAAAATGTTCACCTTTGCCAACCCCTATTACCAAAGGGCTTCCTTTGCGAGCGGCAATAATGGTTTCAGGATCGTCTTTGTCTATCAATAGAATGCAGTACGCACCTGTCACCCTTTTCAAAGCAATACGCAGCGCTTCTTCAAGGCTGCAGTTGTTATTTTTTTGAATGTATTCAATAAAGTTTAGCAATACCTCTGTGTCCGTATCACTCGTAAATGTATAGCCCTTACTCAGCAATTCATTTTTAAGCAAAGCATAGTTTTCGATAATACCGTTGTGTATCATGGCAAATTGGCCATTGGCAGAAGTATGCGGGTGAGCATTGCGGTCGCTTGGTTCGCCATGCGTAGCCCAGCGGGTGTGGCCAATGCCAATGTGAGCATCTACATTTTTGCCCACCAGGTAATCTTCCAGTTCGGCTACTTTACCTTTCTTTTTATGCACCGATAATTGTCCATCTTTTATTAAAGCCACTCCGCTACTATCGTACCCACGGTATTCCAACCTTTTTAAGCCTTTTAAAATTACCGGGTAGGCTTGCTTAGGGCCGGTATAACCTACAATTCCACACATATCAATTATTTTGGATTGTTATAAAAACTTTAAGCCACAATATTATCGAAAATTATGGCTAATTGCGGTTTTTAGGGTTATTTTCAGACTTTACAACGCTTTTCAAATTCTGTAAAATGATTAGAATTCATGGGCTTCTCTTGCTTTTTTCGATGTGGCTTACTGTTTCACTTCAGGCTCAACCTTCCGATAATTATAGACGTACCTTTTACATTGTCCGCCACGCCGAAAAAGATACCGGCAACAATCCTGCTATTTCGGCTTCAGGTAAAATGCGGGCAGCTGATCTTTTCAGGAAACTGAAAAATAAACAAATCGATTTGATCATGGTTACCAATTACCGCCGAACTGGTATGACCGGGGATTCCCTGCGTCTCTATAAAAAAATTGATACCATGCATTATGTTGCAGATGTAACGGGCGAAATGTTTTTCAAAAAATTAAGTACGCTGCCAGCACGCTATAAAAATATATTGGTGATAGGCCATAGCAATACCTTGTCAGGTATCATCAGGCAGGTCGGCATAAAAAATTATGCCCTAAAAGATATTCCGGATAATGAATACGACAATCTTTTTGTGGTGAAAATCAAGAAGGGTCGGCCGATTTTACAAACTAGAAAGTATGGCCTGCCGTCGTTACCAGCAACCAACAGCGTACCTGTGAAAATATTACAATAATATTCCTTTTAAAAAAAAGTAGGCTACAGAAAAATAGATAACGATACCCGTAACATCCACGAGTGTAGCTACAAAGGGTGCCGAAGAAGTAGCGGGATCTAATTTCAACCTCTTTAAAATAATCGGTAGCATGGAACCCATCAGGCTGCCCCATAATACGATACCCATTAGAGAGAAAAATATAGTGGCACCAATCAATTTCCAATGCACGCCGTAGTCGTAAATATGCAACTGTTGCCAAAGGATAATACGCACCAGACCAATGCTACCGAGGATGATGCCTAACATGAAACCCGTAACAAGTTCCCGGCGCATCACCAGCCACCAATCGTTGATGGATAATTCTTTTAAGGCCATGGCTTGGATGATCAATGTGGAAGCTTGGGAGCCACTGTTGCCCCCGCTGCTCATGATCAAAGGGATGAACAACGCCAAGACCGTAGCGGCTTCAATTTCTGCCTCAAAGTATTGCATGGCTGTGGCTGTGAGCATTTCGCCAAGAAATAAAATTACCAGCCAGCTCACCCTTTTCTTCACCAGTTTAAAAATATTGATGTCCAGATAGGGTTCTTCGAGGGCCTCTGTACCGCCTATTTTTTGAATGTCTTCACTAAACTCTTCCTGTGTTATCCAAAGCACATCATCGATGGTAACAATCCCCAACAAAAGGTCATTATCGTCAACCACCGCCAGTGCTACACGGTTATTCATCTTAAAAACTTCACTTGCACTTTCCTGGTCCTCATTCACATTAAGCGCAATAAACCGGCCGTCCATGAGGTCGCTTACTTTTACCTCCGGCGAGGCAAGAATAATATCCCTGATACGAAGATCATCCAGCAATTCTCCTTTTTCGTTGATCACATAAATAACGTCTACGGTTTCGGAGTTGATGCCATACCGACGTATAGTTTCTATCACTTCCTTAACCGTGTTGTATTCGTACACATACACATAGTCAGGATTCATGAGGCGCCCCACACTGTTCTCGGGGTAGCCCAATAATTCCAACGTTATCTTTCGTTCTTCGGGGTCTAAAGTTTTAATAAGTTCTCTTACGGCTGCATTGGGCAGTTCCTCTAAAAAAGCTACCCTGTCATCTGCCGGCAATTCGTTGAGCAATTCTGCAGACTTAAATACCGGTAAATCTTTGATGATTCTTTTCTGAACACTAAAATCTAAGATCTTAAAAACGCCGGCTGCCCGGTGGATGGAAAGATGGGCAATTATTTGCGATTCATAGTCTTCGTTATCATAAATAAGATCTGCAACATCGCTGATGTTCTGGTTGTTTAAAAAATCTTTGGTAGCCAGTTTGTTTTCGGAGGCAATGATCTCCTCAAATTGTTGCTGCAGCGATATTTCGTCTATTTGATTTAACATGCTTCAAATGATTATTTTCGTTAACCACTTTGCAATGTAACTTTTTTAACCAAATTGAAAATATGTTGAGTCAATTTCTTTCTGTGCAGCCAACCGGCGCAAAGGGCAGGGGCGTATTCACTGCTGTGTCTCTTGAGGCTGGTACTACAGTGGAAGAGTCGCCTGTAATTGTTATGACAAAGGAAGATAGAATATACCTGGATAAGACCCTGCTACATGACTATATTTTTGAATGGGGGCCGCAGCAAGAAGAGTGCTGCATGGCGCTGGGGCTGGTGCCGATTTACAACCATAGTTACGAAAGCAATTGCGATTATTTTATGGATTTTGATGAACAAACCATTACCATACAGACGGTAAAAAGCATCGAGGCAGGTGAGGAACTCACCATCAATTACAATGGCGACTGGAAGGATGATAAAAAAATATGGTTTGATGTTATTGACTAACGAACCTATTCCTGTAATTTTTAAAAAGCAACATGTCCCATGATTCCTGTTCTTCTTTTAATAGCTATCGCAATATTTATCGCCTGGTATTTTTTTGGTGCCCGAAGTAAGAAAGCTGTCAATCCTGATGTGGAGGAAATTGATATACAACTCCTGGAAAAAAATGTGCTGTTCTACAGGAGGCTTGCAGCCGAGAGAAGGTCTCAGTTTGAAGAAGACGTTCGGTATTTTCTCTCCCACACAAGAATCACCGGTGTGGATACAGCAGCAGATAAGCTGGATAAATTATTGGTGGCTTCCGCTGCGGTGATTCCCATCTTTAATTTTACAAAGTGGAAGTACCACAACCTGAGGGAAGTTTTGTTGTATGCAGATGCGATCAACATGCAGTTTGAATCCACGGGAAATGCCGACAGAAATATCCTGGGTATGGTAGGCACTGGTCCATTTGAAGGAAGTATGTTACTCTCTAAAGTTGCCTTGAGGCAGGGTTTTAGCAACCAGTCAGACAAACGCAACACAGCCATTCATGAATTTGTGCACCTCATAGACAAGTCTGATGGAGAAACAGATGGCATTCCCGACCTGTTGCTGGATAAGCAATATGTGCTACCATGGCTGGACTTGATGCACAAGAAAATGCAACTCATTTCAAAAGGAAAATCTGATATAGATGATTATGCGCTCACCAATAAAGCAGAATTTTTGGCGGTAGTGGCGGAGTATTTTTTTGAAAGACCGCAATTGCTCGAAGAAAAACATCCTGTATTGTATAAAATATTGGCAGAGATGTTTGAAGTGGAGCCAGCATAGATGAAATAGGTCCGAATTGCAAACGTGCTGAAAGCTCGATTCTCCACAGTTTTCGAGCCCTTTGGGGCTGAAGCTTTGTAAAAAATGATAATCTGGCGGTTATTTTTTGCTCCTTAGGAGCAAGGCATTTTCGAATGTTTTAATGATAGGTTTTGCTCCGAAGGAGCAATTATAAAAACCCATACCATTGCTGCAAAGCTAAGGCTCCTAAGGAGCAAAGCCCCTCGCCAGGGTTTATTTAAATCTTGATCATAATAGGTTTCTAAAATGTTGCCCAATGGTATGCTGTACAAGAGTGCGATGCAACGCTGATGCTCAATGTACAAATGCTGGTAAACAAATAAAAAAAGTTGCAACATACGCTGCAACTTTTGTAATAATAGACTGTCTTGTTCTGTTAGCTTTTACTGATTCTTTTCTGCAAAATCTCTGCGAATGATATTTAATGCAGCTCCTGCTTTGAACCATTCTATCTGCTGTTCATTATAAGTATGATTTACAGTAATAATGTCGGCCGTACCATCGGTGTGGTGCAAAACCATTGCCAGCGGCTTACCCGGGGTAAACTCCGCTAACCCAATGATATCAATGCTATCATCTTCCTGGAATTTTTCGTAATCGGCTTTATCATTAAATGTCAATCCAAGCATACCTTGCTTTTTAAGATTGGTTTCATGTATGCGTGCAAATGATTTTACCAATACCGCTCTTACACCAAGGTGCCGCGGCTCCATAGCTGCATGTTCCCTGGAGGATCCTTCGCCATAGTTTTCGTCGCCTACTACTATAGTGCCGATGCCCGCCGCTTTGTATGCTCTCTGGGTATTAGGTACCGTACCATATTCACCAGTCAATTGATTTTTTACAAGGTCTGTTTTTTCATTAAAATAATTCAATGCGCCTATGAGCATATTGTTGCTGATATTATCAAGATGGCCACGAAACTTTAACCATGGGCCCGCCATGGAAATATGATCTGTGGTACATTTTCCTTTTGCTTTAATCAGCAATTTTAATCCTTTTAAATCAGTGCCTTCCCATGCTGCAAAAGGATCCAGTATTTGCAATCTTTTGCTATCCGGAGAAACAATTACCTGCACGCCACTTCCGTCTTCGGCGGGCTGCTGGTAACCTGCATCTTCCACTGCAAATCCTTTAGTGGGTAATTCATCACCATAGGGCGGATCCAGTTTTACCTGTTCGCCTTTATCATTGGTCAATGTATCTGTGAGTGGGTTAAAATTCAAACTTCCTGCAATAGCCATTGCTGTTACAATTTCAGGAGAACCTACAAATGCAAAAGTATTGGGGTTGCCATCTGCACGTTTTGCAAAGTTTCGGTTGAAGCTGTGAACGATGGTATTTTTTTCTGCTTTCTCTGCACCTACTCTTGCCCACATACCTATACAAGGTCCGCATGCATTGGCAAAAACGGTAGCACCAATTTTATTAAAAGTTTCTAAAAAACCATCTCTTTCAATTGTGTAACGAACCAGTTCACTGCCTGGCGTAATGGTAAATTCTGATTGTAATTTTAAACCTTTATCAGAAACCTGTTTTGCCAGGCTAACAGCCCGGCTGATATCTTCGTAAGAAGAATTGGTACAACTACCGATTAGCCCCACTTCAATTTTTGTGGGCCATCCGTTGGCGGCCGCAGCTTCTTTCATTTTAGAAATCGGCGTAGCAAGGTCTGGTGTAAACGGACCGTTTAAGTGTGGCTCCAGTTCATCTAAATTTATTTCAATTACCTGGTCAAAATATAATTCCGGGTTGGCATATACTTCTGCATCGCCGGTTAAGGAATCTTTGATAGTATCTGCGAGAGCAGCTATTTCTTCACGGCCGGTTGCTTTCAAATAGCGGCTCATACTGTCGTCGTATCCAAAAGTAGAAGTGGTAGCACCAATTTCGGCACCCATATTACAAATCGTTCCTTTACCGGTACAACTCATGCTGGTAGCGCCTTCGCCAAAATATTCCACCACCGCACCGGTACCACCTTTCACAGTAAGGATACCTGCAACTTTTAGGATTACGTCTTTGGGAGCCGTCCAGCCATTTAGTTTGCCAGTAAGTTTTATTCCAATGAGCTTGGGCATTTTTAATTCCCACGGAAGGCCAGCCATTACATCGCAGGCATCTGCGCCACCCACACCAATCGCTATCATTCCAAGGCCTCCCGCATTTACGGTATGGCTATCGGTGCCAATCATCAAACCACCGGGGAATGCATAATTTTCCAATACAACCTGGTGAATAATTCCAGCACCGGGCTTCCAGAAACCGATGCCATATTTGTTAGAAACGGAAGCAAGGAAATCATATACTTCGCTGCTTTCCGTTACCGCACGGTCCAAATCTGTTTTGCTATTTACTTTGGCTTCAATTAAATGATCACAATGCACCGTACTCGGTACGGCAACTTTTGTACGGCCGCTTTGCATAAATTGCAACAAAGCCATTTGGGCAGTTGCATCTTGCATCGCTACTCGGTCTGGTGCAAAATCAACATAACTTTTTCCTCTTTCTTGTGTTACAGTTGCGTCACCTTGCCATAGATGGGCATATAAAATCTTTTCAGTAAGTGTAAGGGGTTTTCCCACAACCTGCCGGGCCGCAGCAATACGGGAAGGAAAGTGTTCGTAAACTTTTTTGATCATTTCAATGTCGAAAGCCATAGAAGAGAAATATTAGGTGAATGAATTGGTGATAAGGCGCTCATTTAGTGCCGGGTGTTTGCGCAGGGCGCATTTTCTAATAATAATTTGGGTTAAAACGGGCAACTTTATACCTGCGAGGGCAAATTTACTGAAACTCACTCACTAATTAAAGTGCTTGTTATTAGTTAAATCTCTTTAATTTTAATAAATGAACCGGTTTAAGTATTTTATTGAATGGCATGTATTCGGAGTTTGCGAGGCAATCGGCGATAAGATGGGCATTGCTACTACCACCATTCGAAAATATTTTATTTACATTTCGTTTCTTACCATGGGCTCTCCGCTTATCATCTATCTTTTTGTAGCTTTTTGGATGAACGTCAAAAATTATATTTTCAGCAGGAAGAGGAATCCACTCCGTCAATAGGATGTGAAGTGTAAAGAATTTAAGAATTACAAAGCCGCCCTTAACCTCACTAATTTTTCCAGCAAAGGTTCCAGCAGATCTAACCGAAGCATATTGGCTCCATCGCTTTTTGCTACCGAAGGATTAGGATGAGTTTCAATAAACAAACCATCTGCGCCCGTGGCAATAGCCGCTTTGGCAATCGTTTCAATCAATTCAGGGTTTCCGCCCGTAACGCCTGCAGCCTGGTTGGGTTGCTGCAAAGAATGTGTGCAGTCCATAACAACGGGCACATCAATTTCTTTCATCCACGTAATATTGCGGTAATCAACTATCAGGTCCTGGTAACCAAAACTGTTTCCTCTTTCTATTAAACCCACTTTGTTGTTGCCGGCATTTTTAATTTTATCCACTGCAAATTTCATGGACGGACCATTTAAAAACTGGCCTTTTTTTACGTTTACAATTTTGCCTGTTTGGGCAGCCGCAACCAGCAAGTCTGTTTGCCTGCACAAAAATGCCGGGATCTGTAAAATATCTACATATTCAGCAGCAATGGCAGCTTCTTCATGCGAATGAATGTCGCTTGTGGTTGGCAGGGAGAAATGATCACCTACTTTTTTAATCAACTTCATGGCTTCTTCATCGCCAATACCCATAAACGAGGTAGCGCTGGTGCGATTTGCCTTGCGGTAAGAGGCTTTAAAAATATATGGAATGCCCAGGCGTTTACAAATGGCACTTACTTTTTCTGCCACTTCCATTACCAGGCCTTCACTTTCTACTACGCAGGGACCTGCAATCAGAAAAAAATTATTTTGATTATGCTGTTGATCTTTAAAAAGTTCTGGTAAGTAATTTTCCATGCGGTAAAGTTAGGTAGTTTTTAAAATTGGGTTGGCAGATTGTGGCTTTCACTTTGTAAAAGTTTTTTATAAAACTCCTCCAAGTCTTGTTGTATAATGGCGCCAAAGAAGGATGTTTAGTGCCGAAGCATTAAAAATTAATTAGGATAAGAAAAATCAGGAAGTGAAAATGCTCAAACTATTTTGCCGGGCATAGTTTTTGAATAGCTTTATTAGCCCGATATGGAATATGAAAGGATTGATCCATTTTCCAGCCTCGGATTCCAGTCACAATATGGGCTGGATGTTTAAAAATAAAACCATCAACATGAAAAAATTATTTTTTATTGCAACGATTATGATTGCCTCTTTTGCTGTACTTGCGCAGGAGGGTCCTGGCATCCGGGGATTTAAAATTGGCGTCGGCGGAAATCTTGCCATCCCTCTAAGTAACCTCAATAGCACCAGCATTGGAGCAGGCATCGATTTGCTGGGCCAATACGGTATCGCCGACAAGGTTGCCCTCACCGCCGATGCAGGATACACCGTGTTGTTTGGAAAGGATGGGTTTAATGATTTATCCATTGTTCCGATCAGGGCAGGTTTACGTTTTTTTCCATCCCCTGCGTTTTACCTGGGAGGTAAAGTGGGTGTTGGTATTTTGAAAACCAAAGGAGCCGATTCCAGATCAGCAACGGCCTATTCTTTTGGAGCAGGCTATTTTCTGAGCCCACAGGTAGATGTAAGCGCAGCTTATGATGGTTACAGCAAAAGTGGTTCTTTCGGACTCGTTAATATCCGCTTAGGTTATACTTTTTCAAACTAATTAATTTTTAAAAAGGATTCAGCCGCTCCAACCGGGGCGGTTTTTTTTATGGCGAGAATTTCGAAACTGAACCCGAAAGTACCTGAAGCTTACCATGCCGTGATCAACCAAACTTATATGAGGGTTTTAAAAACCAAGCACATCTGTCATGGTGAAAATACCTTTTTTGCCGACCATGAATTCTGCAGCCAGCACCGCACCGCTTGCAAAACCCTTTCTGCTGTGGGCCGTATGAATAATTTCTATGTCATCAATAGCTGAGTGGTAAGTTACCACATGTGTGCCGGGGGCGGGGTCTATCCTTTTGCTCACAATACTCAATGCTGCCGGGTTGTTGGTTAGCTCATTTACCCAATTTTTTTTCCGTGGATAAAAATCCAATACTTGTTCTGCCAGCGTGATGGCAGTGCCGCTTGGCGCATCCTTTTTTTCTGTGTGATGTATTTCTTCAATCTTCACTTCATACTCCTTGTGCGGAGCCATTAACGATGCCAGTTTTTTATTTACTTCAAAAAAAATATTGACCCCAATGCTAAAGTTGCTTGCGTACAAAAGGCTCCCTTGTTGTTCGTCGCAGTATTGCTTCACTTCTTCCCAACTATCCAGCCACCCGGTGGAGCCGCTGATAACAGGGATGCCTGCATCCATGCAGTTCTTGATGTTTTGAACTGCCGAATGCGGACTGGTAAACTCTATCGCCACATCGCACTGTTGCAAATTGGCCTTGTTCATATCTTCCTGGTTGTCCGCATCTATTTTAAGTACAACAGTGTGTCCCTTTTGCAGCGCTATTTCTTCAATAGCTTTACCCATTTTTCCATAACCTATCAATGCTATTTTGAGAACATCTTTCATCCTTATCAAATTTTTTAAAATTGAGACTGCAATATAATGGATCTGAAAACTGTAGGGGAGGTTTGTATGCTAGCGGCCGATATGCAACACAAGGCTAATGCCGTTGGTGTTTGCCATTGGGCTGTAGCCGCCTTTTATTTGCAGACTTAATTCATCGCTTACGTCGAAAGTTTTGAGGTGGGCATCTACGGCTGCATCAGCTACATTGAGACCCCAAAATGCAATGAAAAATAATACCGAGTAATCTATGTTTTGCCGCACGGCATTTCTAAAAACCCTGATGCGCTCTGGCTGATCCTTTACGCTGAAATAAGGTTGCTTAATAAAGATATCATTTCCGGGTATGGTATCACTTGCGAGTATGTAGGCATTTTTAGCATCCTTATACTGACTAATATTTCTGAAGAAAATGAATGCCGTGGTGCCAAGTGCACCGTACACCAGCGGAATTTTCCAATACTTTTTATTGGTGGCCTGACCCCAACCAGGCAACATGAGGGAACGACGAACGGCTATGTTGGGATCGTATTTTTTAATGCTGTCTTTAGCTTTGGTTTGTATGACCGGGTTCGTTTTAATGCGCATC
Organism: Ferruginibacter sp.; assembly: GCA_046597635.1. GTDB lineage: Bacteria > Bacteroidota > Bacteroidia > Chitinophagales > Chitinophagaceae > Ferruginibacter. The sequence goes on along the minus strand of JBKJKD010000180.1, from coordinate 4,073 downwards.
GAGTCTTTTTTGTCACCCGTATTTTGCGCCTGCCCCCCAAGTGAAACAGCAACGCAGAGCATCACTACCAATCCTATTTGTTTGCTTAGCTTCAACTTATTTTTACATTCAGTTTTTCTAATAAAGCGTTCAGTTCTTCCAGTGAATAATACTCCAGCAAAATGCTGCCGTTTCCTTTTTTGGTATGGCTGAGCACGACCTTGGTACCAAACTGTGATGCTAAATTATCTTCAATTTTTTTATAAGCTGGCGGCAGGCTTGGTTTTAGGCTTGTTTTAACAGCCTGCGAGCCTGTGTACATTCTTCTCACCAGGTCTTCTGTCTGCCTTACGGAGAGGCCTTTGTTTTTAATTTCAGAAAAGATGAAAAGTTGTTTGTCTACCACATCTACATTAATGAGCGCCCGGGCATGACCCATGCTAATGATGCCGTTTCTTACGGCCACCTGGATATCGGGCGGCAGCTTCAACAGCCGAATATAATTGGTAACGGTGCTTCTTTCTTTGCCCATGCGCTCGGCCACCTGCTCCTGAGTGTACTCTAAGTCTTCCATGAGGCGCTTGTAACTAAGGGCTATTTCTATGGCATTAAGATTTTCTCTTTGCAGGTTTTCCAGCAAAGCCAATTCCAATAACTGGCTGTTGTTCGTTTCCCTTACATAAACTGGTACATCTTTCAGGCCCGCAATCTTAGCGGCTCTAAAGCGGCGTTCACCAGCTATCAACCTGTATTTGCCATTGGATGCAGGCATTACAGTGAGCGGCTGAATGAGGTTGTGCATTTTAATAGAAGAAGCCAGTTCGCTCAAAGCCGTTTCATCAAAATCTTTCCTCGGTTGGTTCGGGTTGGTTTCAATCTGGTCTAGCGGAATACGGGCCACAGAGGTGGATTTTTCAATAAGTTCTCTCTTTAAATCGCCCGAAGCATTCTTAAGATCCGAATCAATATTTTGCAACAGGCTGCGGATTCCTTTGCCTAGTGCATCTTTTTTATTGGGTAAACTCATAACTACAATTTGATAATTCGATAATTAGCCGATAACTAATTTATACACTGAATGTTTTTGAAAACAGAGGCAACTGGCCCGTGAGTGAACAGCAAGCAGTTCGGTAATCAGCTCATTATTTTGTCTGCCTGGTTTATTTTGGTCAGGTTATTTTTCTGCAAAATTTCCTTTGCGAGATTTAAGTAGTTGATGGCACCCTTGCTGTCGCTGTCGTAAAGAATAACCGGTTTTCCAAAACTAGGCGCTTCGCTTAATCTGGTATTTCTATGAATGATACTTTCAAAAACCATCTCTTCAAAATGGCGCCTCACTTCGCTCACTACCTGGTTGCACAAGCGCAACCTCCCGTCATACATCGTCATCAAGATCCCCTCTATTTTAAGCTCAGTATTCAGGCGGTTCTGCACAATCTTTACCGTGTTTAGTAATTTACCCAAGCCTTCCAATGCAAAAAATTCAGTTTGCACAGGCACTACCACACTATCCGCAGCCACAAGCGCATTAACTGTTATCAGTCCGAGGGAAGGAGAACAGTCAATGATGATAAAATCATATTGCTCCCGCAGAGGTTCTAAAATTCTTTTTAGCACGCTTTCCCGGTTGGGGTAGTTGATCATTTCTATTTCTGCTCCTACCAAGTCTATGTGAGAAGGGATAAGGTCCAGGCAGGGTATGGCTGTTTTAAGTACAACCTCACTGGCTTCTGCTTCATTTACCATGCAGTCGTACAAACTTTTGGTAATATTGTGCAAGTCGAAACCGGTGCCGGTAGTGCTGTTGGCCTGAGGATCGGCATCTACCAAAAGCGTTTTGTATTCCAATATAGCAAGACTTGCCGCCAGGTTAATTGCTGTGGTTGTTTTTCCTACGCCTCCTTTTTGATTGGCGATTCCTATAATTCTAGCCATGCTTTTCGTACAGTTTTTTGTTGGTTGTTTTTAATTTCGATGGATTGGTTTACGCTAGCTTTTGTAACCAACGGCGAAGGGTTCCAGCAATTTGGCAAACATCGGAATAATTTCACGGTAAATGCTTAAAATGTGTCAAGATGGCAAATTTAGTTAAACGGTATAAAATTGGAACAAATAGTAATACCTCAACGTTGTAGAGGCAGCATAAGCCAACACATAAAACACATTCATGTTAACAATTATATCGGGTTCAAGCAGAGAAGACAACAATACCCGCAGGGTAGCAAGCGAATACCAAAGAATTTTAAGGGAACAATTTGAGCAGGAAGCCAGTATTTATGCGCTTGACTATATTGATGGCAGCGTAAGGGACGCAAACTTTAAAGAGGCAGAACAGCAACTGCTTGTGCCTGCAAACAAGTTTATCATCCTGATGCCGGAATACAATGGATCGTACCCCGGCATTCTGAAACTAATGATAGACAACAGTGATGTAAAGAATGTGTGGTGGCATAAAAAAGTGCTGCTCGTGGGGGTATCTACCGGTAGGGCTGGCAATCTTAGGGGTATGGAGCATCTTACAGGTGTGTTGCTGCACATGAAAATGCTGGTACATCCTAACCGGCTACCTATAAGCCTTGTAGACAAACTTATGAATAAGGATTACCAGTTTACCGATCAAAATACACTTCAGGCCATTCAAACACAATTGGCAGAGTTTATTCAGTTTTAAGCCTACTTTCAATTCAAAAATATGCGTTCACCCCTTGGAGTTATACTATTTATCAGCTTTATGCTGGCTCTTGATTTTTACTTTTACCAGGCTATAAAAACGGTGTCTCAGGCAGCATCTCCTAAGGCAAAATTTATCATCGGAGCTGTTTACTGGGCAGTAACTGTGCTGGCCGTAGCTGGTTTTTTGGTATTTGTGTTTACAGAACCACAAGTGCTGGGTAAGAAAACCCGCTCGTATTTATTTGCAACCATTATTGGACTTTTTTTGGCGAAACTCACGGCCATGATATTTTTTTTAACCGACGACCTTCGCCGGGGTATTCAATGGGCTGCTGGTAAACTGTTGTTCAACAATACCGAGGTAGATAAGATGAGTGGAGAAGGTATTAGTCGCTCCGTTTTTTTAAGCTGGCTGGGTATAGCAGCCGGTGGCACCCTTTTCAGCAGCCTTGTTTATGGCTTTGGCAATAAATATAACTACGACATAAAAAGACTACAGCTCTCGTACGAAAATCTTCCTGCAGCTTTTAAGGGGCTCAAGATTGTACACATCAGTGATATTCATAGCGGCAGCCTCTTAGATAAAAAGGCGGTGGAAGCGGGTGTTGATAAAATACTTGCTGAAAAGCCGGATCTGATACTTTTTACAGGTGACCTCGTAAATGACCAGGCAACCGAGATGGATTTTTTAAAAGATGTGTTTGCTAAACTGGAAGCACCCATGGGCGTATTTTCTACCCTGGGCAACCACGATTATGGCGATTATGTGCAATGGCCCATTGAAGGCATCAGCAAAGAGCAGAACCTCGAAAATTTGAAGAAGGTGCATGCAGATATGGGCTGGCGATTGTTGATGAATGAGCACGTGGTGTTAGAAAAAGGCGAAGAACAGATAGCGGTTATTGGTATTGAAAACTGGAGTGCCAAGGGTCGTTTTCCCAAGCACGGAAAAATGGCTGCTGCACATGCTGGTGCAGAACAGTACCCTTTTAAAATATTGATGAGCCATGATCCCAGCCATTGGGAAGCCGAAGTAAAAACCTTGTACAAAGATGTAGACCTTATGCTGAGTGGTCATACGCACGGGATGCAGTTTGGTGTAGAGATACCTGGTTTTAAATGGAGCCCTGTGCAATACATGTACAAGCAGTGGGCTGGCTTGTACGAGGGCGACGGTCAAAAATTATATGTGAACCGTGGTTTTGGATTTATTGGTTATCCCGGCAGGGTGGGTGTATTGCCTGAAATAACCGTGATAGAGTTAACCTGAGTTAAGGCCTGAAGAGCTCAGTGCCGAGCACTCGTTTTATATTAGGGTCACAATACTTAGCGTTTTCGATGCTGGTTGGGTGCCCGGTTTCTTCCCTTTGATTTGTGAGAGATAAATTGTTCCTTTAGGCATAGCTACCGAATTTAAGAGA
>JBKJKD010000142.1:0-6217 GCA_046597635.1 Ferruginibacter sp. | reverse complement strand
GTCGATGGGCAATGGTCAATAGTCAATGGTCAATGGTCAATAGTCAATGGGCAATGGGCAATGAGCAATATGTTGGAAAAACTAACTCAATAGCAGATTACCCCATGACAAATGACCCCATGACCAATGACCCACAGACTAATGACCCCATGACAAATGACCCATTGACCAATGACCAGGCGGTTCCCCCAAAAATTATTGCCTTACTTCCCGGTAGCCGTCAGCAGGAGATCTTGAAAAAATTGCCGATCATGTTGCAGGTTGCGGATCATTTTGCTGACTACCAGTTTGTGCTTGCAAAAGCGCCGGGCTTGCCGTCTGCATTTTATGAAAACCTTGTGGCTCCTTATAAAAACGTGGCAGCGGTAAGCAATAAAACGTATGAGTTGTTGTCACATTCTACAGCGGCGCTGGTAACCAGCGGCACGGCCACGTTAGAAACTGCTCTCTTTGCTGTGCCCGAGGTAGTTTGTTATAAGGGTAATAAAATTTCTTACCACATCGCCCGTAAGCTTATCAAAATAAAATACATCTCCCTCGTAAACCTCATCATGGACAAAGAAGTGGTGAAAGAGTTGATACAGGATGAACTTACGGTAGCAAACCTGGTAAAGGAATTGAATTTGTTACTTTTTGACGAAGGCAAAAAAACCGCCCTGCAAAAAGATTACAAAGATTTAAAAGAACTCCTCAGCGCCGGCGGTCATGCCTCAGCCAACGCTGCTAAAAGTATCTATGCAATGTTGTATGGGTGATTATTTTAGCAGCAGTTTTACTACGATGATGACCATTGCTACAAGAAAAAGGATGATAGACAAACGATTAATGCCATGCATATATTTCACCCACTGCGTATCTGGCGCATTGGGATCTTTTTTTCGAAGGTATAAGTATTCAGCAATTTGCCTGAGTATGCCCATGTGTAACTAATTTTTATAAAACAAATTTAGCCTTCTAACAAAAAGAGAAAAGCTTTGTTCATTTTTAAGGATGCAAATACCAGGGATGGATATATCAACCTGAAGAGCCTTGACTTCCTCCCCTATTCAACTATATTTACAGCCAACAAATACCTTATCATGACCCGGGAAGAGAAATTTATGCAGGAAGCCATCGCCTTATCCAAAAAAGCAATTACAGGAAATGAAGGTGGCCCTTTTGGCTGTATAATCGTGAAAGATGATGTTATTGTGGGCCGCGGCAATAATAAAGTTACCTCTACAAACGACCCTACTGCACATGCCGAAGTGGTGGCCATCCGGGATGCCTGCCAAAACCTAGGTAGTTTTCAATTAGATGGTTGCGAAGTATACACCAGTTGCGAGCCATGCCCTATGTGCCTTGGCGCCATTTACTGGGCCAGACCATCCGTAATTTATTTTGCCAACAACCGGCAAGATGCTGCCAACAGTGGATTTGATGATTCTATGTTGTACGAAGAAATGGCTGCCAATATGGAAGATAGAAAAATTCCCATCAAATCTATTGGAAGAGAAGCGGCGCTGAAGGTTTTTGCTGACTGGACCGAGAAAACGGATAAGACAAAATACTAAGTGACAGCTTTGTGCTGCCACATCGTATAGCTCCACCTATCATTTCACTTACCCGCTCACCTTTTTTGCATAGTCATTTACTGAAGTTAGTGCTATGGAAAAACCATCAATAGCATTTTCCATATTTACCGCACTGCCATGGGCGACACCCAGGATAAGACCCGCAAACGATTCGCTCAACGGATCGGGTGCTGCCTCTTTTTGTGCTCTCAAAATTTCTTCAGGAACGAATTGAAGATCAAATTTTTTGCCCTGTACATTTTCAAAAATATGCACCACATCTAGTGGACTCAAAGCCGCCGGACCGCCCAACTCGATACTTTTGCCAGCGGCTGCAGCATTACCTAAAGACGCTACTGCAAATGAAGCCACATCTTCAATTGCAATCCAGGAAACACCGTTCTTTCCTTCTCCATAAATAGTGGCCTTAGCGTTGGGAAAATCAAAACCCAACACCGGGCTCAGCCAAACATCCATAAAACAGGTTGGTTGCAAAATGGTATAACTCAAGCCGCTCTCTGCAAGGTGCTTCTCGGCTTTCCGTTTGGCCGTTTGCAAAGGAAACCGACCGGGCATTTCGCAAAAGGAAACATACACAAACTCTCTTATGTTTGCCCCCGCGGCAGCATCTATTAAATTTATTTGTCCTTCTTCATCCACCGTTTGAATGCTGTCTCCTTCCTGCCTGGACAAGGTGGAGGAAACTGTAGAAATAACTGCTGAAACCCCCTCTAAAGCACGGGATAAGGAGGGCTTATCTTTCAAATCAGCCTCCACAATTTCAACGCTCAATTCTTTAAGGTGCGCTACCTTATTTGCATCCGAAGTGGCACGCACCATGGCTCTTACCTTCTTGTTTGCTTTTATCAATTGACGGCAGATCTCACTGCCCAAAAATCCTGTAGCGCCTGCTACCAGTACCAGTGACGAGTTGTTTGAATTGCTCATATCGTTTTGATTTAGATGTTTCAAGTGAGGTAGTTCGTAGGGTACTCATTTAGATAGCAAGTTTACTGCCGGGGGAACGGCGCACAAGGGCAGACTTCCCTGTATCACCCACAACATACTAAAAGCTGGCGACGATTCCCATAGCCAAATTTGTTTACGGGTATAATTAAAAAAGAAAAGTTCCAGCCATTGTGGAGAGCCACGGGGCCGACAATGAAAAGGCGGCCGGGCGGAGCTATGGAGTCAAATTATGTCAGTGAGTCTACGGTAGTAAAAACCCGAATGTGGTGGAAACGGATATATAGCAAAGAGATACAGTCTAGCACCATAAATCATTATTCACCTGCAGTTATTTTTTGGGCAGGTTTACCCGGCTTGGCATACTCAAAGCGATTTAGAAGAGTGGCCTTGTAATAGCCATCAATTCCGTTGCTGCAAACAGAATGGACTTGATCCAGCTGTATAAAACCATCCGTTGCCACAACAGCATCTTGAACGTAAACTTCCACCAACTTTCCAATAACGAGGAAAGTATTGTTCAGCTGAATGGGAATGATTTCCTGCAGGGAGAGCGCATACTTAATGTGACTTTCTTTTACAAAAGGAGCTGCAATGCCGTCCTGAAATTCAGGAGTTAATCCCACTTCTTCAAACTCACTAACGGCCTCCTCATACTTTGCGCTGGTTTGATGTGCCTGCTGCACAAACGAAGGATGGATATGATTGATGGTATAAACCCCGGTAGCCTGGATATTAGCAATGGTATGCGGAGCCGCTTTTATGGGACGATTGATATAACCGATCAAGGCAGGATCGGAGCCAATATGAACAATACTGCTAAAAATTCCCAGGTTGGTCTTGCCATCAGCATTGACAGTACCTATGAGGCTAACTGATTTGAAGCCCGTGAGGCTATTGATAAAATTAGCCCGGTAAAAACGTTCCCAGGATGCAATTTCTGCGCTGTTGTAAGTTGCCATGAAGTAATTTATACACTTATCAAACATTCACAGCGACAAATTGTTTTTCGCTATGTATGCCTGAAGTTACCTTGATTTTTCCTCATCAGCTGTTTGAACAACACCCTGCCCTGCAAAAAAACAGGCAGGTGTACCTCGTAGAAGAATGGCTTTTCTTTCGTCAATATAATTTTCATAAAAAGAAACTTGTACTTCACCGTTCCGGCATGAAGTTTTACGAGGCTCATCTCCAACAAAAAGGCATTAAGGTGGAGTATATTGAAACCACAGACGAAAGGAATGATGTGAAGCAGTTGATTGCATTCTTATCTCAACAAAAAATTACTAATATTCATGTTGCCGACCTTGCAGATTATTGGTTAGAGAAATACATCAGAAATGCTTGCAGCAAATATGGTATAGAATTAACCGTTCATCGTTCGCCGGGCTTTCTCAATAGCATGGAAGAAGTAGCTGGTTATTTAAGTAAGAAGAAAACTTATTTTCAAACTGACTTTTACACGCAGCAGCGAAAGCAACGCAAACTCTTATTGGAAGCAGATGGAAAGCCAACCGGCGGCAAGTGGACCTTTGATGCAGAGAACCGTTTAAAGTTTCCAAAAACCGGAGTAGCCCCAATGGTTCACTTACCAAAGGAAGACCGTTACATGTTAGAAGCAAAATTTTATGTGGAGCAAAATTTTAAGGAGAATTATGGAGCAGCAGAAGAACCTTATTATTTTGTTTCCAGCTATCAGGCTGCAGAGAAATGGCTGAATGATTTTCTAACAAACCGATTTGAAAACTTCGGGATTTATGAAGATGCTATTGTAGCAAAAGAAGCCATCCTTCACCACTCTGTACTAACGCCGATGCTGAACAGCGGCCTGCTGACGCCGCAGCAAGTTTTAGAGGCAGTGCTTAATCATGCCGAAAACAATGCAATACCCTTAAACTCGCTGGAGGGTTTTATCAGACAGCTCGTGGGCTGGCGTGAGTTTATACGCATTGTGTACGAAAGGGAAGGACGCAAACAACGCACCACCAACTATTGGAAATTCACCCGGAAAATACCAGCCAGTTTCTGGACGGGCACCACCGGCATTGCGCCGATTGATATTACCATCAGGAAAGTATTAGAAACCGGTTACTGCCATCATATAGAGAGGCTGATGGTATTGGGCAACTTCATGTTGCTGTGTGAGTTTGACCCGGACGAAGTACACAAATGGTTTATGGAACTTTTTATAGATGCTTATGATTGGGTGATGGTACCAAACGTATATGGCATGACGCAATTTGCAGACGGTGGGTTGATGGCCACCAAACCCTACATTAGCGGTAGCAATTATTTAATGAAAATGAGTGACTATCAAAAAGGCGAATGGCAACCGGTATGGGATGGATTGTTCTGGCGGTTCATGCACGTGCACCGGGATTTCTTTTTGCAAAACCCCAGGCTTGGCATGCTGGTAGGTACCTTTGATAAAATGTCTGACATAAAAAGATCGGACCATCTTGCTGCTGCAGAAAAATATCTGAAAAGTTTATGAAGCAACAGAAAATAAGAAACCCGTTACAACTTGCGGAGAAAATATGTGTAGTGTGTAACCGCCCCTTTACCTGGCGCAAGAAATGGGAAAAGGTATGGAGTGAAGTAAAATATTGCAGTGATAAATGCAGAATGAACAAAATGAAATCAACCAATTAAAAATGGGTACAGCAGAAAATTTAAGTTTGATAGATAAAGACCGCATCATTGAAATGGCCTGGGAAGACCGTACAACCTTTGAAGCCATAGAAATGCAATTTGGTTTAAAACAGCAGGACGTCATAAAACTCATGCGGTCAGAACTGAAGGCGAGCAGTTTTAAACTATGGCGGGAACGCACCAAGGGCCGCAGCACCAAACACGAAGCCCTGCGTGGCGATGACGTAGACCGGTTTAAGTGCAGCCGGCAAAAAACAATCACCCATAATAAAATAAGTAAGCGCTAATATGAGCCTGCATTTTGCTGAAACGCAAGCTAGATCCTGCATTTAACTATTACCCTGATATTAAAGATCGCCGGAATTGGATGTTTGGGGAGGCAAAAGGATATTACCAATTCTTCTTTTCATTTTATAAACGGGTGAAAAAAGGCTAAAGTATTACTGCCGGCTTTATACGGAAAATATTCAGGGGTGAATTAACCTTAAGACTTTGGAATAAATTTTTCTACTACATTTTTTCGGGCTGCATCTTTTCCATAAAAGATAATGTACTCAGGTTGAAGGCTCAGGCCGCTACTGCCCTCTTTTGCCTGCAAAAACATCCTTTGCAAAAACATTTTTTTCCCATTCACCGTGGTCTCCACATATGGAACACCCGAGCGGCTCACTTTTAAATACATCTTATGTGGGGGATAGGAAACAAGACTGAATTCAAAAATATTCTTGCCAAGCTTTTTTGTTTTTAAACCATAGGCAAAAGCACGCTGTGCCATGGTGAGTTCTTTTTTTACACCACCCTCTGTGTACACCACCCTATAAATTGATACTGGATCTGCATCGCTTAGCTGCCCTGCCTTTGCGAAGCTGGCATCATACACATAGGTGTTATGATTGGCATTGTGCTGAATGTAAAACAGGTGATTGGCATTGAGCAGGGGCTTAGGATAACCCGCCTGCGAAATGGCCTGTTGAGTCATCAAAAATGAAAAAATAAAAATCAAGATACGCATAGGTGGAATTTACCGGTTCAAAATACAACCTTCC
>JBKJKD010000050.1:0-21127 GCA_046597635.1 Ferruginibacter sp. | reverse complement strand
CGCCCGTTTTAAAAAACGTAATCATATCCATTACAAAAGCTGCTGCCCAGCACAACAACGCAACGGCAAAGAAGCCCTGCGAAATAAATCTTACCGCAACAGAAGGATGGGTTTTTGTTCTTTTAAAATAAATGGTAAAGATGGTACCAAACAAAGTGGCGGGCACGATGATGATAAATATTACAAAGAGGTATACAAACCATGGAATATAATCCAGCAAACGGAAGGCATATTTAAAGCCCAGCAACAGCAGTATTATCGCTACCAAAAAACCCAGGATAGAAACAAACAGTCCGAAACTGAGCTGCAAATATTTGGCGAATCTATCTTCCATAATTTTTATTGCTAAGCGGCTTATTTATCCACCGTATGTACCCGGTTAAGAAAAATAACTCAGGTTGGTTTTGGGTGTAAGGGTCAGCAAGGTTTCGTACATCAGCTTTACGGTGTTTTCAATATCATCTTTGTGCAACATTTCTACCGTAGTGTGCATGTAGCGCAAAGGAATTGATATCAACACAGACGGACAACCATCGTTGGCGTATGCAAAAGATTCGGTATCGGTACCGGTGCTGCGGCTCGTTGTTCTGAGCTGGTAAGGTATGATGGCCTTGTCGGCTGTCTTCAACACAAAATCGAGCAGCTTGTTGTGCACCGCAGGGCCATAGCACAGCGAAGGACCTTTGCCACTCATACACTCGCCTTCGATGATCTTATTGATCATGGGTGTGCTGCTGTCGTGCGTTACATCAGTGATGATGGCCACATCTGGCTTTATTCTGCGGGCAATCATTTCTGCACCACGCAAACCAATTTCTTCCTGCACCGCATTTACGATGTATAAACCAAAAGGCAGTTTTTTCTTGTTTTCCTTCAAAAGCCTTGCTACTTCTGCAATCATAAAACCACCAATGCGATTGTCGAAGGCACGGGCAATTAAAAAGTCGTGAGCCAGTTCGTCGTAGCCATCTTCGTAGGTAGCCACGGCCCCAATGTGAATGCCAAGCGCTTCTACTTCTTTCTTATTGCGGGCACCACAATCCAGGAAAAGATTTTCCACCTTAGGCTGCGTTTCTTTGCTGTCGCCGGTGTTCATACGGGTATGAATGGCGGGCCAGCCAAATACTGCTTTTACAATTCCTTTTTTGCCATGGATGTTCACCCTCATGCTCGGCGCAATCTGGTGATCTACCCCACCATTTCGTTTAAGATAAATGAGGCCTTCGGGGTTAATATAATTCACAAACCAACTTATCTCATCTGCATGCGCTTCAATCACCACTTTAAAGGGAGCCTTCGGATTGATCACGCCTACTGCCGTGCCATAAGGATCGGTAAAAAACTCATCTACATAAGGCTCCAGGTATTTCATCCAGAGCTTTTGGCCGCTGGTTTCAAAGCCGGTGGGCGATGCATTGTTCACATATTCTTTTAAAAACTGGTAAGACGCTTCGGTAATGATAGACTTCCTTTTTGTTGCTTTGGCCATTAGGTTATTTTTTCTGCTGCAAAAGTAATTAATGTAGCCATCACAATAAAAGTAAATTGTACCTGAAGTGCGGGAGGAAAGACTTTTAAAATTGCTCAGCAGCGTTGGGCTACGCAATCTTAAAAAAGTGCAGCCATAAATGTAGCAGCAGCGGAAAAAATCATGAGCCCATCTACCACAAAATAATAAAACAAATAGCCTCTTGGCTTGAGCGACAAAAGATACACCCAGCCCACCACGATGCCGGTAACTATAAATGCTACCAACTGATAAGGGTCAGCAAAATGAGTGCGCACGAGCAAGCCTGCAGCCATGTAGATCGTAAAAGCCAGCAGCATCAGTTTGTTTAGCGTTGGCTTGCTGAGGTCTGTTGCTATGCTGTGTATGGCATGAGCTTCATCCAGTTTCACATCCCGCCGGTCGAAAATAACACAGAGCATTCCCACAAAAAAAAAGCGGGCAACCAATAAACTCAATACTGCTGCTGTTTCTGTGGCCAGCACTGGCGCAGCAGGAATAACCACGGTTACATAGGCCCAGGTGAACGCCAGTAAGATGGTTTTTAAGATTCCTGCCCGTCTCAAATATTTGGCCCAGGCAAATGGCCACAACGGCATGCTGTAGGCAAGGGTCAATGCGATGGCAACCGCTACATGAAGCTTAATATTTGGTATAAAAAAAAGGCAACACAACATGCCAAGACCAGCCGCACCAAACAATAGCAGGTAGATGCGGTTGTTTTGCAGAAAGGAATATATCGGCAGCCTTTTGCCAAAGCTGTACTTACTAAGCAACCAATAAAAGTTGTAACTGCTGAGGGTAGAAAAAAAGACGAAGGCATACAAAACCACGCTGCGTGCTATGTGCAGCAAAGCAAATGTTTGGTAGCAAAGGGCCACCGCACAAAGCGAAGCAAAAATAGAATGTGATAAGATGAAACGTAGCCAACGCATTACCTGCAGCTAAAGAGAACGGGTTGCCCCGTTGTAATTACATTGCTTTTGTTTCTTTCAAAATCTCTTACATACACGTCAAAGAAGAGGGTGTCTACATGGAGTGCTCCACTTGGCAAAGACTTACAATCCAGCACACGGGCGATGGAAACTGAAACATCTGCTTTGAAATTAGTTTTACCGGCTGCCAGTAAATCGGGGAAAGGCAATGAGTCTGATTTACCCGTGAGATTATTTTTAAGATAAATGTAAGCGGTATCTACCCCAACCTTTTTACCAATATCACCTTCCTGGTCGGTAATGCTAAAAGTAATTTCCGGTATGCGGCTGCCTATCTGTATGCTGGCGGTATTGGGATTTACAGATACAAACTTAATTTGGGGTTCGGTAGTGAACTTATCTTTTTTGCAGGCAGTAAAGGCGAGCAGGAGGAAAGCAAATAACAGCAGGTTTCTCATATGTAATAATTATGTCCAAATTTACACAACGCTTTTCATATTAGGAGTATAGCCTCAGGCTTTTTACAAGAGGCTGAGGGTTGCTCCGGGATATTAACTTTTTTTTCCCAAATTTGCAGCCAGCATGAGTACAACCGGGCAGGATATCGAAAGAAACATTTTTAAAGTTCAAGAGCAGGACTTTGAAACCATCGCCCTGGAGGTTTTTAATTTTCAATACGATCACAACAACATCTATCAGGGCTTTTGCAAAAGTCTCCATGTAGCTCCCAGCGAGGTTACAAAGCTGGAGCAAATACCTTTTTTGCCTATCCAGTTTTTTAAAACCAAAGAAATTGTAACTACCCATTTTGTACCTGCTCAAGTTTTTGAGAGCAGTGGTACTACCGGGCAGGTAAACAGTAAACACCGGGTGAAGAAGCTGGCATTGTATGAAGAGAGTTTTCAACAAGCATTCGGGATTTTTTATGGAGATGTAAAAGATTACTGTATCATCGGCCTGCTTCCCTCCTATCTGCAAAAAGGCAATGCATCGCTGGTGTACATGGTAGATCATTTTATCAAACAATCCAAGTACCCGCAAAGCGGTTTTTACCTGGATGACTATGCCCGCCTGCAAGAAACGATTTTGCAAAACGAAGCCGCTTCCATCCCCACTTTATTGATAGGCGTTACCTATGCGTTGCTCGATTTTGCTGAAAAATATCCCATGCCATTGCAGCATACAATCGTTATGGAAACGGGTGGCATGAAAGGACGCCGGCAGGAACTTACGAGGCAGGAAGTGCATGCACAACTAAAACAACATTTTGGTTTGAAGCAAATTCATTCAGAGTATGGCATGACGGAACTTTTGTCTCAGGCATACTCTACAGGAGAAGGATTGTTTTATACAGCGCCATGGATGAAAGTATTGCTGCGTGCGGCAGATGACCCATTTGACATTATCTCTCCGCAGGCAATGCCCACTGCATCAGCGACCGGGGCGATTAATATTATAGACTTAGCCAATTTATACAGCTGCGCTTTTATTGCAACCGATGATGTGGGCAGGCTTTACAACAATGGCTCTTTTGAAGTGCTCGGCCGCCTGGACAACAGTGATATGAGGGGTTGCGGCCTGATGATCTTATAGCATGCCATAGGATAATCGCCGGTTGCTGGCCAGGTATTTCTCCCGGATGATCTGGCTGATAGACTTATCATACAACTTACTCTCTACCCAGGAAACAATATCCAGGTAAGCGAAGGCCCTTGTTTCAAATCGACTCTTTTCAAATTTCTTGATGGCGTTTAAAAACTTTTCCAGTTCGGGCTTCAGGCTTTGCCTGGGAACATGAAATGACTTCCGTAAAAATTTAAACATCTCTTCCTCAATCACCGTAAGATTTTTCATCTTAGCCATAAACCGATACACCGATTTTATGAGGTGATCAATAATATCGGTGTTGCCCAATTCGTAATGTGCCATCAGGTGCAGCACCCTTGCGTAGCACTGCAAATCGCTGCGGAGGTCTACATGATCGTTGATGATCTTGCGCAAATAATCTACACACTTATCATAATTACCGGCCCCAAAATGCAGGGTAGCAATTTTATAATTGAACACCAGTATGCGGTGCCTGTCCAGGTAAAGGCTGTACTCATCGAGGTTTTCCTCCAGGTTGGGAATGAGCATGAGTCCCTCTTTAAAATTACCTACACTCATTTGCAGGTTCAGCTTTGCACTGTTGATGTACACAAAGGTTTGTATGCGATTATTGTCGTGCTGTGTTACAATATCAGTCTCCGCAAATTTTTGAAACTGTTTTAATGTAAGGGCCAGCTTTTGGTAATTGCGCAAATCAAAGTGTGCATTCATCAGGTTATGCATACCCTTGATGTAGTGGCTTGTTTCTACGCCAATCATGTTGGGGTGATCCTCAAAAAGATTCACCCATTTTTGTGTGTAGCGGTAATACATTAAAAAGTCCTGCCGAATAAAGGCAAACCAACAATAGCTTTGAAAAAGATAAAGCCGGGCATAAAAGCCTGTTTGTAAATGAGCCTCTGCCGGCAGGTTTTGCCGAAAATATTTCTTGATGTGTTTTTCGTCTTCCTCATCCCGGGCATGACCGTTCTGCACATACCAACTGTATAATTTTAGCGCCAGGTTACTCAAGGCAGTAATGATTCTGCGGCGCTCGTTTACTTCTGTCGCCTCTGTAGTGAGTAACTCTGCCCGGTTTTGCATGCTGCGGGTAATGTGCAGCGTTTCTATTTTTTTCTCCAGTGATATTACCTGTTGCAAAAAACTATCCTGATTGTAGGCTATTGCCATCTCCTTGGTTTTCTCCAGTATTTTAAGGCTTTGCAGGTATAGCCCCTTGTTGTAGAGAATGCGTGCATACTCCAGTTGCTCGTGCAACTGCAGGTCTATACTTTCGGCGCTTTTAAGCAACCGTAGGCTGGCCAATATTTGTTTGTATAAATGCGCTTTGGTATTGGACAGTTGTTGTTTCTGTATAGATTTTAGTTTTTTTAGCAACTGTGTCTCATCATAGTCTGCAAGCTTATCCAGCGCATCAAAGAGCTCAATGATCTTTAGATCTTCGTTGCTGCTGTTGCGCTTGATGTATAACTTAAAGTTGCGCTTTTCAGATTTCTGAAGCGAGCGGATCAATTGAAAAACGATATCGGTAGAACGGTTGGGCATCGTAACATTTTTAAAGCCATAAGCCGTGTCACCCGCACTTACAGCTATATTAAACCGGCTTTAGCATACGCCAATGGCCGGTAAGTTGACTTTATTACTACCGTGGTAGTTATTATTTTTGATTTATCAAACAAGAAGAAGTACAATAGGCAGGCAATCGAAGCATAAAGACAGGCGATGAAAAGGCCAAAAGAATCAATCGGTTGACAAGATAAGGAGAAAACCGATTCCAAAAAAACTAGTTTAAGAATTTTACATATGGCAAGCAATCGAAAAGGCCGCTCCGTTTCTACGGAGGGGCTATTTTTTTCTTTACACGTCACAGGATGCTGCCACTGGCGTTATTTGTGTCAATATCGGCTCAATTAAAAACCGATGTAAAAGCCAGGGCTTCATTCCCGATTATCTCCAAAACATCTTATTATTTACACATGGTAAAACCGTTGGACATCATCCAAAAAAATGCTGAGATGCAATACCGTAAAGGATTGGAAGAATAATAGTAGTCTTTAACGTAGTAATTATGGAAATAACTTGGTTTTATTACCGTCGCAGGCTGCTGTACATTTGATTTATCAAACAGGAAGGGATTACAAAAGGCAAGCAATCGAATAAAAGGCAGGCAACGAAAAGGCCAAAGAAATCAATCGGCTGGCAAGATAATGAAGAATAGCATTATCTGACAAAAATATTATTCTAAGAGTTTTACATATGGCAAGCAATCGAAAAGGCCGCTCCGTTTCTACGGAGGGGCTATTTTTTTATTTAGATAAACCATAGATAAAACAGTTCAGGATCTTCCCTTAATTATTCAGCAAATACGCTGCTTTTCTCCACTACCACAATTACTTTTGTCCCTGCACCCACAGCAGTTTCAATTTCCAACTTACCGTTTATGGATGCAGCCCTTTCCTTCATATGGGTGAGCCCACCTGATGTTTTTATTTTATCCAGCTCGAAACCCTTGCCATTGTCTAAAATAGAAAGCGTAATATGTTGTGAAGACTCATGTATGTGAATCTCTACGCTGCTGGGTGCTGCATGGAGCATTACATTGTTCAGCGCCTCCTGGCATATCCTAAAAAAATCGGTTTTAATCTCACTGCTTAGTTTATCCTCCTCATAGGCACTGGTAAAATTGCAGGGGATACCGTTAATGCGGGTAAACTCCCTGGCTAACCCTTGCAGGGTAGCGGTAAGGCCAAAATCCTGCAACAAAGCCGGGCTTATGGAGAAACTCAGGCGTTGAAGAACCTCGATGAGCAGCTGCGTATTTTCAGCGGCCTGCCCTATCTTTTTTAAAGCAATCTCTGGCAAGTCTGGCATCACGATAGGTATTACGTCCAGCTCCATCTTTACGGCAGAGGCAAGCTGGGCAAGTTCTTCATGAAGGCCATAGGCCAAAGATTTACGGTCTTTTTCGATGCTGTTTTTAAAATGGGTCGTTAGGCCCTTGTACTTAGTGTACTTGTCTTCCACCAACTTTTCAATCGTCTTACGCTGCGTGATGTCTTTTGCGATACCGAGTACTACTTCATCCTCGGTAAAATAAATAGAAGTCCATTCCAGCCAAACTATTTTACCAGACTTTGCGATATACCTGTTGGAAAAATTGATCAGGGTTTCGCCTTGCAACAACTTCTGCCGGGTAATTTGGGTAGCTTCTTTATCTTCCTCTACAATAAAAGAAGCGATGGGCCGTGCAAACAATTCTTCCTGGCTATACTCTAATACCCTCAACACAGAGGCATTTACATTTTTAAAATACCCCTCCTTGCTGGCTATGCAAACAAGGTCGGGAGATACCGCAAAAAATGCGGATAGATGGAGGTGAATCTGATCTGAGTGTGGCATGGTTAAGAAAGGTAAGGAAGCTTAAAAACTGGAACCTACATCAATTTAAATGAGACGGGAGGAAACGAGCCCCGCTCTAAAAAATCCGGCAATATGACGTTTGAACCAGCGTAAAAGTCCGTAAAAGCAATTAGTTTACACCGTAAATATACGGTAATTATATATCCAGCAAAAAGTACTTTTACGGCATTTCTGAAGAAGCACCTTGCATACCAACCGCTTTTAACGTCTGTATCGTTTAACAATAACACCCAAACCGGGTAAATTCTTTAACACACTGCATTATTGAGGTAAATACAGTCAGGTATAGCATAACATCAATCTCCCCAAACGGACTTTTAAAATCTTTCTTAAAACAATATATTTTCTAGAAATCCTAAACTTTCTAAAAACTATTATGTTTAGCTATGCAGGATAAACAATTAAACAAAAAGTAGGTTATTGTTTACTGGAATCAGGTAGCAACGAAAATTAATATTAAACGCCAAGTAGCCATGTGCAGGACGAAAAAAATACTCTAAATGCTCATGGTCATGCTTTAATTCATTTATACACTTTCTATTATTCACTTTAAAAATCAACCAAAAATGAAATCAATCAAATTCAATCTAATTCTTTTAGTGGTATCCTTGTTCTCGGTAAATGCAATGGCACAAACAGAAAAAGATATCGTAGATGTAGCCGTGAGTTCTGAGGCACACAGCACATTGGTAGCCGCAGTAAAAGCAGCTGACCTTGTAGCAACGCTAAAAAGTAAAGGCCCCTTTACTGTATTTGCTCCTACAAATGACGCTTTTGCAAAATTACCAGCAGGCACTGTTGAGACGCTGTTGAAAGCGGAGAACAAAGCAGCACTTGCCGGAGTATTAACTTACCATGTTGTAGCAGGAAGTTTTGATGCCAAGGCAGTTGTGGCGGCAATCCAAAAAGGTAAGGGTAAATTTGTGATAACTACGGTAGCAGGCGGTAAGCTTACAGCAGGCATCGAAAACGGTCAGGTTGTTTTAACAGACGAAAACGGTGGAAAAGCAACGGTAACAACAACAGATCTTAAAGCCAGCAACGGAATCATTCATGTTATTGACTCCGTAGTGCTTCCTAAGTAATTTCTACAAAGTTCCGGGGCAGGGCAGGTTTTTTAATCTCTGTCGCAAGCATGCTAACCTGTGCTGCCCCATTAAAAAAGCGCTCACAACAATATGGTGAGCGCTTTTTTACTAAAGGGGATGAATGCCAATACCCATAACTTTTTGAGCGGGCTGCTAACTATTTGATCTCTGCTAAAATCTTCGCATCCGCATTTTTTCCAATGAAGGTAGCCAGGTCGCCGGCAGTATTAAAACTGCTGTAATTGTTTACCACAGTGGTCAGCGGAATCTTATATTTTTCTGCCACCAACACCTGCAAAGCTATTTTCATTAAATCGTTTTGCGCAAAGGAACTGAGTTTCGTACCCTCACTAAAGCTTGTTGTAAACTGTGGGTTCTGCGATAAACTAGCAAAAGCCGTGCTGCCTCCGATTGTATTTAGTACAGATTTTAAAAGTTTAGAAAGCAGGATGAGTCCCACCACAGTGGCTACTGTTTTTACAACGGTACCGCCCACATTAGTACCGCCCAGTATGCCCTTGTTGGCATTTCTGCCTGCACCGCAACTTGCCAATACTGCACTGCCGAAAGAGAGCAGCATGAGATAAGTGAATAGTTTTTTCATTGGAATAAATCTTTTAGTTTATAATAGTTTTCTACACTGCATAAGAATGCAATTACAACCGCTAGTTTAACGGTGTTTCGGCTTTAGTAAAAGATTCACATTTAAAAGGAGCTGCCAAAAGAAATGAAGCATTGAAGAAATGAAACGGCCTGAGCTCCTGACAACGACCAAAGGGTTTTAGTGCTGCTTTAGTTCATCATGTTTAAATAGATAATACGCTGTTTGGTATGCTGCGATAGCCTTCCCTACTACCACATCACCCAATTTAGCAGGTGTTTGAGTATTAGCCGAGCTGTTGTAGAGATAAGTCTCTACTTTCTGTTGCGGACTCAACACTACCAGGCTGTCGTGGGTCATGTAAGCCAGTTTTTGATAGGTTCCCAGAAGAATCCGGCTCTTGTAATGAGGATCCTGCACATTGGTACCATAAAGATTGCTCTCGTACCGCCAGTGCAGCATGGCGAATAAGGTAGGGTATAAATCAATTTGCGAACAGGTCTCCTCAATCTTTCGCACCACTTTTTCTGCCGGCCGGTAGATGATGCAGGGAATATGATATTTGGAAATATCTATTTCGTTTTTACCGGCGCTACTGGCGCAATGGTCTGCCACAAAAATAAAAACGGTATTGTTGTACCATGGCTTGGTGGAGGCTTTCTTTAAAAATGCTCCGATGGCATAATCGGTATATCGCACTGCAGCATTTCTATTACCTGCCGGCAACGTTATTTTATTGGCCGGAAAGGTATATGGCCGGTGATTAGAGGTAGTCATTACAAAATCGTAGAACAATTTGTGCAAGGAATTCAGGCTGTCGGCATTTCTGATAACGGCATCATAAAGGTCCTCATCACAAATGCCCCAGGCATTTTCAAACTGTACTTTGTTGTCGGGAATATGCAATCTTTTTGCTGCATAATTTTCTGCAACAGGCAGGTTGCGACCTCTGTCTATAACGGTATAACCGTTACTACCAAAATATTGGTTCATGTTATCAAAATAACCGTCGCCACCATAAAGAAAACTTCTTTCGTAACCGGCTTGTTTAAAAATATTTCCTACGGTAGTGAGGTCATTGTTGCCCGGCCTGCGCACGATACTACTGCCAGGAGTTGGAGGCACTCCAAGCGATAAAGCCTCCATACCCCGCACTGTACGGGTGCCCGTGGCATACATGTTTCTAAAGGAAGTTCCAGACGCTGCAAGCGCATCAAGCACCGGCGTTAAACTGTCTTTATTTCCGAAGGCCCCAAGAAAATCTGCACTGAGGCTTTCGATGGTAACCATGATTACATTGGGTCTTTGCAAGGAACCCGAATCTTGTATATACCGACCCACCGACCTTGAATTTTTGCTATTAAAATCAATGTTATCCTCCTTTAGCTCCTGTCTCATTATGCTAAAGGCCGCATCTGTTGGCAGCACTTTGTAAAACTGATCATAGTTCAATTCATTATTTTTGAAAGCAGCAAAAAAGGAAAATATACCAGCCTTGCTCAGTTCATTACTGTAACGGTTATCCCCGGTTTCTGCAAAGTCGTTGCTCAATAAAGTGATTCCACCAAACGCTATTAGCAGCACCACCCCTGTGTACAACAGGCGATGTTTAAACGGCGTGGCAGAGTGGAAACTATTTGTGAAGGCCTCCCGCCGCTTCATGATCCAAAGAATACCGCCTAAAACTGCCAGCATTCCTCCTATCAATAAAGGAATAGGATAAGACTCATTGATGTTGTGAATTACTTCGTAGGTATAAACAAGATAATCCACCGCAATAAAATTGAAACGACTTTCAAATTCCTGCCAGAAAGTGATTTCGGCCAGGAAGGAGAACAAGGCAATGAGCAGCGTTACAGGATAAAAAAATAAGGTAATTATTTTGTTTACGAGTGAGCGGTTCATGCGTTCTGGAATCAGCAAAAGATAAATCGAATAAAGTACCATAAAGCAGGAGGCCACAATCATGTCATATAAAAAACCGAGGCTATAGATTTTAAACAGCCCCAACATTCCAATACCCGCCTTGGATGCACTCCAGGCCAACAAAATAGTTCTGATGCAAAAAGAACCCGCAATAAAAGTTAGGTAGAATGCAAATACAAGGCTGTACCTCGACTGTTTGATGTTCATTTGAATGGTTGGTTTTGCTGCATTTTCTTAGTAGAAAAATTTAAAACAACTCCGAAATATTCTCATGTTCTCAGGCTGCTGTTACCGGGAACGTAAAAATATGAGTGCTATAAAAATAGGCCTCAGCAAAAGTTATACGCTGCTTAGCCAGGCACAAGTTACTACTAATATATAAGGGATAATTTCAAGAGCAGCTGGGTAGGCGCACGTCATTAAAAGACTTTTAAAGCAAGTGAGTTTTTACTTGATCCAACTGCCGCAGTGCTCAAACATTAATTCAATTCCCTTCATCAAGAATCTAACGCTCTCCCCAATATATATACAAGTACAGTATCGCTGCCGGCTCTTTTTGAAAACCTTCAAAACAGCTGCGCTGTTCTAGCCACTGCCTGCTACCAAAAACGGATATACAAGGCCAGTATAATCCCAATGATTATAACGATCATGGTAAGGATACCAGGCGACACCTTGAACATAGCAGGATCTACTTCCAGGCCATGTACTTTTTCACGCCCACGCTTATCCAATAAACTGATGATGACCATCAGCAACACCGTAAAGAAAAATACCCAGCCCATGCTGATTAAAAAAGGGATTTCATAGATGCCTCCGGCATTTAAGTAAGCGGTGTAAAGAAATGTTTCGGGGAAATAGCCGGGCAGGATTTTGTCAAACAAAACCATCAGCAGCAGGCCACCAATGATACCAACCATAGCAGCTTTGGAAGTAGTTTTCTTCCAGAAAAATCCTAAAAGAAATACGGCAAAAATTGCGGGTGAAATATAGCCGGTATATTTTTGAATGAAGATGAAACCGCCTTCGCCTCCAATGCCCAGCGAATCTTTCCAGTTTACAATAATGGCTAACAATAAGGCCACCAATACAGTTACCCTCCCCATCCACACCAACTGTTTATCCTCTGCATCTTTCTTTACATATTTTTTATAAATATCCAGCGTATAGATAGTAGAGATGCTATTTGCCTTACCCGCCAATGATGCCACTATGGCTGCCGTAAGCGCCGCCATAGACAAGCCCTTTAGCCCTGCGGGCAAAAACCCGAGGATGGCAGAATAGGCATTATCGTTTCTAAACTCACCGTTAGTGAGCATCTCGGTTTGCAAGCCACCATTTTTATACAACACATAGGCCGCTATGCCGGGCAATACCACAATAAGTGGCATCATGAGCTTTAAGAATCCTGCAAAAAGAATTCCCGTTCTGGCCGTTTTTAAATCAGCGCCCAAGGCTCGTTGGGTGATGTATTGGTTGCAACCCCAGTAATTTAAATTGGCTATCCACATACCGGCAATCAGCATAGAAATACCGGGTAAGTCTACATAATTGGATACCTGCTCCTTGGTAGCTCCCGGCCCTGGTTTATCAAAGATCATGGTAAAATGCTCCGGTGCTTTTTCCAGCAAGGTATTAAAGCCAGCTAAAATATTAGCCCCATAGCCAAACTGTTCTGCTACCAGTTTTAGCGCAATATAACTCGTAACCAACCCACCAATTACCAGTACTACCACTTGTATCACATCCGTATAACCAATTACTTTCATACCGCCCAGCGTAATGATGAGTGCAAACAAAGCAATGGCAATCATGATCAAATGAAAATGATCGCCACCGGTTAAATTATTGATGGCCAAAGTACCGAGGTATAAAATGGAAGTGAGGTTTACCGTGATGTATAAGAACAGCCAGAAAATAGCCATAATGAGCGCAACAGTTTCGTTGTACCTGGTTTTTAAAAACTGCGGCATCGTGAATATGCGGTTTTTCAAATAGATCGGCATAAAGAATACCGCCACTATAATTAGGGACGCTGCGGCCAGCCACTCGTAAGCAGCAATGGCCAACCCGAGTTTAAAGCCGCTCCCACTCATGCCTATAAATTGCTCCGCAGAAATGTTGGAAGCTATTAGTGATGCACCAATGGCCCACCAGGTGAGCGAACCTTCCGCCAAAAAGAAATCGGTAGAAGTTTCCTTAATTTTTTTCTTCCTCCTGTAAATCCAGATTCCGTAAGAAGAAACTAAAATAAAATAAATGAGAAACACGACAATGTCAATAGTCTTGAGCATAAGCAATTTTAAAAATGAAAGATCATCACTTTTTAAAAGTATGCAAAGTTTATTATTGCCCGAAAACTTATATACAGACGAACTGAGGTAGCGTTTGCCAGGTTCTAAGATGATGCTGGCAAAAGATGGTTGATTGGGCGCATCTGGGAAGTGCTGCGTTGCCGGGCAGAAAGCCGCACTGAAATCATCTTTGCTACCCTACTTAAACGTATTTTTTGATTGCATAAAATTACCGCCGTAAAATCTAAACGGGAACCGATCTTCATTGGTTGTGTAAAATCAAACGCGGTACCTGCAAAAGATTCTATTTTTCCGGTTGGGATTAGGATAGCATATACCGGTGTGTAACCGTCTGCATTTATCTGCAGGATATGATTGTTGGTAGTACCACTTCCTTTAGCAGGTAACAGGGCAACAAGGCTGCATGCCAACAGCGGGCATTTTTTACCGAAGCTGGAAGCGACCCCTGGCAATAAACAGCATCGAAATAATATCAAATATTTTTTTCAGCATCAGACTAAGTTTTTATTTTTAAAATTTAAACCCGTTACATGAAACGAATAATGTTTTTGGTAAGCCTGGGTCTTTTTTTTACAACAACCCAGCTGTTTGCACAAGAGGCAGACAAACCTGTAACCGCTAAGTTTTTAATAGAAGTTCGTGTAGAGTATGGCGGAGATGAAATTCTGCAGGTATTTTTTACCAATGGCGAAGATCAAACCATGCGGGCCGGTCAGGGCGGCTTTATTGCATTGGGTGGGGAATTGCAATTTGCAAATGTCCGGCAGCTAATGCTGGGGGCTTCGCTGGGTTTTAAGTTTAACACTACTGCGGCAGACAATGCCAATATCCGGTTGACACGCCTCCCGCTTTAGCTTACCCCTTTTTGGAAAATCAACGACGATTTCCGGCTAGGCGTTGGCGTTACTGCCCATTTGAGCCCAAAACTAAAGGGTGATGGCTTTGTACCCGATGTGGCATTTACCAGCAGTGTTGGCCCTCGTTTTGAGTTTGGCTATAAGTGGTTTGCATTGACCTACACAGCTATTAAATATAAAGATGCATCCGATCGGTCTATTTCAGCAAGTTCCTTCGGGGCTGCTGTATCGTTCACTTTTCCAAATACAAAAAAGGCCAGGTAACAAGCCGCTGACATTGAACAATACCCTACTCCTTGTTGCAGTATTGTTTATGGATACAGGTGCATTTAAATGACTTTTAAGAAATTGTTGCAATGCGGATGAAACAGAAGGTAAAAGGAAAGTAACCTCTATCCTGATAGATTCGGTAAATAAAAACTCACTCAATACATTAACATGAGCAAAGAAATATTTTCAAAAACAATCGGGCAACTTATTCAAGACAGGCAACTGCCCAGCTGGTGGAAAAGTGCAGCCACTGAGATTCCATTTTTTGGCAACCAACAGTTGACCATCACATTTACTGATTTTGATCCCGAAGCGGATACAACCTTTATGGAAGAAGCAGATGTTGCCTTGACCAATTTCTTATCACTAACAAATGATGATAGGAAATTGATTTCAAAACATGCATACGATAACTGTATGCAATTTTTAGATACTGTTGACCGTGATGAAGCAGATAACAGCTTCAGGCAAATAGTTGATGAGAACGAGATTTGGAATTTTATTCAGCCCACAGAGATTTTCTTGGCAAGACGATACAGAAGGGATAAGGATATCTATCTTTCTATAGATTGCGAATGCGACTGGGAACGAGAACACGGACTCCAACTGGTATTTAGACAAGGTAAAAAGCTAACCCGTATCAGCAGCATAGACGGACATTTAACCGAAGCCGACGCATACGACAGCCCCGACGAAAAAGATGCGTTGTTATCTAACTTCTAAATGTAAGGGAGAAGAGAGGGCGTCTACATGGTCTTCGGTCTATTAGCACCCTATTAATCAATAGTTGCTTGGAGTGTTGCAGTTTTGGGCAATGAATTGAATGGCTTGGATTGCGCCTGTTTTATTTTTTTAGTGATCACTACGTAAGTTGGTTGAGAGCCGCAGTAAACCCTATGGCAGTTTTGTTTGAGACAAAACGGAGCCCTCTTATTTTTCTTGAAATTGTCAAACTAAATTTTCCTGTCGATTGATGGTACAACAACCGACAGGAAAATAAAGCCTCTAGCTTTTTGCGGTCCAGGCATCCGTCTGCACTTGTTTAATTTTATCTTCTATTACCTGTGGGAGTACATTTCGAAATTTAGCATTATCAGATAAAATCACCTTCACAATTAAATCTACCATAGCCCCCGGTTCAAATTGATCGTCTAAGGTTTTCACCAACTTATCCAGGACTTTTTTGGAAGTAAAGTTTTTCTTAGGATCGTACCAATGTTGAATGGCATCCATACCACGGGCATTGAAACCCGTATCATAAGCACCCGGGTTGATGGTGGCAATTTTTATATTGAAGGGCGCCAGCTCTGCTTTTAAACCTTCTGCAATGGCTTCAAGAGCGTGTTTGGTTGCAGAATATGCTGCAACGTATGGCACCGTGAACAAGCCAGCCATGGAAGAAGTGAAAACGATTTTGCCCGATTTTTTCGCCACCATTTTTTTGATGAATCCCTGTGCAAATTCCAACGCAGCAAAAACATTGATCTCAAACATAGAGCGGATGATATCTACTGGTTGCTCCCCTATCGGGCCGGCTTCCATAAGCCCCGCATTGCTAAACAAAATATCTACATCATATTTTGCATGAATATAATCCCGATCTAGTTTGCTGGTTACATCCAGCTTTTCGAAAACAATGTTTTTAATCCGCTTCTGTTTTGCTTCCTCAATAAGCTCCGTTACCTGCGGCCAAATTTCTGCAGTTGCAATTACGGTATGCCCTTTTTTGGCCAGTATAAAAGCAGCACTCCGGGCAAAACCGGTTCCTGCCCCAGTTATTAAAATTGTCTTAGTCATATTGTGCTATTTAGTTTTAATGTAATCTAAATTAAACTATAATAAACAATGCGAAGGAGACCATAGAAAATAGCTGGAGCATAAGACGGGTCTTGGGTAGTGAGCATCTATTTCAGTCCCGACGATTTTTCTCAGCATTGCTTAAACCTCCCTTACAAAGCAGGGGTGAAACGATGCTGTCTCTAAAGGCAAGCTTAGCAACCCTAGGGGTTTTGATAGACTGTTCCTGTAGCCATCCTTCTAAACCCGTTGGGTTTATTTGATTTAACCATCTTATTTTCCGAGCCACACCCAACGGGTTTTTCCATGCAAAGGGCTGCGCAGCAAACCCACAGGACGTTCGTACAATCCAGGCTACACTAGTGGCGAGTGGTAATTAATATTGGAGGCTACCCCTTCACCAACCCCAGCCCCGCCAAAATAATCCATACCTCTTTGTACTCATCCTGCTGCCACCCGTGCACTTTAAATTTCGTTATAGCTTACCATGTCTTGAACCCAGGTTACCTATTTTAAAAACTTTTCCGCAAATTGTTAATCGTATTTCAACAGCATTTCCCCTTTTGAATTGGCGTGGCCTGCTGCAGAAGCCAGGTGTTGTGCAACCGCCAATAGGACACACAACAACAGCCGCCACTATGTTTACTTTAAAAAATTGGCGAAAACTGTAATAACGATGGCATTGATATAGTCGATAAAAAAACCACCCACCAAAGGAACCACGAGGAAAGCCCTGGGTGCAACTCCATATTTGCCTGCAATGGTTTTCATCACCGCCATGGCATTGGCAACGGTACCCAGCATGAATCCGATAAAGCCACCTGCCATCACAGCTGCTTCATAATCTTTTCCCATCACTACATAAGCAATGGTTAGTGCAAACAAAATGACCACGATTAATTGTGCAAGCAGTATGCCCGTAAGCGGCAGTGCCAGGTGAAAGAGCTCCCAGAGTCTTAAATCCATTAAAGCAACTGTAAGAAAAATATTCAGTGCGATGCCGCCGGCAAAATCTATTGTCTTTTGATCGAGCACGGTCCATTCTTTTTGGTCGTTGATGTTTCGGAAAACAGCGCCCACAACCATGGCGCCGATGTATGCGGGCAGTGTAATGCCGGATAGCGCAATAAGATAACTTACCGCACTTCCCAACCCCATGATGATACCAACGTTCACCAAACTCATGGTAAAACCAGAGTTCTCCCGGGCAATGTCAACACTCATTGTTTCGTCGGTTGTCTCCTCATTTGTTTCATCGGCAGCAACATTTTTTTTGCTGTTGCTGGCCAACCGGTATTTATTCACCAGGAAAGTAGCGGCAGGACCGCCAAGCAAACCGCCCAATACAATTCCAAAAGTGGCGGCAGTAATGGCAATTGTTTCAGCACCTTTTAAACCCATTGTTTCAAATAATGGAGCGAAGGCAAGGCCTGTTGCCGGCCCGCCAACAAGCGTAACCGAACCGGCCATTACTCCAAAAAGTTTTGGCACTCCAAACAAAGTAGCAACGCCAATGCCTACCAGGTTTTGCAGCACACAAAAAATACTGGAAAGCACCAGGAAAAGCATCACCTGTTTGCCGCCTTTTTTCAATAAGCTGAGCCTTGCATTGGTGCCAATGGATGTAAAGAACAGCATCATGCACAAAGGCTGTATGGATGTGTTCACCTTTATGTTCAGGAACCGGTCGTGCAATAGTAGATTCAGGGCTGCAAAAACAAGTCCGCCTAAAACAGCCGAGGGAATATTCAGCCCTCCCAGAAATGGTATCTTTTTGTTGAGCAGCATCCCGGTTAAAAAAATAAGTCCGGCAATGGCCAATGTCTGAATGAGGTCCAGGTTTAGCTGGGGAATCGCTCCTGTTGTATGCATAAAATGTTAGCTGCTGGTAGAGCTATCAAGTTACTGCATGAAAAGAGGTAAGGGAAATTTTTTTTGAGCAGTATACTTGTGATCTCTGACCTGCGGACCTCTGATTTCTGATTTATGGATCTCTTTATGTTGGGGAGCAACCTACCGCCAGGCATTCTACATTTACGAATGGCAAAGCGTTCGGGGAATTGTCGTTCATAGATTGCTGAGTAGTTATTTTATTTATCCTGGCTCCCATATGCTTCGGTCATAGACCGCCAGATTTTTCTGACAGCAGCAACCAGCCTCGGTAGGGCACTGCCGCCAGTGTGGTATTTTTTGAGATCTGCTGTGCCTATCCCTGATCTCTAACGAGTCGAGCTGATCTCCGATTTATAGATGTCCGAAAAACTGTCCAAATAGTTTTAGCAAATAAAACTAAGACCAACATTACTTTTCGGACTTTTTGCAAATAACAACCACATTCCCGCTGCTGGATAGGCTAAAATAAGAATAGTCATCTCAACATCTATCGGTAAAAGTAAATAATGCAAAAAAGGAAAAGCAATTCAAATAGGTCAATTAGGGTAACCAAAGCTGGGTGAATAATTTCACACTCTAAAACAACAGTTATGAAAAATTACACAGTTACACAGCTCCTGCTTTTAACACTCGTACTCACTGCTGGCTGCAAAAAGGATGACAACATTCCTTCATACATCCTTCAAGAGGAATTTGTTTCAGTACACCTGCTGCCCGGTAAGGATTGGAAATTTGTGTCTAATAATACTCCAAATATCACGGCTCAATGGACGCAGGGTATCACATTATCAAAAGTATCTTCTGGTTTCCCCGCCCACTCTTACAAAAATTCAGAAGATGAATATGCTTTTATAAATGGTTCCTACCCTTATCTAACTGGCCCTGCCGAGATAAGTAGCTGGATGATCACCCCTTCAGTGATGCTGAAGAATGGCGACATCATTCGGTTTTATACAAGGTCATCTTCCTCTTCAGGAAATATTGATCGCCTGCAGTTGCTCCTCAATGAAACCAGCGATTCGTACGACGTAGGCAACACGCCTGTATCAGTGGGTATGTTTACAAAAATATTACTGGACATCAATGCAAATCAAATAACTGGCGGCTTTCCTGCAGCATGGACATTAAATACCGTTACCATCTCCGGTGTCAATGGAACCATAAAAACCCGGGTGGCCTTCAGATATGTAGGAAGTGGTATTACAGCTTCAGGTATTGGAGTAGATCAATTCAGCATCAGCCATAAATAAAATCAAAATCATGTACGCAAAGCTTAAACCCGTTATTCAGGCATGCTGTTTTATGTTGATCCTCGCCTTTAAGCACAATCTGCCAGGAACATCACAAGGAGCGTATGAAATTGAAAATCGTATCAATGGTTACCTGCAAACGGGCGAAAGATTGCTGAAAGAGGGCGACATTGTGGTGCGAATGAACAATGATCCCTTCAGCGAGTTTATCAGATATTTCAACAAGAAAGACAAAAAATATTCACATGCCGGTATTGTAATAAGAGACCGGGGAGCGTTGATGGTCTATCATATGGCCAGTGAGGAAGGTAACCCAATGAAACTGATGCTTAAACAGAAACTGGCCCATTTTGCCGACCCACATCATAATTCCGGCTATGCCATTTACCGGTATACATTCACTGCGCCTGAATTAGATTCTATGCGCCTC
This sequence comes from Ferruginibacter sp., assembly GCA_046597635.1. Classification (GTDB taxonomy): domain Bacteria; phylum Bacteroidota; class Bacteroidia; order Chitinophagales; family Chitinophagaceae; genus Ferruginibacter. The sequence goes on along the minus strand of JBKJKD010000050.1, from coordinate 1,230 downwards.
CTGCTGAACTATTGGTACCGGTTACCGGTACATTTTGACACCGCTTTTAACCTTGCGTCAGATAATGAATTGTATTGTTCAGAAATGGTGCAGAAAGCTATTTTAAAAAGCACGAAAACCCGTATAAAACTATCCTCTACCACTTTGAATAGCCTGGAAGCAAATGTCATTAGCAGCTATTACCGTTTACCCTCCAAACAAGGCATGCAAATCATCGCTATTGACGACCTGTATGTGAATGCTTCATGCAAAAAAATTGCAGGGTTTACCTATTAGTCAAGGAGCCTCACCCGGGGCAAAATGGCTCCCTGCAAGAGTCACCTGTTTCGCAGCTATGCGGCTGGCATTTGTTTGCGGCTCATCTGTACTTTATAAAAGTTTGGTTTCAATTGCACGCTTTTATTCCACCATAGCCGTCAGCAGGCTTGCAAGTTTTCGCTAGCTCTGCCCCCGCGGGGGTGCGTACTGCCTGACGCAGGCGGCCTGCGCCGTCGCTGCAGGTACTGATCAATTTGGAAGAGTGGGTTACAATGAATTTTGAAAAAGTTGCTTTTGTTTTTCAGCAACGTTTCTCCGGAGGGGTTATTGCTGTTAAGAAGGAGTTACGAACAAAAGACACCTTCCCGGCTTCCCGGCAAAATTGATCTTGAAAAGTAGCCGGTAAGACGGCAAGGCGAAAAGTGTGATGCGGCATGTTCTTTTTGAAAATAGTGCGCTTATTTTTTCTGTGCCCTATCAAACTTAGCCTCGTTTATTCCACCATAACCGTCGGCATACTTGCAAGTCTTTGCTCGCTCTGCCCCCGCGGGGGAGCGTACCTTCGTCGTCGCTGCGGCGGATTCTTTTTTCTATTATGCTGCGCAATAGAAAAATCCCGATTGCATCGGCACTGAACCCGCCAAGGCTACTCTGCAGGTACTGGTAGATTTGGAGGAGTGGGTTACAATAAATTTGAAAAAGTTTTTTTAGCCACTAATGTTGCTCTGAAGAAGAAGTTACTAACCAAAGACGCCTTCACGACTTCCCGGCAAAATTAATCTACATGTTTAGCCGGTAAGACGGCAAGGCGAAAAGTAGGATGCAGCATGTTCTTTTTGAAAAATAGTGCGCTTATTATTTCTGTGCCCTAGCAAACCAAGCCTCGTTTATTCCACCATAACCGTCAGCAGGCTTGCTAATTTTCAGTCGCTCTGCCCCCGCTGGGGTGCGTACCAGCGCCGTCGCTGCGGC
>JBKJKD010000328.1:0-12440 GCA_046597635.1 Ferruginibacter sp. | reverse complement strand
CTTTTGACTTTTGACTTTTGACTTTTGACTTTTGACTTTTGACTTTTGACTTTTGACTTTTGACTTTTGACTTTTGACTTTTGACTTTTGAACGTTTCAACCCTTCTCCCTCAACTCCTCGTTCATTTCATTAATATATTTCAACAACTTATCCCTGCCAGTTTTCTTAACTGCACTGGTAACAAAATGCATGGGCAAAAACATCCATGTCTTTTTCATGGCCTCCAAAAAAGCCTTTACATTTTTGCTTACGATACGCTGATTCTCTTTATCGCTTTTGGTAAAAACGAGGCTAAAGGGCACCTCCCATTTTTTGAGACTTTCTAAAAAGTCAAGGTCTATTTTTTGTGGACTGTGCCTCGCATCTATCAGCACAAATACTTGGGACAAATTCTCCCGCTTACGCAAATAGTTTTCAATCATTTGCTCCCAGCGGCGCCGGCTGGTGATGCTTACTTTGGCAAAGCCATACCCCGGCAGATCTACGAGGTACCAATGATAAACCGTTTCCTGATTTTTCTTTTCTTCCGTAAAACCACTACTCACCACATCAAAATGATTGATGAGCTGTGTCTTTCCTGGGGAACCAGAAGTTTTTGCCAACTTCTCATTATTGCACAACATGTTGATGAGGGAAGATTTGCCCACATTGCTTCTGCCAATAAATGCATACTCGGGCTTGTCGGGCACGGGGCATTTTTCATAATCAGGGTTACTGATGATGTAACTGGCTCTTTTAATTTGCATCCGGCAAAATTAGGCAGCAATTTTAACTTATTAGCTTTTATCATTCCTTTGCCTTGCCCCTGCAGCAGGCCTAAACAACTTATATTTGCACTTTATATGACACAATTTGCCCACGACACAGTAGTACCAGACAAGGCTTCCCAGCAACCAAAAAAGGAGCAGGTAGCAGAGATGTTTGATGATATAGCCCATCGCTATGATTTTTTAAATCGCTTCCTGAGTGGCGGACTGGATGTAGGCTGGCGTAGAAAAGCGCTCCGTTATCTTGCCGCAAAAAAACCTTTAAAAATATTGGACGTTGCTACGGGTACTGCTGATGTAGCTATTATGGCATCGGGTTTGCTAAAGCCTTCCTCAATAATTGGTATTGATATCAGCGATGGGATGTTGGACATTGGAAGGCAGAAAATTGCTAAACTCGGGTTGCAAAATACTATTGAACTGTTAAATGGTGATAGCGAGACAATAAATTTTGAAACAGCCTCGTTTGACGCTGTGACCGTAGCTTTTGGTGTTCGAAATTTCCAAAATCTTGAAAAGGGCATGGCAGAGATTTTAAGAGTTCTGAAACCCGGTGGCCAGTTGGTTGTACTGGAGTTTAGTAAACCTAAAATCCCTTTAGTAAAATCCTTCTATAACCTGTACATGAAAACGGTTACACCCAATATGGGTAAACTGTTTTCGAAAAACCGAAGCGCTTACAAGTACCTGGACGAATCCATCCAAAAATTTCCGGAAGGACAAGATTTTATTAAGATCCTGGACAACCTTGGATACCTTAACACACAATGTAAACCCCTGAGCTTAGGAATATGCAGTATTTATTTCGGAGAAAAATAACACAGTTCTTGCTAGCGTCATTGATGCTACCAGCTATTGGTAGCGCTCAAAGTTTTGAAAACCTGAATCAATTGGAGCACGACGATAAAAATTTTCACTTTGGAATCAATGTGGGTGCAAACAGGTCGCATTATAGTTTCACCCATCACCCTCGTTTTTTGCAGTACGATTCCGTAACTGTTGTAGAAAGTATCAACAGCACTGGTATCAACCTTGCATGGCTGGTAAATAAAAGGTTAAGCAATCACTTCGATTTGCGCACTTACCCTCTTAACCTGACTTTTACCGAAAAGGCTTTTCAGTACAATCTAAAATATCCGGATAAGCCCGGAGGGGAAGATTCTGTTACTATCCGCAAAATACAGGGGATTACCCTAGCACTTCCTGTGCAAATAAAATTTAGCAGCGACCGCATCAATAATTTTAAAGTGTATATGCTCGGTGGGGCCAAAGTAGAGTATGACCTTGCTGCCAACAAAGGAGCTAAAAATGCCGAAAAATTAATGAAGTTAAAAAAGCTTGATTATGGTGTAGAAGCGGGCATTGGTTTCCACCTTTATTTTCCGGTGTTTGTACTTACCCCGGAGCTAAAACTAGGCTGGGGTTTAAGAAATATGCATGTGAGGGATGAACAGCTCAAATTTTCGAATGTGATAGACAAAATCAATGCGAGAACAATTTCATTCTCGCTCACAGTTGAATAAAAAATACTGCAGCGCAAAAAAAACCTGGTTCGTTGAATCAGGTTTTTTTATGTGCTAACTGCTGTCTAAAAATCATAATTTCTTTTAAACATATTGAGGCGTATCCCGGCGGTTACAATGGTAGTATTGCTTTTGCCACTAAAGCCTGCAATTTCATAATTGCGATGCAACATAGATACATCAAAAAATAGATTTTCCTTCAACTCATACGATACCTGAAACAGGCCATTGAAAGCAGTTGCTTTTCTGCCCCCTGCCACCTCAAAACCATCATCAGCTATACGGGTGCGATAGTCCCTGAAAATATTACCACCAAAATTTATCCCGTTGCTATCAAGCCCTTGCTGATAGTAAATTGCTCTTGCGTAAAGGTACCAACGTGGGGCAGGCTGATAGTTAACTATGGCAATTACTTCCTGAAAATTAGCACCGAGGGGGTGCGCCAGCGGTTGGTTGTAATGAGTATAATTGGCGATGGTATCATTGTGAGAATAGGTAAATGGACGGACCCTGTTGGTTTCCAATTGCACATCTAAATTATTCACACCAAAGGCGTCTATATATTTTACTCCAGCCTGCATGCCAAACTTATTCACCCAACTTGTTGGGTTATTTCTCACTTGTTTCAAAATAAACTCATCAAGCATAAACTGTCCATAAAACTGCAATCGATGAGCAACGTTGGCTTTAAAATCCAGGCCTGCCATTGCATTATCGGGGCTTCCTACTGTTCCTTCTACATGCCTGTAAAATATAATGGGGTTCAGGTATTGAAAATCAAAATGATCTTGCCTGCCAAAAACAACGCTTTCAAACAATCCAACATTCAGCCATTTGGTAACGTTCATGCTTAAATGATGAATGGCGGCATATTTTCTTGGCAATAAATTGTCGCCACTCTTTCTAAACTGTGGCATCAGTTCCATAAAAATATTCTGGTAATTCAGCTTCCAAATTTTGGTATTGATCTTCGCAAAAAGATAACTGTTTCCCCAGTCACTCAGCATCAAACTGCGGTAGCCGTTACCTATAAAATTTTTATCATAACCCAATTGAAAATCTATGAATTTGGCGGCATTGAATGTTATGTAACCTCTTGCATCGAAATAATCAACACCTGTTTTTTTAAACGTTTTATAGAAGCCCACCCCTGGCACCGCTCTCAGTTCGTTTACCCGTTGTTGAAAAAACTGTGGTCCACGCTCCTGGTTCTCGGTTAAAAAAGAGGAGAAACCAATGCGCTTATTGATAAGGCCCCTTACGGTCACACCCCTGGTATTTAAAAAGATCCCTTCATCATAACCTGGCTCTACCGCCTGGTGAATCTGCAAAACAGGATTCACAGCAAGGAAAAAATCTTTGTTATTTACTTCTATAAAATTTGCCTTGGTTTTGTAAAAGCTGTTGAAGAGGGGTTTCTTGCTCGCAAAATCATCTCTGTTTCCCTTTACCCACTCACTATTATTCATGAGCAGGCTACGCATGTTGTATTCGTCCACTTTGGAAAGGTTGAGGTCTGTCCAATCTTTATACATATCTACACCGGTAGAATCTTTGTACCCCAGGCGGGCACTATCTAAAAATTCCGCTTGCTCTATTATAGCCTTACGGCTAAAGGGCTTCAATGTTGAAAAATTTAGATTAGTATTGGTTTGTTGCTTTATTTCAAGCCTGTCTATAAATTGGTATTCCTTGGCTCCCTGGTTTAAATAGGTAGACTGGCTGTGTGCAGCAACAGGAAAAACAAAAAGTAAAACTTTGAAAAAGCTTTTAATAATTTGCATCGGGTGATAGTTAGTTTGAAAATCGTTAAATTGAATGTATGCAAAAATACCTTTTAAAGAACATACAGCTGGTAAATGAAGGGAAAATAAAAACAGCGGATGTGTTGGTAAGTGATGACCGCATAGCCAGGATAGATGCCCTGATAGATACCAAAAGCAACGTGACCGAAATAAATGGTGAGGGCAAATATTTATTGCCGGGAGTTATAGACGACCAGGTACATTTCAGGGAGCCTGGGCTTACCCACAAGGCAACCATCGCTTCGGAAAGTGCTGCCGCAGTGGCCGGTGGCGTTACCAGTTTTATGGAGATGCCAAACACGATCCCCAACGCCCTTACCCGGTCATTGCTGGAAGATAAGTATACAATTGGAAGGGAAACCTCTCTTGCCAACTATTCTTTTTTTATGGGAGTGAGCAACGACAATGCAGAGGAAGCGCTCCGCATGAACAATTATAAGAATGAGGTATGCGGGCTCAAAATTTTTATGGGTAGCAGCACCGGTAATATGCTGGTGGACAACCACAATACCCTCAACCGCATATTTAGTGAAAGCGAAATGCTCATCGCCACCCATTGTGAGGACGAACGCATCATACGAAAAAACTATGAAGCACTGCTAAGCACAGGAGTGGCACTTACGGCAAAGGATCATCCCATAATAAGAAACGAAGAGGCGTGCTTTGAATCGTCACTCATTGCCATAAAGTTTGCCCAGAAGTACAACAGCCGCTTGCATATTTTACACATCAGCACGCAGCAGGAATTGCAATTGTTTGGCAACATGATGCCCTTAAAAGAAAAAAGGATAACTGCAGAAGTTTGTGTTCACCACCTTCACTATACCGCTGACGATTACGAAAGACTCGGTTATAAAATAAAATGTAACCCTGCTATCAAGGCCGCATCCAACAAAGAGGCTTTGTGGGAAGCACTGTTGGATGGCCGACTGGATGTGATTGCGACAGACCATGCACCTCACCTATTATCGGAAAAAGAGCCGCCCTATGAAAAAGCACATGCCGGACTGCCGCTGGTGCAACATGGGTTGCCACTGATGTTGTACTACCAAAGTATCGGAAAAATTTCTTTAGAAAAAATTGTTGAAAAAATGAGTCACGCTGTAGCAGATTGTTTCCAGATTAAAGAGCGAGGCTACATAAGGGAAGGGTATTTTGCAGACCTTGTAATAGCAGATCTTAATGAGGGGCAGAAGGTGCAAAAGGAAAATCTTTTGTATAAATGCGGCTGGAGCCCGCTGGAGGGTTTCCAAATGCCGGCCAGCATCTCTCAAACCATGGTGAGTGGAAACATCGTTTATGAAAACGGCCAGGTACAATCATCTCATAAGGGTCAACGCTTATCATTTGACCGAGTATAAATTTATTGAATGGAAATAGACAAAACCACGCTGAACGATTTATCCATATTTACAGGTGATGAAGACTTCTCGATTTTTAGCAAGCTAAATCATACCCTTACTTCTAACGGCAAGGCACAACTAAAAAAAAACCTGGCTACGCCTTTGCAAACACAGGAAGCCATCAATGATATACAAAATGTATTACAGCTAATCCTGCAGGAGGAACAACATTGGCCGCTTACTATAAGCAATGGAACCATTATGGTAGTAGAACGGTTTTATGAGTATAGTTTTGACCCCTTGCCAAATTATGTTTCTGCCATAACAGCTCAAAGCTATAAGCTTTTGCATGCACCCGATTTTTCCCTTATTAAATATTCTATCATTCATTGTTTTGATTTCATTAAAGGAATGCAGCAGTTTATTAAAGGATTCTTACAGCCTGCTGCTCCTCTACCGCTGAGAAACATGTTGGAGCAGGCTGCTAAAATACTTTCGGCAGATGCCCTAAAAATAGTGAGCAAGCATAACCGTTCGGGTGAACTAAGCATACCTCAACAACTGGAGCTGGCGCAATACCTGCGTTACAGTTACAAACAAAATATGTTTACCCTGCTCGGCATCTACGCACAGCTGGATGCCTGGTATGGTATGGCACTTACTGTAAAAAAAGAGCAGTTGGTTTTCCCTACATTTATCGAGAGCCCACACCCGCTGCTCGAGGCAAAAGGATTGTACCATATTTTGTTGCAAAAGCCCGTGCCATACGACGTTGAATTGACACCAGCCAGCAATTTTTTATTTTTAACCGGGGCCAACATGGCGGGCAAAAGCACTTTTATAAAATCAGTGGGTGCTGCTGTGTTCCTGGCGCATGTGGGCATGGGCGTGCCGGCTCAAAGCATGCAGCTTACCTTGTTTAATGGTATGCTGAGCAACATAAATGTGATAGACAATATTGCTAAAGGCGAAAGTTACTTTTACAACGAGGTGCAACGCATCAAAGCCACCATCACCAAAATAAATGATGGCAGAAAATGGTTGATATTGATTGACGAATTATTCAAGGGCACCAACGTGCAGGACGCTATGAAATGCAGCACAACCGTGATTGAAGGCTTACTCAAAATAAAAAATTCACTCTTCATTCTCTCCACACATTTGTACGAAATAGGCGATGCCCTTAAAGTACATCCCAACATCAGTTTTAATTATTTTGAAACCGCCACACTCAATGGGCAGCTTAGTTTTAACTACCAGCTTAAACAAGGCATCAGCAACGACCGGTTGGGCTACCTCATTTTAGAACGGGAAGGCGTGGTAAAAATGCTGAAAGATTTATAAGCCTTTGTGTATATTAGGAGTACAAAACCATACCCATGCTTGTAAAAACTTTTGGGAGCGCTGTTTACGGAGTGGAAGCCATCAACATAACGGTGGAAGTAAATGTAGACAGTCGTGGAAAAAATTATTACATTGTTGGCCTCCCAGACAATGCCGTTAAAGAAAGCCTTCAAAGAGTAGAAAGCGCTATCAAGAGCATGGACTTGTATATGCCCCGCACCAAACTCGTGGTAAACCTGGCACCTGCAGACATTAAAAAATCTGGTTCGGCCTTCGATCTTCCCATTGCCATCGGCACGCTTGGCGCTACAGACCAAATATACAATCCTGAAAGGTTGGAGAAATTTGTGATCATGGGAGAACTAAGCCTCGATGGCATCATCCGGCCTATTCGTGGCGCACTTCCCATTGCCATCCAGGCACGCAAAGAAGGTTTTGAAGGCTTGATCGTGCCAGCAGCTAATGCACGGGAGGCAGCGATGGTAAACAACCTAAAAGTATATGGTGTAAATCACATCAGGGAAGTAATTGACTTTTTTAAAAACGAAGAAACGCTGCAGCCTACCATTGTAAATACCAGAGAGGAATTTGCCTATGCACAAAACAGTTTTGATGTAGATTTTTGCGATGTAAAAGGTCAGGAAAATATAAAGCGGGCATTAGAAATAGCTGCTGCCGGTGGGCACAATGCCATATTAATTGGACCACCAGGTGCCGGCAAAACGATGCTTGCAAAAAGGCTGCCTACCATTTTGCCCCCACTCACTTTGATGGAGGCCTTGGAAACCACCAAGATTCACAGCGTGGCAGGTAAGCTTCCCGAGAATGCAACGCTGGTGAGTAAACGCCCTTTTAGAAGTCCGCACCATACGATCTCTGATGTGGCACTGGTGGGCGGCGGTGGCAATCCCCAACCCGGCGAAATTTCTCTGGCACACAACGGCGTGTTGTTTTTAGACGAATTACCAGAATTTAAGCGTACGGTTTTGGAAGTGATGCGACAGCCTATGGAAGAAAGAAAAGTAACCATCAGCCGTGCAAAAGTTGCTTTGGATTTCCCTGCAAGTTTTATGCTCATTGCCAGCATGAACCCTTGCCCCTGCGGCTATTTCAATCACCCGGAAAGAGATTGCAGTTGCGGCCCCGGCGTGGTGCAAAAATATTTAAGTAGAATTTCAGGACCATTGCTAGACAGGATTGACCTTCATGTAGAGGTAACGCCGGTGGCATTCAGCGAACTTTCATCTTCTCAGCAATATGAGAAAAGTGAGTTTATCAGGGAGCGGGTAATAAAAGCAAGAGAAGTGCAAGAGGAACGCTACAAATTAAATGAAGGTGTATATGCCAATGCACAAATGAGTAGTAAGATGCTCAAGGAAATTTGTGTAATAAGCACCGCCGGACAAAACCTTTTAAAGATTGCCATGCAAAAACTCAACCTCTCTGCCCGGGCTTATGACCGCATTTTAAAAGTGAGCCGCACCATTGCCGACCTTGCAGGAAGCGAAGACATCAAGCCCGAATTTTTAGCGGAAGCCATACAATATAGAAGTTTGGATAGAGAAGGATGGGGAGGGTGATGAATTGATAATTGATATTTAAAAATTTATATTTGATAATTGAAAATGAATAATTAATCCTACACTAATTATTTATCCATTTTCAATTATCCGTTATTATATGTCCACTTTCATTTCCTCTACTTCAGCTTTTTCTTCGGCCAAAGCTTCTCTTCTCTGAATGCGTCGCAACCAAATTTCTCCTTTATGCCGGGTGGGTACGTTATCTCCCAGCAACTTGCCCCATGGCTTCATTTCTGGTAAACGATCAAAGATTATTTTCAATATAGCAACGAACGGAATGGATAAAAACATGCCTGCAACACCCCACAAAGCCCCGCCCAAGAATACAACTACGATAGAAAAGAAGGCATTTATTTTTACCCGGGAAGAAACTAAAAATGGAACAAGGAAATTATTATCTATGAACTGTATGAGCGTATAGGCACCGATAACGCCCAACTGAGTTGTAAATCCATCTTTGGTTACAGAGGCAATAATTACGGGCAGGGCTATAGCTACCAGGCCTCCTATATAGGGCAGCATGTTAAGCAAGCCCCCCATTACACCCAGTAATATCGCATAATCTACCCCAAGCAACATCAAGGCTATCGAGTTCATAGTGGACACAACAAGGGCTTCAAGCAACAGGCCCACCATGTAACTTTGTATGGCCGATTTGGTTTCTACTAATACCTCGGAGACCTTTAGCGTATTTTCTTCGGCAAAAATTTCGTGAAAAAAGTTTACAATAAGCGTTTTGTAAAACAACAATAAAAAGGTGTAGATAGGTACTAAAAAGATCAGCCCCAGAGTTCCAAGCAAACTTCCCACTGCGCCACCTGCCCATGATTGCCCGCTGTCTAACATATCATCAATTGCCTTTTGCTGTTTTTGAATACTAAATTTAAAAGTACTGGCTATCCATTGTTGGAGATCTGCAAGGTGTTCGTTGAATTTTATTTTAAGTTCAGGCAGGTTATCTCCAAAATTCATGATTTGGCTGCTAATGAAAAACAAGATTCCACTTACGATTACCAGGGCCAGCAGGAGGGAAAGGAAAATAGCAAGCAGTTTATGCACCCCTTTCCGCTGCATCCGGTTTACTAAAGGATTTAATAAAATAGCAATGATCATGGCAAAGCAAATGGGTGCCAGTATGCCTTTAAGCGTGAAAAGGGCAAAGCACAACACGGTCAATCCGAAAATAATGATGGTGCTCTTTAAGTAAAATGGATATTGCCTGTTGGATGAACTCATTACCGGGTTAATGTTTAATGTGATTAAAATTGAAGATAACATTTTCAATAGCTAAATACATGCCTCAAAACGACTGATTATTTGTTTGCCGATTCCGGGAAAGCCTGCAACTGCCTTTTCGTCTGCTCTGGCAAATTTGTACAATTGTTGATTCAGTGGCGGTATTCCATGTAAATTTGCGCTACCTCTTTAAAAGCTGCTGCATCATTAAAATACTTCGCTAAATGAAAATATTATTAAAATACCTCAAGCCTCAGAAATGGCTGGTGGTGTTTACACTGTTATTGGCGGCCATCAATATTGGGTTTTCCCTGTTAGATCCTATTCTACTCGGCAAGTTGGTAAACCTGGCAGCCGATCACCAGGCAACACCAGGAGGCTTTTCAGATCCTTCTTTTTTTTGGAGCTTCGATAACATCGTTCGTAAAGACCGCCCGTATTTGCAGTTGGGCGTTTTTTATATTTTACTGTTTTCTATTTCCGTGGCCATGGTGAGCCGCATTGCCAAAGCGTTCCAGGATTATTTTCTCAACGTTGTTATTCAAAAATTCGGCGCCAGCGTTTTTACAGATGGTTTACAGCATGCCATGAAACTTCCCTACGAACAATTTGAAGACCAGCGTAGTGGCGAAACACTATCTATACTTACCAAGGTGAGAGCAGATGTTGAAAAATTCATGATCAGTTTTATCAACATTTTGTTTGGCGTTTTGGTAGGAGTAGTTTTTGTTTTTGTTTATGCTGCCCTCTTCATTAACTGGCGTATACCGGTGGCCTACCTTGTGGGTATTGCTGTGCTAACTTTTATAACCAACCGCCTAAGTAAAAAAGTTAAGATCATTCAAAAAGATATTGTTGGGCAAACCACGGCGCTTGCGGGCTCTACTACAGAATCTTTACGCAATATTGAATTGGTGAAAAGTTTAGGTCTCACACATCAGGAAGTGGACAGGTTAAATAAAAATACCTACAAAATTTTGGGCCTCGAAATAACAAAAGTAAAACGCATCCGCAGCATTAGTTTTATACAGGGCACATTGGTAAACACCTTGCGCCAGGTAATTCTTTTTATATTGATGTGGCTTATTTTCAGGGACCAGATGGACGCAGGACAACTCGTAACCATGCAGATTTTTTCCTTCTTCATCTTTGGCCCCTTGCAGGAAATTGGCAACATCATTTTATCTTACCGTGAAGCAGAAGCCTCGCTGAATAATTTTGACATCCTGATGAACAAAGCCCCCGAGCCGGTAGCATTAAACCCAAAACACATTGGCGAAATTGATTCCCTGGTTTTTGAAAAGGTGAGTTTCAAACACCGCAGTGCTTCTCAAAAAGCTATCAATGATATAAGCTTTTTAGCAAGAAGTGGGGAAACTGTTGCCTTTGTGGGCCCCAGCGGAAGTGGCAAATCAACGCTTATGAAATTGCTTGTGGGTTTGTACCGACCACAACAGGGAAAGATATTGTACAATGGCATTGACGAGGACAACATCAGCTTTGACGACCTGCGCAGCCAGATTGGTTTTGTAACGCAGGATACCAATCTGTTTAGCGGCAGCATTAAAGAAAACCTGCTGTTTGTAAATCCCGCTGCCACAGACGAAGACTTGAATGAGGCCCTTGCCAAGGCAGCCTGCACCAATTTGGTGAGCCGGGCAGAAAAAGGTCTTGATACAATGATAGGCGAAGGTGGTTTAAAATTGAGCGGTGGCGAAAAACAACGCTTGTCTATTGCACGGGCCTTGCTGCGCAAACCTAACCTGCTCATTTTTGATGAAGCCACTTCAGCACTTGATTCACTTACAGAGGAAGAGATTACCAACACCATCAAAGATATTTCTGCCAGCAAAGACCAGATTACAATATTGATAGCTCATAGGCTCAGCACCATTATGCACGCAGATAGAATTTATGTATTAGAAAAAGGGGATGTAGTAGAAACCGGCAGCCACGAAAATTTGCTTTTAGAAAAGGGTCTGTATTATGCCATGTGGCGCCAGCAAATTGGAGAGAGAAAGAAAATTGCCTTGCTGCCACAAGCCTGATGACGAAATAACAGTTGAATAACGGACAAAATATTTTTTAACCCTCAAACAAGAAATATGGATTACATCAAACTGCTTGGCCTGGTAGCGGGAACAATTACCTCAGTTACATTTCTACCCCAGGTGATTCGTATTTATAAGACCAAGTCGGCAAAAGATATCTCTTCTGCCATGTTGGGAATGCTCATAGTGGGCGTAGCCATGTGGTTAGCGTATGGCATCGCCGTAAATGATATTGCCATTATGTATACCAACGGCATGGTGCTTTTTCTAAGCCTCATCATGCTATACTTCAAGTTTAGATTTAAAGAAAACCCACCACAATGAAAAACGAGCAAACAACGCACACGCCCAATTACTTCTGGAGCATTTTAAGTATGCGTTGTCCACGATGTCGCAGAGGACCCATGTACAAAGATCCAAATCCTTACCGCAAACTATCTCTGAAGCATATATCTGACATGCACGAAAACTGCCCGGTATGCAATCAAAAGTATGATATGGAACCAGGTTTTTGGTATGGCACGGGTTACGTAAGTTATGCCCTGGCGGTTGCTATTTCTGTAGCCACTTTTATAGCGTGGTGGGTATTGGTCGGCGTATCTGTGAGCGACAACAGGGTAATGTATTGGTTCATTTTCAACACCGTTGTGCTCGTGGTAGCACAACCCTGGATGATGCGGCTGAGCAGGGTTATCTACATGCGCTTTTTTGTAAGCTACGACCCCGATTTTCAGAAGACCAGACCGACAGAGTTTGAGCGATAGTGAATGGGCAATGGTGAATGGGC
>JBKJKD010000300.1:0-34304 GCA_046597635.1 Ferruginibacter sp. | reverse complement strand
GACCTGTTATTTACAAATGCTGCTTTCCATATTTTCAGCGATTTGAAACAAGGAAGGTTGCAGCCTGATTCTTCCTCGTGGAGAAACAATGCCAGGCGATCCAAAAAATTTCTGGTTCCGTTATTAAAAAAAGTATTTGATTCCGTTAATTTATCTTCTGTTTTATATTCTGTACAACCCTTGCACAACGCTTATCAGGAACTTAAAAATGGTATTCCTGCATTTTTGTCCGGCATGGATACGATCAACTATACATTTGTGAAATTCCCTTTTAAATCTTTAAACGTTCAGGATTCTTTACTATTTATAAAATCATTACAAAGGCGTTTGTCTGAATCTAAAATCCTGAAGATGACTGCTGATCTGCCAGATTCAACATCATTGGCAGATGCTATAAAACAATACCAGAAGGCTAAACATATTATTGCTAATGGTAAATACGGTCTGGCTTTAGTGAATAGTCTGAATTCGAATGATATTGAAAAATTTAAAAGGATTGCAATTACTTTAGACCGGTTTAAGCAATTGCCGGACAGTTTTCCTGTAAAATTTATTTGGGTGAATATTCCTGAATATAAATTAAAGGTTTGGGAGAATGATTCTTTATTCCTCGAATCAAAAATCATATGCGGCAAACCGATCACGCCTACTCCCTTGTTGTATGGTGAAATTTCGGATATTGTTATTTATCCAACATGGACTGTACCCAACAGTATTATTACAAAAGAAATGTTACCGGGATTAAAAAGAAATTCAGCTTATCTCACCACAAAAGGATTGAAATTACTTGATGAAAAAGGTTCTGTAGTGGATGCTTCTACCGTTAGCTGGCAAAAATATTCGAAAGGTATTCCTTATAAAATACAACAGGCCAGTGGTGATAATAATGCATTAGGTGTGATAAAATTTAATTTTAATAATCCATTTGATGTATATCTGCATGATACCAATCAGCGTTATCTTTTTAAAAATGGTATGCGTGCATTAAGTCATGGTTGTGTGCGTGTGCAGGAATGGAAAGGGCTTGCAGATTATTTAGTAAGGAATGATAGTATGAATGTTCCTCAGCCGGATAGTCTGAAATATAATTCAGATTCTGTTACCAATTGGATTGCGAATAAAGAAAAGCATCGTATTTATTTGAAAAATAAAATACCGCTTTATATAAGATATTTCAGTTGTGTGGGGAAAGGTGAGAAGATTATTTTTTATGATGATATTTATGGTTCTGATAAAATTTTAGCGGAAAAATATTTTCTGAAGAAAAAATTTGTTATGAATTAATGCGCTTCCTATCACCATATAAATTTCATCTCGTTCTTTTAATAGGAATTTGCATACCTGAGTTTAACAACGCACAAGAAGCAAAAGATAAAACGGAAATCATGCAGGAGTTGTCTGTTAAAAGAGTTTTATATGGCCTGGCAAGTTATTATGCAGATAAATTCCATGGCCGTCAAACGGCAACAGGTGAAATATTCAGCCAGGGAAAAGTTACGGCGGCCTGTAATGTATTGCCTTTAGGTACATGGCTCCGGGTTACCAATCTGAAAAATGGAAAATCAATCAAAGTAAAAACCAATGATCGGCTGCATCCCAAAACAAGAAGGATCATTGATCTCAGCTATGAAGCGGCAAGGCAGCTTGGTTATATCAGTCAGGGATTAACCAGAGTAAAAATTGAAGTTCTGGTAAATGTGGCAAATAACTCTTCAAAAAAAAATGCGTTATTAACATATTAACATCCTTACTAGTTTGCTGTTCTTATTATTTTATGGTTTGCTACTAAGCAGCTATTTTTGCCTGACTCAAACTGATATATATGAAGAAAATTTTCCTAGCCTTGTTACTCGTTTATACGTATACACAAACAATGGCTCAAAATGATTATAAAAAATTGCCCTCTTTAGGAGTTCATTTTTTCTTCAATGATTTTCAGACTGCCTCTGAGATCAGGTCTAGTGGATTAAGTGAAGTGCTGAAGGCCAATCAATTTTATAAAACAAAAAGAATGTCTCCGGGCTTAGCGATCAGTTATATAGAAGGACTGGGAAGCCATATAGATTTTGCCGGAACGATATCAGGTAGTTTTTTAAATTATCCTGTTCCTAATTTAAACTCACTTTCAAGGAGAGAAAGATTTTTACTGGAAGGAGTGGCTACAGTGAATTTAAAATTATTAACGGACAGATATTTTGTGAATCCTTTCATTACATTAGGAGTTGGCGCATCTCAATATGCCGGTTTTTACAATGCAATCCTTCCTATAGGATTGGGATTACAGTTTAAATTATCACCGGATGTATTTATGATATTAAATTCTCAATACAGAATTCCAGTAACAGAAAATGCGGCTTACCATTTATATCATAGTCTGGGTGTGGCAGGAAATATTCGCGACAGAAAGGTAATTGAAATAGTACCTCCTGTTGTAATTCCGGTTATAAAAGACAGAGATGGTGATGGTGTTATAGATGAGGAAGATAAATGCCCCGACGTTCCCGGCCTTGCCAGTTTACAGGGTTGTCCTGACAGAGATGGTGATGGCATTGCAGACGGAGATGATAAATGTCCTGATGTAGCTGGGCTAGCCAAATACCAGGGTTGTCCTATTCCGGATACAGATGGCGACAGTATCAATGATGAAATGGATAAATGCCCAACCGTTGCAGGAGTTGCACGTTACCAGGGTTGTCCAATACCAGATACGGATGGTGATGGCGTAAATGATGAAGAAGATAAATGTCCTACTGTAAAAGGGTTTGCCCGCTACCAGGGTTGTCCTATCCCCGACACCGATGGCGATGGTGTAAATGACGAAGAAGACAAATGTCCTACTCGTAGTGGTCCTGCAAGTAACCAGGGTTGTCCTGAAATTGCGAAAGAAGTAATTGAAAAAGTGAACATGGCTGCTAAGAATGTGTTCTTTGCAACCGGCAGCTATAAATTATTGGCCAAATCTTTCAAGTCTTTGAATGATGTAGCAACAATTATGAAAGCCGACGAGTCCCTGATGTTAGATATTGATGGCCATACAGACGAAGTTGGTAGCAACGAAAGCAACCAAACTTTATCTGACAACCGTGCTGGTTCTGTAAGAGAATATTTAATCAGTAAAGGTGTTGGAGAGGCTCGCATGAAGTCTACCGGCTATGGCGAAGAAAAACCAATTGCAGATAACAAAACAGCAGCTGGCCGTGCCAAAAACAGGAGAACAGAAATGACTGTTAGAAATTACTAAGATCTATTTTAATAAATTAAGAAGCCCCTTGTTTTGCAAGGGGCTTTTGTTTTACTGTCATTTAGCTTGGTTGCAATTAAATGCTCCTTGGTGATTAGGTCATTAGTCATTAGGAAAGATCGGAAGCCTTTTGTCACCATAAAAAAAGTAGGGTCAATTACGCTTACTATTGACACCTGACCCATTACGGAATAACCAGGTGGTGTCTAACCCATTGCCGGCTCACTCACCTCATTGCTGTAATCTTTGATAATATTGTAAAGCGTATCTCTTTCCACTGGTTGCCTTTTTACTTGCTTGATAAGCATAACCAGTTCCTCCGTACTCATGGTGGGTGTTTGTTCCTCGCTGCCTGCCATAGAATAAATCTTCGTAGAATCGTCGATGGTGCCGTCAATATCATTCACACCAAATGAAAGGCTTAGCTGTGCATTTTGCCTGCCTAGCATAGGCCAGTAAGCTTTGAGGTGGGGGAAATTATCCATATAAATCCTTGAGATAGCATAAAGCCGCATATCTTCTGTAATGGTACTTTCTGGAACGTGGCTCATATCATTGTTGCTGTTTCTAAATTTAAGCGGTATAAATGTATTGAAGCCTTTTGTTTTATCCTGCAGCGTTCTCAGTTTATTCATATGATCTACCAGGTGCTCCGGTTTTTCGATGTGGCCATACAACATCGTGGCATTGCTGAACATACCGATGTTGTGGGCTGCTTCATGAATGTTCAGCCAACCTTCGCCGCTCACTTTGTCTGCAGCTATAATGTTCCTGATATCGGGGTGGAAGATCTCCGCACCTCCGCCGGGAAGCGATTGTAATCCTGCATCTTTCAAATGCTGCATACCTTCTTCGGTGGTAAGTTTGGCTTTGCGAAACATGTAGTCTAACTCTACGGCTGTAAAACCTTTGATGTGCAGATCAGGCCGGTGAGCATGTATTTTTTGTATGAGCTCTATAAAATAAGCCATGTTCATTTTGGGATGAACGCCCCCCACAATATGAACTTCGGTTATGGGTTTGCCATCATAGCTTTTTACAATGTCAAGCATCTGGTCTATGCTCAGTTCCCAACCTTCTTCCTTGTTGGCATAGAGACGGGAGTAGGAACAAAACTTGCAACTGAACACACAAACATTCGTTGGCTCAATATGAAAATTGCGGTTGAAATAAGTTTTGCCACCGTGCAGTTTTTCCCTAATGAAATTGGCCAGTGCTCCCACAAAGGGAAGACTCCCTTTTTCAAAAAGAAGGATGCACTCTTCGTCAGATATGCGCACGCCATCTTTCACTTTTTGGGCAATCTTTTTAAGTTCATTGTCCTGTGTAGTTGTAATTAATATATCAATAGAATTATCCATGGGGAATTTTTTGCAAATTTACGATGATTGGCCGTGTAAATATTTGTTTTAGGAAATGATTTTGAGCAGGTTTCTGCACCTCAATGTTTCTTTAACAATGCGCTGTTAACAAATAAACATCTATCTTCCAATCTTATAAATTCTGGTTGATAAAACTTGCGTATGAACATTAAATTTCGACTGACTGTTTTAAGTTTTCTACAATTCTTTGTGTGGGGTGCATGGTTAATTACAATTGGTGTTTATTGGTTTCAACACAAACAGTGGGGTGGGGCGGAGTTTGGTAAAGTGTTCTCCACCTTGGGTATAGCGTCCATTGTTATGCCGGCACTTACTGGTATCATAGCAGACCGCTGGCTAAACGCTGAGAAACTATATGGCATGCTGCATATTGGTTATGCCATAAGCCTTTTATTTCTCCCACAAGTAACCGACCCCGAAATGTTTTTTTGGGTTATGCTTTTGGCAATGTTTTTTTACATGCCTACCATTGCCCTTTCCAATTCCATTGCTTATACTATTCTGAAAAATAACAACGAAGATGTAGTAAAGGTTTTTCCTCCCATCAGGGTTTGGGGAACTATCGGCTTTATCGCAGCCATGTGGGTTACTAGTATCACCGGTAATAAAGATTCCGCCAACCAATTTTACATTGCTTCGGCCTTTGCTTTCATACTGGGCATCTATGCATTTACTTTGCCTAAGTGCCCTCCTTTGAATCTTACCGCTAAAGGTGCGCCGCTGGTAGAAATCCTCGGGCTCAACGCTTTTAAGCTATTTGGAACTTACAAGATGGCATTGTTCTTTTTGTTTTCTATGCTATTGGGTGCTGCTTTACAACTTACCAATATGTACGGGGATACCTTTCTTTCAGACTTTGCTAAAATAGAGGCTTACAAAGATTCGTTCGTAGTAGAATATTCCACCATTATTCTTTCGATTTCACAAATTTCTGAGACTGTCTTTATCCTTGCTATTCCGTTTTTTCTGAAAAAATTTGGCATCAAAAAAGTGATGCTTTTTAGCATGTTGGCATGGGTAATGCGTTTTGCATTACTGGCCTACGGAGATCCTGCAGGTAACTTATGGATGATTGTTTTGTCCTGTATCGTCTATGGCATGGCTTTCGATTTCTTCAACATATCTGGTTCCCTCTTTGTGGAAACTACTACAGATGCAAAGATTCGTTCTTCAGCACAGGGGTTATTTATGATGATGACCAACGGGTTTGGAGCAATCTCCGGAAGCCTCATCAGTGGCTACGCCATACAACGCTATTTTACAGATACAGCTGGTAATAAGATGTGGCAGGAAATATGGATCGCTTTTGCGGTGTATGCATTTATTGTTGCTGTGTTGTTTTTTATATTGTTCAAACACAAGCATGATCCCATGGTGATTGCTAAAGTGACGCATTAGAAATGACTCAATTCTTTTTTATGAAAAAAATATTAATTCCAGCTTTGTTATTTTTGTGTACAAGCTCTTTTGCACAGAAGGGAAAGGAGCCCTATCCGTCCGTTTATGAACTATTGAAAAGCAACGGAATTCCGGGAAAAATTGCATTTCAATTTCCCATGGTTGCTAACATAGCGCAGGCAAAAAATGAGCAGGCGAAAATTATTATACTACCCATCGACAATATGCCATGCCTGGTACCGGATGTTCGGGAATTTAATATGCCCGTACTTAAACTTAGCATACTTGGCAAGCCGACCAGGTGAGAGTTTAAGTAAAGGCCACACCAAGCAATAATTGCTGGTATGTTACAAAGGCCGTAACTCCACACAGCAACAAAGCATCTGTATTTTCTAAAGGGCAAATTCGGTTGTTGGTGGCCTGGTTTTTGAATTTTACCACTAAACATTTTATGCCAACAGCCAAAAAAACACCTACAAAAAAAACAGCGCCAAAGAAAACTGAAGACCCCTGTTGGGAAGGTTTTGAGAAAGTGGGCAACAAAAATAAAAATGGTAAGTCTGTTCCGAATTGTGTTCCAAAAAAGAATAGATGATATTGAATCTGGTTGGATACAACGAGAAAACCCTCCGCAAGCGAAGGGTTTTTTTATAAGTGATTGCTTTTAATTATTTGTGCGCCTCAATCTTTTTTACAAAATTAGCCTTGGGTTGTGCACCCACTAATTTGTCAACAACTTCTCCGTTTTTTACAAACAGGATAGCAGGAATGCTGGTAATACCATAGTTCATAGAAACCTGTGGGTTATGATCTACGTTTACTTTACCAATCTTTACCGTGCCATCATATTCTTTGGCCAATTCTTCAATTACTGGTCCTATTGCACGGCAAGGGCCACACCATTCTGCCCAAAAATCGATAACGGTTAATTTATCTGAATCCAATACTTCGGTTTTGAAGTTTGCGTCTGTAAGTTCGAGTGCCATAATTATCTATTTAAATGTTTAATTTTTGTAAGAGGTGCAAAGTTAATTCCAAATCTGTTAAGGTGCAGTTATGACATATCCACAGTATGTGACCAATATGTAGTGGCATAATGATGAGCCATAGTGACAAAATTTAACTGACTATGATGTGACAACATTCACATCGAGGTATTGATGCCCATTAAGAAAAACTGCCATATCATCATTCATGGTAAACCCATTGTCTGCCGTTTGCATGCTAATTTTATGTTTTCGCTCCTCATCGTGCAGGTTGAACTTAATGGAAGTTTTACCCGGGTGTTCCTTTATATTATGATCTATAAAGTTGATAAGTTCCTCGTCAATATCAGCAACATTGGCCCCAATAACCACTTGCCTGGTTAGGGTTTGTTTAACAGTCTCAAGCAAGTGCATCTTAGAAAGACTAAACTCAAATTCGCCCTGCTTGTATCGTTTTTCCCTAAAAGCCCCTTCAATCATGATGATCATCCCTTTCTCAAAATAGTTGAGGTATTTCACATAGTCTTCCTGGAAAAGGAAGAAATCTGTTTTGCCACTGAAATCCTCGATAAACAGTACGCCGTAATTTTTTCCATTTTTGGTTAAACGGTGTTGTGCATCCACCACGAGGCCAGCCAGCCTAAGGGCTTTGGAGGTAGGCACTGTAGCAATCATTTTTTTTATCTCGAGGAAATCTGCTAGCGGAGTAATGTTGTAGTGCTTCAGTTCAAATTTAAAATTATCTAATGGGTGGCCGCTCATGTACATGCCCGTTACCTCTTTTTCAAAATCTAGTTGTTCTATAAGTTGCCAGGGTGGGCAAGGGGATAGTTTTGGCGGCACAATGTCTGGCATTTGCAAATCGCCAAACAAAGTGTTGCTGGTGCTGGCTGCATTGGACTGGTACACCGCTCCAAACTTCATGATCTTCTCCAGGCACATGACGTCGCCGGGCGGAGTGAAAAAGTATTGCGCCCGGTGCATATCTTTAAAGCAGTCAAAGGCACCGCTGTAAATCAAACTCTCCAACGACTTTTTACTTACGGCCCGCAGGTTTACTCTTTTTACCAGGTCAAAAATATTTTTGAACTGCCCGTGTTTGTTGCGCTCTTCAATAATGTTTTCGATGGCATTTTCGCCCACACCTTTTAACCCACTGAAACCAAAACGTATTTCGCCTTTTTTGTTTACTGCAAATCCGTTCTGCGATTCATTAATGTCCGGGCCAAGCACCATCAATCCCATGCGTTTACACTCTTCCATAAAGAAGGTTATCTTTTCTATGCTGCCGGCATGGTTGAGCACAGCAGCCATGTATTCGCTAGGGTAGTGTGCTTTTACATAAGCAGTTTGGTAGGCTACAAAGGCGTAACAGGTACTGTGAGATTTGTTGAATGCATATTGAGCAAAGGCTTCCCAATCGGTCCATATTTTTTCCAGTTTATCTTTCGGGTGCCCGTTGGCGGTAGCTCCGTTCATAAACTGCACTTTCATTTTATCAAGAATGTGCTTTTGTTTTTTACCCATCGCTTTTCGCAGCACATCCGCATCACCCTTGCTAAAATCTGCCAGTTTCTGGCTTAGCAACATCACCTGTTCCTGATATACCGTAATACCATAGGTTTCCTTCAGGTATTCTTCCATATCTGGCAGATCGTAGGTAACAATCTCCCGACCATGTTTGCGGGCAATAAATGATGGAATGTATGCCATGGGTCCGGGACGGTACAGGGCGTTCATTGCAATGAGATCATCAAACTTATCCGGCTTTAGATCCCGCAGGTGTTTTTGCATACCAGGGCTCTCAAACTGAAACGTAGCGTTGGTATCGCCCTGCTGGTAAAGTTCGTAGGTTTTTTCATCGTCCAAGGGCACATCGTCTATGGCTATTATCACTCCATGATGTTGCTTGATGAGCATGAGGGCGGTTTTTAAAATGCTCAGGGTCTTTAAGCCCAAAAAATCCATTTTAATTACGCCGGCTTCCTCAATAGAATTACCCTCAATTTGGGTGAGCCATAAATCTGATTCCTTAGAGGTAGCCACCGGTAGAAGATCGGTTAAATCGCAAGGGGCGATGATGATGGCGGAGGCGTGGATGCCCGTATTTCTTACTGAGCCTTCCAGGATTTCTGCCTCGTGCAATATTTTACTATTGAGATCGGTACCCGCATAAAGTGCTCGTAGTTTTTTTACATTATCAATATCTTCTCCCTGCAGTTGTTCTTTTTCTTCCAGCGATTTGTCGCCGCCTTTGGCTTCTTTGGTGGTAAATGGTGCGTGCAGCAATCGCTTCAAATTGATACCCGGCCGCTCTGGTACCAACTTAGAAATAGCCCGGCTTTCTGCCAGTGGCAAATCCATTACACGGCTCACATCGGCAATGCTGCTTTTAGCAGCCATGGTGCCGTAGGTAATAATTTGTGCTACCTGGTTCTTGCCATATTTCTGCACCACATAGTCTATTACTTTTTGGCGTCCGTCATCGTCAAAGTCGGTGTCTATATCCGGCATACTCTTACGCTCGGGGTTAAGAAAACGCTCAAACAGCAGGTTGTATTTTATAGGATCTATGTTAGTGATCCCAATGCAATAAGCTACAGCACTGCCCGCAGCCGATCCACGACCTGGGCCAATGAATACGCCAATATCCCTGCCATGCCTTATGAAGTCACTGACAATTAAAAAGTAACCAGCGAAGCCCATTTTCCGGATCACACCGAGTTCAAACTGCAGGCGCTCCTCGCTTTCAGGCGTTAAAATTTTGTAACGATTGCGGGCACCTTCCCAGGTAAGGTGTTCCAGGTATTCGTCCTGGCTTTTAAAATTGGAAGGCACTTCGAAAAAAGGAAGTAAAATTTCTTTCTTAAGATCGAGTAAATCGATCTTGCTTACAATTTCGTTGGTGTTGTCGATGGCTTCAGGAAGGTCTTCAAAAACCTTTGTCATTTCCGCCGTTGTTTTCAAAAAGAACTGGTCGTTTGGAAAAGCGAAACGCTTGTTCTTCATGCTTACATCATCATCCGTAAAATCACGCATGGCCGGCGTGCTTTGCTTTTCGCCGGTGTTGATGCAAAGCAAAATATCGTGCGCATTAAAATCCTGCTGATCTACGTAATGGCTGTCGTTGCTGGCAATAACTTTTACATTGTACTTCTTCGCAAACTTCAGTAAAATCTTGTTTACTTTATCCTGCTCCGCCATACCATGCCGCTGCAGTTCTACATAGTAATCTTCCTGGAAAATATTGAGCCACCATTTAAATTCATTCTCGCCCTCGGCTTCGCCTTTTTTCAAAATGGCTTGGGGTACCAGTGCGCCAAGGCAACAGGTTGTAGCTATCAAACCTTCGTGGTATTTATGAATTAGCGTTTTGTCTATGCGAGGGTACTTGCTATACATCCCTTCTATATAACCAAGCGACGTAAGCTTAACCAGGTTCTTATAGCCCTGCTCATTTTTGGCCAGCAGTATTTGATGATGCCTTGGATCTCTTTCTTCTTTGCTAAACGTTTTGCGGGTACGATCTTGTGTGATGTAAAATTCACAGCCCACAATGGGTTTTACCTTGAGTGTACCATCCGCATTTTTGTGGTTGTAGGCTTCTTTTACAAATTCAAAAGCGCCAAACATATTACCATGATCGCTAATGGCGATGGCAGGCATTCCATCTGCAATGGCTTTCTTATACAAATTCTTAATGGAGGCAGCACCATCCAACAAAGAGAATTGGGTATGTACGTGTAGATGCGAAAATTTCATATTTGATCGTTGCTCCTGTAGAGTTTAGCCGGTGCGGAATCTAAATATATTTTAACACAGCAACTCGGCTTAGTATAAAAATTCATTCTATGATCGCTTTGTAAAATTTCTTAAAATATCATTTACCGGGAGCGACGAATTTCGGCTAAAAAGGCCGAGCAAACGCAACTAGTTTTGCACAGAAGTTTTCATTTACGGGTATAAATATTTTTGCTGGCTCTGGGTGCCAATCGCCAACATCCATACATCGTTACATACGGGGTTGTATCACCCACATGGGCAGCATTCCTTGTTTCCACATCTTTCTAAGCGTAACGACGTTTCAAAAAAATGAATACTGTAAAAATGAAGCAGATAGGAATGGGCCTGAGATACAAAAGTGCAAAATTCATCGGCTGGTTCTTTGCCTGCAATAATTTGAAGACATAAAGCTTTACGCCATCCAGCCCTTACAGCCTTTGTATGAAGCTGCTACCAACAATAAGAAAGCCGCATTGCTGCGGCTAACTTTTATTAAAGCTTCCTAAAAAATTTTATCTTTTGAAAATCATTAAAACATTTCCGATTTTTTCCTTGAGCATTTTTCTGTGCACAATAAAGTCGAGAAAACCATGCTCCAATAAAAATTCACTGCGTTGGAAGCCCGCCGGCAAATCTCTCTTAATGGTTTCCTTTATTACACGTGGGCCGGCAAAACCGATGAGTGCGTTGGGTTCGCCACAAATGATATCGCCCAACATGGCAAATGAAGCCGTTGTGCCACCAAATGTAGGATCTGTGCAAAGTGAAATGTAAGGGATCTTCGCTTCTGCAAGGCGGGTGAGTTTACCACTGGTTTTTGCAAGTTGCATTAAGGAAAAGGCGCTCTCCATCATGCGTGCACCACCACTTTTGTTGATAATCATAAAGGGGACGTTGTGCTCAATGCAATAATCACATGCCCTGCATATTTTTTCGCCCATCACGCTGCCAAGGCTGCCACCAATAAATTCAAAATCCATACAGGCCACTACTAGGTCGTAGCCATTTACCTGGCCGTGTGCTACTGTAATACTGTCGTGCACATCTGTTTTGCTGTAGGTTTCCTCCAGGCGGTCTTTGTAAGGTTTTAGATCTACAAAGCCCAGAAAGTCTTTGCTGCGAATGTTGGCAAAGAGCTCTTCATATTCATTCTTGTCAAACAGGATTTCAAAATATTCCTCGCTGCCAATGCGATGGTGATGTTCGCATTTAGGACATACAAATTTATTTTCATTTAATTCTGCCACAGTGCAGGTGTACTTGCAGTTGGGGCATTTGGTCCAGAGCCCTTCGGGGGCATCTTTCTTATCTTTTGTACTCGTTAAAATACCTTTTTTAATACGTTTAAACCAGGAAGATTTAGTCTCTTCGGCTGTACCATCTTCGCCTGCCAGGTTTGCATCAAAATCTTCTTCTTCTTGTATCATAGATGATGAGTTCATAATGAAATTTAGCCCCTACTTTTATTAAGCGTTCCTGTTTATACAATTTAGATCATCAAAAGCTACTTCAAGCCTTTTGCTAAAACGCTCTTCTCCCTTGCGCAGCCAAATCCTTGGATCGTAATGTTTTTTATTTGGTTTGTCACTGCCATCCGGGTTGCCTAATTGCCCTTGCAAATATCCTTCAAATTGTTTGTAATTATCCAGGATGCCTTCCCAAAAAGCCCATTGCAAATCGGTGTCAATGTTCATTTTAATAGCGCCATATCCAATGGCTTCTCTTATCTGCGATTGAGGCGAACCACTACCACCGTGAAATACAAAATAAACAGGCTTTGGTCCTGTACCCAATTCCTTCTGTATGTACACCTGGCTGTTGTGTAAAATTTCAGGACGGAGCTCTACGTTGCCCGGTTTGTATACACCATGCACGTTTCCAAATGCCGCTGCTACTGTAAACAGTTTACCCACTTTACTCAACTCCTGGTAAGAATAAGCAACATCCTTGGGCTGAGTGTACAACTTGTCGTTTTCTACATCGCTGTTGTCTACGCCATCTTCTTCACCACCAGTTACACCTAATTCTATTTCGATGCTCATGCCAAGTGGGGCCATGCGCTTGTAAAATTCAACAGAGGTACCAATATTTTCTTCAACCGTTTCTTCACTAAGGTCCAGCATGTGAGAGCTAAAAAGGGGTTGCTTCTTCTCCTTGTAAAACTGTTCTCCTGCATCTATCAAACCGCTGATCCATGGTAACCATTTTTTTGAAGCATGATCGGTGTGAAGTACTACCGGAACGCCGTAATGCTTAGCCACATTGTGAATGTGCAAGGCACCTGAAACGCCTCCGGAAATATTGGCTTGTAAATGATCGTTGGGCATTCCTTTACCTGCTATGAACTGTGCTCCGCCATTGCTAAACTGAATAATTACGGGTGAGTTTACTTTGGCAGCCGTCTCCAGCACCGCATTAATGGTGTTGGTACCGATGCAATTAACTGCCGGTAAGGCAAACTGGTTGTCTTTGGCATCGTCGTACAGTGCCTGTAACTCTTCGCCATGCAATACGCCTGCATTGTATTTACTCATAGTGGTTGTTTTTTACAAATTTAAGTGAATTTGACTTTTAGAGAAATGTTATTTGACCTATCTGCAACCCACTACAAATAAAGCCCTGTTTAAATGGCTGATGAGCATACTTCGCTTTCAGCCAATGATTTGCTGGCGCAGCGTTTGAAAATAATCGGCAGCTAATAACAGACGGCTTCCATACCAACTGAACATTTCTCCATCTACCAAAACTATCCGGGTACCCGGTAGTGCATCCTGGAGTTCCTGTATATGTTTTTCCTTAAAAGGGTAGGGCTCGGAACTTAACAATACCACATCGCAACCGTTCCGCCTGATATCATCCAGGCTGATGGCGGGATACCGGCTGGCGGTTTCGAAAGTATTTTGGAAGCCTGCTTTTTTCAGCATATCGTTAATGAAAGTGTCAGAGCCAATCGTAATGTATGGATCTTTCCAAATAAGATAACAAACCCGAAGTTGGTGGGTGTTACCGGCAACTGTGCCGAACGGGTGCTCTAATTTTTTTTGGAGAGTATAAAATTGTTCCTCTATCATTTGCACCAGCATAGTGGCCTGCCCGTGCCTGTGGGTAAGCTGCCCGATGTCCGCGATCATTTGTTGCGCATGTTTCAAGTCGTTCACATCTGTAACCCATACCGGGTATTGTTGCGCCAATATTTCTACCTGTTCCCGTACATTTTCTTCTTTATTAGCAATGATGAGATCGGGATTTAAAGTGATCACTTTGGCGATGTCTACCGTTTTAGTGCCGCCAACTCTTATTTTGTTCTTAAACCATTGTTGTGGATGTGTACAAAACTTGGTGATGCCTATTGTTTCTGCTTCTAGCTGCAAGTAGTGGAGTAATTCTGTTTGTGAGGGCACCAGCGAAACGATGCGAACGGGGAACTTATCCAGCGATTGAGCAGCACTAACAAACATGGTGCAAAATTATGGAAAGGAGTTGAAGGATGTATGGGTTTACTTAGAACGTAGCAAAGGGTTAAAACGAAAAAACTTCCACGGGGTTTGCTTTACACAAAACCGTGGAAGTCAATTTTTTCATTCAACTCTTTTAGAAGTCGAATCTTCAGGATTTTTTTACATTCTGAGGGGGCTCATGGTAAAATAAGTTCCTGGCTTCAGTGGTTACAATTTTCGTTGCCGGGTACAGGCTTCAAATTGGTTACAAGGACATTGGTTTCTGGCGGTCTTTAATAGGATCTGGGTCATTGTTTGCCATCGTCGCTGTGGTTGGCAGCATAGGCGGGATATTGGTTTCTTGGTCTTCTTTAGGATACTCGATCTTTTGGTTTGCTATCATCGCTTTTGACGGCATAAGCAGGAAATTGGATGCTGGCTTTGAAAGGATTTGGATAATGCTATTAGTTTTTTAAAAAGTAGAAGTTGACTGATATTGAATTTTAACGGCTTTTCTTCTTTCGAATTCTTGGATATTGGAAAAACTTTTTGGCTTTATCAGGATGTTTGGACAATGATTGATATTTAATCTATATCAATCAACCTCTGACACAAAGATGCACCCTTTGACGAGGGCAAACAAGAGCATATTTGCTATTTTTTCGTAGTAAGGTAATTACAGTTCTTATAGTAAGTACTACAAGGTTTAATGGGTAAGGTTACTCAAGCCATGCTCGTAAAAATACGTGGGTAAGCAAACCTTCCTACTGCCAATATTCTTGCTGATAAATCTTTAAACCCTGTACGGGAAAGGATTTCATTGCTTGGGGAGAAATACGCTTTTGTCAGATGCTCGTGGGCATGTATATAATTTAAAAGGAAGGTGAGTGCTAAACATAAAAAAACTTCCACAACATTTTGCTTATGCTAAATGCTGTGGAAGCAGAAATTTTGTAACCTTCACACTTTTGGTTTTTCAGGTAAAGAATTTTACTATTCCGGGCTTTCGCCGGCAGCAAATAAGTTTATCCTGGTTTCAGTGTTTCAGTTTTTCGCCATCATCGCCGTGGTTAGCAGCATAGGCTTTAGGATTTTTGGAACTACTGGCAATTTTCATTCAGATTCAGATCTCGGTTTTTCGCCTTTGGCTGTTATTGGCAGCATCGGACTTAGGATATTGGGTTTTGTTGGTTTGCCATCGTCGCTTTTTAGGGCATAGGCGGGATATTGGTTTTGTTGTTGGTTTTGCCATCGTCGCTTTTTAAGGCATAGGCGGGATATTGGTTTTGTTGTTGGTTTTTGCCATCATCGCTTTTAAAGGCATAGGCAGGAAATTGGTTTTTGGTCTTTGGATGGATATTGGTATTCTTATTAATTTAAAAAAGTAGAAGTTGACTGATATTGAATTTTAAGGTTTTTCTCTTTTTAGAGTTTTTGGATATTGGAAAACAACTTTTTGGTTTATCAGGATTTTCGGACAATGATTGATATTTAATCTCTATCAATCAACTTCTGGAACAAAGATGCACCCATTACCATCCTCAAACAAGAGCGTATTTGCTATTTTTTCGTACTGAAGTAATTACTGCCTGCATCGTATTAAGACCATAGATAGCATCGCTTAACTACTTGGCAGCTTATAGTACTTCTACTATATTATTACAAAAAAAAATGATGAATTAAAAATGTTCATTTGCCTGAAATAACTGCTGGTAAAGGGTTATGAACGATTTGCTACTGCTATGGGTCTTTAAAATTATATATCATGCATAATCTTTTTTTGCCAAGGGTTTTAGTTTCTGTAAATGGAAAATCGCAAAATAAAAAATGAAATATTTTTAGGAATTCGCCAAGCGGGTTGGCTTTATGGCAAACATCGCCGGCAAACTTTAGCGGTATGGTTAAATGTAGTATCCTGCTAAAGTGGATATTTCACAGCTTTAAAAGAGCGACTATTTAAGGCGGGAAAAAGAGAGGTCATGTAGGGCAAAAAGTTTAAGGTTAGGCCATTTCACTTTGCCGGATGATCCCAATAAACCAGATCTGAAAAAATCTACGCTGCGATAATAGTTCAGAACTTCAAGGTTGGCGCTGGGTACCCATAAAGCAGAAATACATAGTTGTAGCAGGTTTAAAAATAGGCTTTGCAATTTTCGTAACCAGGCTTCAAACCTTGCGTAGCACAAAGCATTGAAAGATGCACATCAGAGCGTGCAAGCGCAGAATAGCTACTTTGTGAGATGGATTGAAAAGAAAAACTTCCACAGTAATTTGATATCATCAAAAAAGCTGTGGAAGTTAATTTTTTTACCAATCTTCTTCGATTGGTGCTTCAGGATGTTGGTTTTACTAGGCCCTTGGCGGGTAAATAAGTTATCCTGGTTTCAGTGCTACGGTTTTTGCCATCGTCGCTGTGGTTGGCAGCATAGGCTTAGGATATTGAAAACGGTTTTTTGCCATCATCGCTGTGGTTAGCAGCATAGGCTTTGGATATTGGTTTTGTTTGCCATCGTCGCTTTTTAGGGCATAGGCGGATATTGGTTTTGTTTTTTAGAATGCCTGGATTTTCGTAACTGGTTTTTCTCTAGGATTTAAGATCTTAACTGTCTTCGCTATCATCGCTTTTGAGGGCATAAGCAGGTTCCAATAGATATCGGAATGGTGTTGGTTTTTCTAAAGGATAATAATATGTTTAAAAAAAATGTTTTAAAAAGTAGAAGTTGACTGATATTGAATTTAACGGTTTTTCTCTTTTCAGAGTGTTAGATATTGGAACTACTTTTTTTGGTTTATCAGGATCTTGGATAATGATTGATATTTAATCTCTATCAATCAACTTCTGACACAAAGATGCACTAGTATTGCAGGCCAAACAAGAGCGCATTTGCTCTTTTTTAACGATGACATAAATACCACCCCGTAAGTAAGTTACCCTGTTTAGGTAAGTACAATTTACGCAATCAGCCTACGTATAAATACGAATATCTGTGCAGTTTTTTAAACAAAAAAAGTGTTGCATTTTCTTAAAATGCAACACCAGCAATACTTTTAGCCTATCTAGTAAAAAACACTCACCTACTTGCTCAGGCTTTGAATGATATCGTATTTGGTAACGATGTGGTACATACCCGTTTCATCTTTGCTAAGTACAGCACCATTTTCTTTGTTAATAAAACTGCTCAATCTTTCTACGGGGGTATCAAAAGGCACTTCCGGGTAGGCTTTTTCTATCACGGTACTCACTGCAGCATCTTTCACATCGGGGTTTAGCAGTATCTTATTAAATAACCCACTTTCAGATATGGCGCCTACATTTGTTTCGCCCTCAAATACAGGAATGTTTTCAATGTCATACTTCTTCATCAACTCAATGGCCTGCAGCACTGTTTGAGATGGCGTGATGCTTTTTGTTTTTTGAGATCCACGACCACTAATCAGATCCTTAAAAGTTTTCACTTCTAAAAATCCTCTTTCCATCATCCACTCATCGTTATATACTTTACCTACATAACGGCTTCCATGATCGTGAAATATGCACACTACCACGTCATCTTTTTTTAACTGGTCTTTCAACTGAAATACGCCCTGCAGGCAACTGCCAGCACTATAGCCACAGAACAAGCCTTCCTCTTTAGCTATACGGCGTGCCATTACAGCGCCATCTTTGTCCGTCACTTTGGTAAATTCATCAATCACCGTCATGTCGTAGTTAGCCGGTACAAAGTCTTCTCCAAAGCCTTCACTTATGTAGGGGTACACTTCCTTCTGGTCTAATTCGCCGGTTTCAAAATATTTTTTTAACAACGAGCCATAACTGTCAATTGCCCACACTTTGATGTTGGGATTTTTCTCTTTTAAATATTTACCTGTGCCTACAATAGTGCCGCCGGTACCAGTAGCTACCACCAAATGCGTCACTTTACCTTCTGTTTGTTCCCATATTTCGGGGCCTGTTTGTTCATAATGTGCATCCCTATTGGCCAGGTTGTCGTATTGGTTTACATACCAACTGTTGGGCACTTCGGTTGCCAGGCGCTTGCTCACAGAATAATAGGAGCGGGGGTCTTCGGGCTCTACATTGGTAGGGCACACAATTACTTCGGCACCTACCGCTTTTAAAATGTCTGCTTTTTCTTTAGATTGTTTTTCGGTAGTAGTAAAAATGCATTTGTACCCTTTTACACATGCGGCCAATGCCAGGCCCATACCTGTATTACCGCTTGTGCCTTCAATGATAGTGCCGCCGGGCTTTATTTTTCCTTCCTTTTCTGCTACCTCAAGCATTTTTAAAGCCATGCGGTCTTTAATAGAGTTGCCGGGATTAAAGTATTCTACTTTGGCCAGCACCGTACACGGTAAGTTTTTGGTTATTTTATTGAGTTGGATGAGGGGAGTATCTCCAATAGTTTCAAGAATATTTTTTAGCCACATATGGTTACCTATTTTGCGGCAAAGGTAAAGGTTTATCTAAAGGAGAATCCCGAAGATTTTGGGGATGAGTGGGGTAAAAGTAATGACAAAGTCATGGAGCATTTAATTGCTCATTTTAATGAGGTGAAACGCTGCATTTTTTTACAAATTTCTCGTCAAAGTTTTACTTACTTAGCAATTCCAAGGATTTTTTGATAGCAGCATCTTCCTTGTTCATCACTTCAAAATATCCTTCTGTTCTAAACAGTTGCCTGGCAAGGGAAGATTTTAAGGCCTTTGTCAGGTAGATCTTTTCCTTGGTAGAAATGCTGTTTAGGCTTACAGAGTCTGCTGCACTTTGCAGTTCAAATTTTTTCCAGTCATCGTCCGTAAGTTCAAAATTTTGGGCAAAATCACGGGAAGTTTTATACTGACTTTTCACAGCAGGGTTGCTCAAGTAATAGTTATAACCAAAATCGTTTAACGACCCTTTCATAAACAGTTTTACAGAGGTAAGGCCCGGCTTACTGGTGTCTGCCGCCACAAATACATCAGGGGAAATACCTCCGCTTTCATATATTTTTTTGCCA
This sequence comes from Ferruginibacter sp., assembly GCA_046597635.1. Taxonomy (GTDB): domain Bacteria; phylum Bacteroidota; class Bacteroidia; order Chitinophagales; family Chitinophagaceae; genus Ferruginibacter. The sequence continues at coordinate 15,077 of JBKJKD010000300.1, read as the reverse complement.
GCCTTGGTGGTAAACACTTTACCCGAACCCTGCTTTACGGAATCTGCGTTCCACATTCCCCCATTGCTGTATCGGTCTGTTATTTCGTTATAATAAGCTTCACCTCCATTGTTATAGGGCCTTTGTATACTTCTGCCCAAGGGGGAGTAGTAGCGGGCAACCGTAAGCCGCAATGCACTTTTGTTGCTCAGGTCAAATTGCTCTTGTACCAGGCCTTTGCCAAAACTGCGCCTGCCTATAATGGTAGCCCGGTCCCAATCCTGCAAAGCAGCCATCAAAATTTCGCTCGCACTCGCACTGCCTTCATCTGCCAATACTACCAGTTCGCCGGTTTCAAACTGACCTTCCCGCCTGCAGCGGTATTCTTTTCGTGCCACATGGCTGCCCTCGGTGTAAGTAATTAGTTTGTCGCCAGCTAAAAATTCATCGGCAATTTCTACGGCTTCATCTAACACGCCTCCACCATTGCCCCTAAGATCTAAAACTAATTTTTTGAGGCCTTGTTTTTTGAGACTGGTAAGACTCTCCATAAACTCCCTGTAAGTTTGCCTGGAAAATTTATTTAGCCTGATGTAGCCGATGTTTTTTTCGAGCATATATCCTGCGTCGAGGCTGTAAAGTGGGATGATGCCCCTGTTTACTTTAATTGTTATTTGTTTACCATTTCTAAAAACAATTAGGTTAACCGGGCTGCCCAATTCGCCTCTAAGGTTTTGCCGGATTCTTTCCGTAGTTATTTTCTTACCTGTCAAAATGGAATCATTCGCTTTCAATATCCGATCGCCGGTTTGTATGCCCGCAATAAAGGATGGCCCGTCTTTCAGCACATTCACCACGTGGATGGTATCCTTAAAAATATTGAACTCAATACCGATTCCAAAAAAGTTACCGGCTATATCTTCATTGGCCGCCTGCAGTTCCCTGGCGGGAATGAAAATAGTGTGGGGGTCGAGTTGCCCGAGCAGGGCATCGATGGCCGTGTCAGAAATTGCCTCGAGGTTTACCGTGTCTACATAATGCGCCTGTATAATATCCATTACTTCCTGGATGGTACGGCGCTTCTCCACATAAAAAAAACTTTTGCCCGGCAACCCATCACGCATTTTGTAACCTATAAACATCCCGGCTATCATCGTTAAACTAAATAGAAGAGGTAGCCAAACCTGTATTTTTTTTTTCTCCATTACGCTTTCAAATATTTTTGGACGAAATGCCGTTTTACTGCTTAAGGCAGCGAAGGTAATTTTTTGTTGGTTACCTTGTAATTTTTTATACCTTTCAACCCTATTAAATATATCTTACTTACTTTAATAAAATTCAAGAATGAAATCCATTTTAATTGCAGATGGTGGCTCTACCAAAACAGAATGGTGTCTGCTGCAGGACAATAAAAAGAAGAAAGTAATTACCCAGGGTCTCAGCCCTTATTTCTTAACCGGAGACCAGATTGGAGAAATTATTCAAAAAGAACTTGTTCCAAAATTAAAACAAGCAATCCCCGACGAAATATATTTTTATGGCACAGGCTGCAGCAATCCTGCCAATTCCGCTATAGTTAAAAAGGCTATTCGCAGCCATTTTAAATCAGCAGTCATAAAGGTAGATCACGATTTGGTTGGGGCTGCCAAAGCTTTGTGTGGTCACGAAAAAGGTGTGGCCTGTATTTTAGGAACCGGTTCTAATTCTTGTTTTTATAATGGAAAAAAAATTGTGAAAAATAGCCCCGGCCTTGGTTATGTGCTAGGCGATGAAGGCAGCGGTGCTTACCTGGGCAAAAAGGTAATTCAATATTTTTTATACAGCACTTTTGATGAAGACCTGATGGAGCGGTTTAAGGCTAAGTTTAATACCAGCAATGTAGAAATACTAGAAGCTGTTTACAAAAAGCCGTTGCCTAATCGTTACCTGGCAAGTTTTGCCATTTTCCTGGCAGAAAACCGTGGGCACTACATGATAGAAAACATTATTGAAGATGGTCTTAACGATTTCTTCTTTAACCATATTTATAAATACAGGGAAAGTTGGACCATGCCCCTTCATTTTATCGGCAGCATTGCCTATGGCTTTAAAGATGTTTTGAAAGATCTTTGCGATTCTTATGAACTTCAACTGGGGAAGGTGTTAAAAAATCCGATGGATGGATTGGTTAAATACCATCTTCAACAAAATAACTAAAGATTCCGACACGCTATTATGGCTTTTGAAAAAATAACAGAAACCGATTCTTATTACAGGCATCTGGACAAAATGCCCATTGGTGATCTTCTGGAAAATATAAATGCGGAGGATAGTAAAGTGCCACTCCTGGTAAAGGAGAAAATACCGCAGATAGAGGCACTCATACAGGTTATATCCGACAAAATGCTCATGGGTGGCCGTTTGTTTTACATTGGTGCCGGCACCAGTGGTCGCTTGGGCATTGTAGATGCGAGCGAATGCCCACCAACTTTTGGGGTTCCCTATGGCCTGGTGATAGGCATTATTGCAGGTGGCAATAAGGCCATTACCGAGGCTGTAGAGTTTGCAGAAGATGATACCGAGCAAGGCTGGCTTGATTTGCAAGAATATGAAGCAAATGAAAACGATGTGGTAGTGGGCGTAGCCGCCAGCGGAACCACTCCCTATGTGATAAGGGCACTGGAAAAGTGCCGGGAAAATAATATTGTAACAGGCAGTATTTGTTGCAACCCAGATGCTCCACTGAGTGCAGCGGCAGACTTTCCCATAGAAGTGGTGGTAGGGCCCGAATTTGTGACGGGTAGTACCCGTATGAAAAGTGGCACTGCGCAAAAGCTTGTCCTCAACATGATCTCTACCAGTGTGATGATTCAACTGGGCAGGGTAGAGGATAACCGCATGGTAAATATGCAACTTACCAACGATAAATTGGTAGATAGGGGAGTAAAAATGGTGATGCACAACCTGGCTATTTCAGATTATGAATTGGCCAAAACCTTGCTGCTAAAATATGGTACGGTAAAGAAGGCCATGGAGAATTACCATTCCTAAAAAAATATTGGATGCTGTATCATATTGTAGTAAATTAGGATTTAAATATCACTAAAAAATGCTCTTATGAACTACAAAATTCTACTCACTTCTGCTGTCATGCTTTACGCAACAGCATCCTTCTCTCAAAACAGCAATAAGGCTTACGCCATTACCGGAGACGGTAACAACGATTTTATCTGGATGAATATCCGGCAGGTAGACCTTGGTACCGGGCAAGTTTCTAAAACGATTTTTCAACGGAACAACAGCAGTTTTGTATTGACGGATATCAATTCAAAAACGAGTATAGCAAAGGCTGCTAATACAGCAGGTAATTTAACCGAAGCTAAGAATCATCCAACGGGATCTTTCGTAGCAGCTGCAGCTTTAGATAGGCGGAGTAATAAACTTTTCTTCACGCCTATGCGGGTGGGAGAGTTGCGATGGCTGGATCTTGACATAAAAAATGAAACCCCTAAATTTTACAGCCTTTCTTCGCCTGCCCTTGATTTTGGGCCGCAGGTAGATGAAGCCAACCACATCACACGGATGGTAATAGCAGCGGATGGCAATGGCTACGCAGTTACCAACGATGGCAATCATTTTATTAAGTTCACTACCGGCAAAAAACCGGTCATATCTGACCTTGGCAATTTGATAGATGCAGAAGGTAACCAAGGCATTTCGATCCATAATAAATGTACAAGTTGGGGTGGAGACATGCTTGCAGATGCAATGGGTAAGTTGTACATAATATCTGCCAATCGCCATGTATTTAAGGTGGACATTGGTAGCCGGGTAGCAACTCATTTGGGAGTTATTACCGGCTTGCCCGCTAACTACACCACCAACGCAGCAGCTGTGGATACAGACGGAGCAATAGTGGTGAGCAGCGCCAACGTGTTTGAAGGATATTACAAATTAAAATTGGCCGACCTTACTGCTACAAGTATTGCGGGCTCAGATAGGTTATACAACGCTTCCGATTTAGCGAATGGCAACCTGTTGTTGCAGAAAGAGGCTGACGCTGCCAGGAAATTTTCCGGAGCTGCCGTATTAAATGAAACCGCAATGGATTATGGCGATAAGAGAGTGTATCCAAACCCGGTTACTACATCTACATTTTCTGTATTGTTTGACGATCAGAAGCCCGGTATATATTCTATTACGCTCACAGATTTATCCGGTCGTGTAATGCAAACGCAGAAGGTAAATATTAGTAAGGCTGTGCAGACGCAGCGGGTAAATCTTAGCGGTAGTCCCGCAAAAGGTATGTACTTTGTGAAAGTATACGATGAAGCCAAACAAATTGTATTTACAGAAAAGCTATTAATTCAAAAGTAATAAATTTCGAGGGTTGATAAGTAAGAGGCTGTCTTTGGACAGCCTCTCTTTTTTTGATTTTTCTTGTCGTAAAAAGGCATATTGAGTAGACAATAGTTTTACAACTTCTTGGTATATTACAGCCGAGTATGCAGCGCCGATTTTCACAGATCATCATAATTTTTTTCAACTGCCTACCGATTGTTGGGGTGGCGTTTTACAATTGGCTGCCTTTCGAAATGTTTTGGTTGTTTTGGGTAGAAACACTTATTATTGCCCTGTTCAACAGTATCCGTGTATTATACAGCCAGGGCCATGAACAGCATCAAAACTTTGAAAACGCACCGCTTCATTTTAATGGTAAAAAGGCATTAAAGTATCTAATGGGGCGTATCTTTGTCTTTCTTTTTTACTCCATCTTCATTATCGTATTTATCGGTTTTCTTTCCAGTCGTAAAAGCGATTCTCTTCACTTACTTCAAACGTTAGCGTTTGCAAACAAGTTATTTAACCTGGCACTTGTACTAAGCATTTGTTCCCAAGCTTACTACCTCATTAGATTTTTTTTTATGAATCGTGCTTACTACTACACTGCCCCATCTTCATTTTCTGCCCTATTTGATGGCCGGCAGATTGTAATTCATGTTGCTGTTGTGCTTGGCTCCGTGGGTAGTACTTTTTTGTTTAAGGGAGATAAAAATCCTCAATACACGGCTATTTGGATAATAAGCATTCTCTGCCTGGTAAAATGTGTTTACGAACTGTACTTTCAAAACTCCGATCAACAATTTCAAACAGATCTTTCCATTGCAAAAGAAAGCCGCCAATCGATACGGTAAACATTTATAAAAACCTTGTTTATTTTCTTGTTTAAATTCAGGAAATTTGCTCCTATCATATTTTTAAGAAAAGGTAGAAGCACATTATGCAGGATATAGAACCATTTTATAATTGGCGTCATATGTACACCGCAGAGGAAGACAGCAAGTCGCCTTTCTTTGAAAGGACGTATAGCGAATTTGAATATTCCCAAACACTTTATAATTTTTACATACATCCGCAGTGGGACGACTTTGGGAGCCGCACTTTATACATGAAAATATTATTTACGGATTACGATCAACATTTTACGATCATAGAATTATTGGGCGAGTGGAACGATGCCATCGAAAATGATATCATGACCCTTAGAAGAGATGTGACCGATCTTTTGTACAAACAGGGCATCTACTATTTTATCATTATTGCAGAAAATGTCTTGAATTTTCACAGCAGCGATGATAGTTACTACGAAGAATGGCAGGAGCAAATAGAAGAAGAAGGTGGATGGGTTACTATTCTAAATATGCCTGAGCAAAGCAAATACGATTTTAAAAAAGCCAGACTAACAAACTATATAGAACTCATAGAAATGGATCAATGGCGCACTTTAAAACCTGAAGTTATTTTTCAGGCCTTGAACAGCGAGCTTTCAAGGCGCCTTTTCTAGCCTTGCAAACAATAGGCTGGCAGCCTTTTGTGTAATAAATTAAATATAAATAAATACTATTTTTTGGGCTACTAGCTTTAATTTTGCTAAACTTTAATTTTACCACATTTCAAAGCTTATGACCTGGAAACAAATTTTTACTTCTTCGATAGGAAAGAAAATTACCATGGCTTTTACAGGCCTTTTTTTGATTACTTTTTTAATAGTTCACGCAGGCGTCAACTCCAGTATTTTTTTAAATGATAATGGCAAAAGTTTTAATTCGATCGCCAGGTTCATGAGTCACAACTGGATTGTTCGTTTTCTGGAAGTTGGCCTTTTTGCAGGCTTGATTCTCCATATGGTGCAGGGCTTGCTGTTGTGGAAGCAGAATAGAGCCGCACGACCTATCGCCTATCAAACCAGTAAGCCGCAAACTAACAGCACCTGGTACAGCAGAAGCATGGGTATTCTTGGAACCTTGTTGTTGTTGTTTCTAATTCTGCATATGTCTCATTTTTTTGTGGGAACAAAAGTGGCCCTGTACAGCGGAGATCAGCCACACAACCTTTACGAAGAAATGAAGCTTGTTTTTGGAGAGTGGTACATTGTGCTAATATATATTTTAGGTTTGATTGCCCTTTTCTGGCACTTGCTGCATGGCTTTCAAAGCGCCTTTCAAACCTTTGGGTTGAATCACAAAAAATACAGCCCCATCATAAAAGCAGCGGGAATTGGTTACACTGTTATCATTTGTGTGCTGTTTGCCCTCATGCCATTGGCTTTTTATTTTCAATGGCTGGTATAGAACCAAATAGCAACCGCAGTTGTTGATAGTTATGTATACAAAATATTATTACCAATAAACCAATCAATCGATATGGCTTTAGATGCAAAAATTCCCCAGGGTAAAATGGATGAAAAATGGAACGATTACAAGGGTCATGTGAAACTCGTAAACCCATCCAATAAACGTAAGCTCGAAGTGATAGTGGTGGGTACGGGCCTCGCAGGCGCATCTGCTGCTGCCTCGCTCGGAGAGATGGGCTACAAGGTAAAAGCGTTCTGTTTTCAGGATAGTCCCCGCAGGGCGCACAGTATTGCAGCTCAGGGCGGAATAAATGCGGCAAAAAATTACCAAAACGACGGCGACTCTGTTTTCCGTTTATTTTACGATACGGTTAAGGGCGGCGACTATCGTTCCAGGGAAGCTAATGTCCATCGCCTGGCAGAAGTGAGCAGCGCTATTATTGATCAATGTGTGGCACAAGGTGTTCCTTTTGCAAGAGAATACGGTGGGTTGCTGAGCAACAGGAGTTTTGGCGGAACGCAGGTGCAGCGTACTTTTTATGCAGCGGGGCAAACTGGTCAACAGTTGCTGTTGGGTGCTTACAGTGCTTTGGAACGTCAGGTCGCACTCGGTAACGTAGAGATGTTTGCACGCCACGAAATGATGGATGTGGTAATGATAGATGGAAAGGCGAGAGGCATTATCGCCCGTGACCTTGTATCAGGAAATCTGGAAAGGCACTTCGGCCATGCGGTACTGTTATGCAGCGGGGGGTACGGAAATGTGTTTTATTTAAGTACCAATGCCATGGGCAGCAATGTAACCGCCGCCTGGAAAGCGCATAAAAAGGGCGCCTTCTTCGGTAACCCCTGCTTCACACAAATTCATCCTACCTGCATACCGGTAAGTGGCGATTATCAGAGCAAGCTTACTTTGATGAGTGAAAGTTTGCGCAATGATGGCCGCATTTGGGTGCCAAAAAAACAAAACGATACCAGGAAAGCAACTGATATAAAAGAAGAAGAAAGAGACTATTATCTGGAAAGAAGGTATCCCGCTTTCGGTAACCTTGTGCCACGTGACGTAGCATCCCGGGCCGCAAAAGAAAGATGTGATTTGGGGTATGGAGTAGGCACAACCAAAATGGCCGTGTACCTCGATTTTGCAGACGCCATTAAACGCTACGGTAAAATTGAAGCTGGTAAAACAAACAACACTGCGGCTACCGAAAGTGAAATTATAGCGCTGGGTAAAAAAGTAGTGGAAGAAAAGTATGGTAACCTGTTTGCCATGTACGAGAAAATAACCGGAGAGAATCCTTACGAATTGCCGATGCGTATTTACCCAGCGGTACATTATACCATGGGCGGTCTTTGGGTCGATTACGAATTACAAACAACCGTGAAAGGTCTTTATGCACTTGGGGAAGCCAACTTCAGCGATCATGGAGCCAACCGCCTCGGAGCTTCAGCATTGATGCAGGGCCTCGCCGATGGTTACTTTGTGATTCCTTATACTTTAGGGAATTACCTGGCCGACGAAATTCGCACTACAGCTATTTCTACCACTCATGCGGCATTTGTAGAAGCGGAGAAAGCAGTTAACGATCGTATTTACACTTTGATGAATATTAAAGGCAAACAAACAGTAGAAAGCTTTCACAAACGTCTTGGAAAAATTATGTGGGACAAATGCGGTATGGCCCGTAATGAGAAGGGATTGAAGGAAGCCATAGAAACGATACAGCAACTAAAAAAAGAATTCTGGAGCGATGTGCGCATACCCGGTGAGGCCAACAGCATGAATGCTGAACTGGATAAGGCAGGAAGAGTAGCGGATTTTATTGAGCTTGGAGAGCTGATGTGTAAAGATGCACTAGCAAGGGAGGAAAGTTGCGGAGGGCATTTTAGAGAAGAGTCTCAAACCGAAGATGGCGAAGCAAAACGAGACGATGAGAACTATAGCTACGTGTCGGCTTGGGAATACAAAGGCGAGAGCAACTGGGAACTCGTAAAAGAGGAACTCAACTTTGAAGTTGTAAAACCAACGCAGCGGAGTTATAAGTAGTTGAATTGTTATATGGCTTGAGTGTTAGATTGTTTTTATATCGTTTTTTCTTTTCAACGTAATTGTTATGGGAGTAGAAAAAAAGTTCCTGAAATTAAATGACATTGAGGCTTATAAAATTTCTTTTTACTTAAGTAACTATGTTTGGGATGTGGTTTTTAAATGGGACCATTTTGCAAAAAAGACAATTGGAGCTCAGTACGTAAATGCCATGGACTCAATTTCCGCAAATATTGCAGAAGGTTTCGGAAGGCATTTTAAAAAAGACAAAGTAAATTTTTACCGGTACAGCAGGGGTTCTCTTAAAGAATGTTTAGATTGGAATGAAAAAGCAAAATATAGGAAATTGATTGCGGACGAGGAGTACAATTTTATTTATAAAGAATTAGATAAATTACCTCTCCTGATTAACTACCTGATAAAATATACCAACGAAAAATTAAAAGAATGATCACCAACCATAAAACTACCTAACCATTTGACAATACGACCAGCAAACAATTTAACCATTCATCAACACAACCAGTGAACAATACAGCGATCTAAAACAATATCCATCAAACAATATAACCATTCATCAATGGAGCACTACAATATGAATCTGACCCTGAAGATCTGGCGTCAAAAGAATAATAAAGCGTCGGGGAAATTGGAAACTTACCAGGTGAAGGACATCTCATCAGAAATGTCGTTTCTGGAAATGTTTGATGTGTTGAACGAACAGCTAATTGTAAAGGGAGATGATCCGATTGCTTTTGATCACGATTGCCGGGAAGGTATTTGCGGTTCGTGCAGCATGCATATAGATGGAAGAGCACATGGTCCGTGGACGAATAACACAACTTGCCAGTTACATATGCGTGCCTTTAAGGATGGCGACACCATTGTGGTAGAACCTTGGCGCAGTAAGGCTTTTCCTGTTATTAAAGATTTGATTGTTGATAGAACAGCCTTCGACAGGGTAGTGCAGGCTGGTGGATTTATTTCGGTAAATACTGGTAATGCAGTAGATGCCAATGCGCTTCCTATTGATAAAAAAGATGCAGACAACTCCTTTATGGCAGCAGCCTGTATTGGTTGTGGTGCCTGTGTAGCCACCTGTGTAAATAGCAGTGCCATGCTTTTTGTAGGGGCCAAAGTTTCTCAGTTGGCACTGTTACCCCAGGGTAATCCGGAAAGAGAATCGAGGGTGCTGAATATGGTGGCACAAATGGATAAAGAAGGTTTTGGAAATTGTACCAACACTTATGCCTGCGAAGCAGAATGTCCCAAAGGCATTTCGGTATCCAACATTGCAAGAATGAACCGTGAATTTTTGGGTGCTGGCCTCAGCAACGAGGGCTAACATCTTTGTGATATCATAAAAAAATACCTTCTGTATACAGAAGGTATTTTTTTGCAGAATATTGCGCTAAAGCGAGGTCTTGAATAATAGTGCTAATTTTAATTCGTTATCATTCATAAAAACGCTTTTGAATCAAATAAGGATATATGCTGTGTTGGTTTGCCTGCTCCTGATGCAGGTTGCCTATACTCAAAATACTCCCTTACCCATTTCTAATCTCCGGCAAAAAATTATTACAACCACTACAAGTGAGGTTCAACTAGATACCTTGAGCATTGCGCCCAATACTTTTTTCATAGCAAATGTTCCTTCTTCCGCCTACATTTTAGATGAGGTCAATGCAAGGCTCACATGGCTGCAGGCACCTTCGCAGCCCACGGTTTGGGCAAGTTATCGGGTATTTCCATTCAAACTGAACGCCGTATCCCGCAGGTTAAACTATGACAGCGTTCGCAATAATTTTTTGGCAGAAAAACCCCTTGTGGTAAGAAACAGCAGCAAGCAGGCCAATCCCTTCATTGATTTTACGGGTCTTCAATCTGAGGGAAGTTTTGGCAGGGCCATTTCTTTTGGCAATAACCAGGACGCAGTGGTGAACAGCAGTATGAACCTGCAGCTAAATGGCTTTATTGGCGATAGCCTCGAACTCACTGCAGCAATAACTGATAACAACCTGCCTATTCAGCCAGATGGCAACACACAAGACCTCAGAGATTTTGACCGCATTTACCTACAGATAAAAAAGAAAAACTGGCAGGCCAACTTCGGCGATATAGACATCCGGGAAAGTAAAAATTACTTTTTAAATTTTTACAAGCGTCTACAAGGTGTATCATTTATCACAGATCATAAAATTGGTAAAAACATTCAAAACTCGGTACTGGCAAGTGGTGCCATTGCGAAGGGAAAGTTTACCCGCAACTTTCTTGTGGCATTGGAGGGAAACCAGGGCCCCTATAGGTTACAGGGAGCAAACAGTGAACTGTATTTTGTGATACTCGCCAATACCGAAAGGGTTTTTATAGATGGTGTGTTATTGAAAAGAGGCGAAGACCAGGATTATGTGATCAACTACAACACCGCAGAGATTACGTTTACGCCCAAACGCATGATTACGAAGGACAGCCGCATTCAAGTTGAATTCGAATATTCTGATCGTAATTTTTTAAACTCTCAGATTTATGTTAGTGACCAAATGCAGGCTGGCAAAAGACTGTCTGTAAACCTGGGTGCTTACTCTAACACAGATGCTAAAAATTCTTCTATAGACCAGGTATTGGATGTAGATCAAAAGCAGTTGTTGGCAGATTTAGGCGATAGCATTACCAGGGCATTTGATCAAAATGCACAGCAGGATACTTTTACGCTTGGAAAAATATTGTACCGGAAAATGGATACGCTCTACAATTTTGTGCAACGGGATTCTATTTTCGTGCAATCCAATGACCCCGGGCTTATATTGTACAATTTATCCTTCTCCTACCTCGGCCCCGGCAGGGGTAACTACCGGCAACTGTTAAACGCAGCCAATGGAAGGGTGTTTGAATGGATTCAGCCAGATGTAAACAACAATCCCCAGGGAGACTGGGAGCCGGTGACACTGCTGGTTACGCCAAAAAAATTACAGGTATTCACCCTCGGTGCGCAGTATGCTTTGCGCCCAAAAACCAGGTTGTCTTCGGAAGTAGCCATGAGCAATTATGATGTGAACCTGCTGTCTTCAAGGGACAAGGCAAACGATAATGGCTTTGCTGCAAAATTCGGTTTGCAAAACGATGATCTCAAAATAAAACTGGGAGCCAGGAAATTATTTTTACAAACTACGCTTGGGTACGAGTTTGTGCAAAGCCGTTTTAAGCCGCTGGAACGGTTGCGCAATGTAGAATTTTTGAGAGACTGGAGCCTTGCTTACGAAACGGTACCCGCAGATGAGCACCTAACCAACGCAGGTCTTAAGCTAGTAGATTTAAAAGGAAACAGCCTCAAGTATGAGATCGTAAATTACAAACGTAGCGACAACTTTAACGGCTGGATGCACCGCTTGCAGCAGTATTCCGTTTTCAACGGCTGGCGACTTAATAATTATGTGAACGTAAGTATTATAGACAATGCTCTCACCAGCGGGAACTTTTTACGACCTGGGATTGATATCCAAAAAGAACTGAAGAAATTTAGGCTCATGCAAACAGGCTTTAAATATACCGGTGAGCACAACACGATCAGCAGTAAATTGACGGATACCCTAACGGTCCAAAGTTTTGCTTTTAATATTTATGAATTGTACCTGCGCTCTAATCAACAAAAATTAAACAAGTGGGGCGTATCCTATTACCGTAGAAACGACTTGCTGCCACAGGGGACCACACTAAAAAAAGCAGACAAGAGTAACAACTACAATTTGTTTGCAGAGCTCATGAAGAATGAGAAACACCAGGCAAGGTTCACCGTGACTTTTAGGGACTTACAGGTAGACGCACCGTTACTAAGCCGCCAGAAGGCAGACCAAAGCATTCTTAGCCGTACAGAATATTATGTGAATGAATGGAAAGGTTTTTTAATAGGAAATGTATTGTACGAGCTCGGCAGTGGTCAGGAACAGAGGCGGGAATTTTCGTATGTAGAGGTACCGGCCGGTCAGGGCTTTTATACCTGGATAGATTACAACGGCAACGCAATTGCAGAACTGAATGAATTTGAGGAAGCCCTGTTCCAGGATCAAAAAAAATATATCAGGGTTTTTTCTCCCTCTAACCAGTATGTAAAAGCAAACTACCTGCAGTTCAACTATAGTTTTAGCCTGGATCCTAAAGTGTTGATCAGTGTTGCCGCAAGTGAGCACGGCTGGCGAAAAATTTTGAAAAATACTTCTACCAGTTCTGCTTTGCAGGTGAGTAAAAAAGCAGTGAGCGATGGCAACTTTTTGTTCAATCCATTTGATAAAAAACTAGAAGACACTTCTTTGATAACCTTGAGCTCCTTTATATCTAATACGTTTTTTTACAACAGAACCAGCACCCGCTGGGGAATGGAATTAACCCATAGCCAATCTTCGGGAAAATCTTTACTGGCCTACGGTTTCGAAAGCCGCAGGCTGGATAATCTATCGGGAAAAATAAGGGTTAATTTAAAGCGGAATATTGTAGGAAACTTAAGTGGTCGTAAGGTGACGACCGTGTTGAATACCAGTTCTGCAAAATTTGACAATCGCAATTATGATATTGTCAATTATTATCTGGAACCCAATATTTCATATATCTATCGTTCTAACTTAAGAGCTACCGTCGGCTATACCAAGTCCTTCAGAAAAAATAGTATCGACTCCATGGAAAGATCTAACAACAACGCCATCAAGGCAGAGGTGAAATACAATACGCTTGCGAACAGCAGCATTGTTGCCAAGTTTACCTACGATCAAATATCTTTTAAAGCTTACCCCGGCGCCGCTAACACTACAGTGGGTTATATATTGTTGGATGGATTACTGCCTGGTAAAAACTTTTTGTGGAACCTTGAGTTTACCAAACGCATTGCAGGAAACATAGAGATCACGGTAAATTATGAAGGACGGAAACCTGGCGTTGCGCAAACCGTACACATCGGCCGGGCATCTGTGAGGGCGTTATTTTGATGAGCAATTTTGCTTAATTCTTATCTTTCCGAAAACCTGGTCAGCGGATTTAAATTGGAACATCTCCAGCTTGTCTAGTTTATCCATTACCATCAACTCCTAAAGAAGGCCGTCATACATTAAAAAATCTCACAAGTAGAAACGAATGCCGAAATGATTAACGATTAATTTTTGACCAGAACCTTTGTGCACTTTGTATTTCTTTGTGGCATTTGTGTGAAATGTCCTCAATTGGTGACAACCTCCCGTTAAAAATATTTTCTACCTACAGAACTAATATTGATGCCGTTGCCAGCCTCTTGTTATTCTTGTCGCTCAGCACTACATGGTATGTTCCCTTACCATGGTTCCTCACATCTACATTCATTCGTTGATAGACGCTGCTGATCGCAAATCTTTTGGATAATATTCTTGCACCTCTTGCATCAAACACAGTAATGGTATTTTCTGTTGGCGTTGCATTGAAGTAACTTACCTGGAACTGCCCTTTGCTTGGATTTGGATAAACGAATATTCTTGCCGTAGCAGAATCTGCAATGTTCAATGCCGATGATGTATTGATACAACCCGCAGCATTTGCTATCTGCAACGTGTAGGATCCAACGGCTTCAAAATTTACCGGGAGGTTGGCAGTAGTTATTCCCGAAACTACTGCTCCATTTCTAAACCAGGTGTAGCTTACAGGCACCGATGCTGTAGCAGTGATATTGGTGGCAATACCAGGAAACAAACTGGTGTAAGGGGCTGCAGAAAGGCCTACTGTTGGCCTGGGCGTAACCGTTATGGCAGTGGCGGCTGAGGCTGCACTACAGCCATTGGCATTGGTAACCTTTACTGAATAATTTCCTGAAGCATTAGCGTTGATGCTTTGTGTGTTCGCACCGTTGCTCCAGGCATAGGAACTGCCGGCTGATGCGGTCAATACCACGGAGCCGCCTTCGCAGAAACTGGTAGAACCAGCGGCTGTGATGTTTGCTACAGGCAAAGTGTTTACGGTAACAACGGTTGCTGCCGATGTATTGATGCATGAGTTACCCTGGTCTACCACAACGCTGTAAGATCCGGCTGTACTGGTCGTAATAGCTTGTGTGGTGGCGCCATTGCTCCATGCATAGGCGTTACCCGAAGTAGCTGTGAGTGTAACGCTGCCGCCCTGGCAAAAGGTTGTTGAGCTTCCGGCTGTAACACTGATGGCCGGCGGCGGATTCACTGTTACATCAGTTGCGGTGGAGGAAGGGGTACAACCATTTCCCTGGATTACAGTAACACTGTAATTACCAGAAGCAGTTACTGTAATAGACTGTGTATTGGCGCCATTGGTCCAGGTATAAGCGTTACCAGCACTGGCTGTTAACACCACATTTCCTCCCTGGCAAAAAACCAAAGGTCCATTTGCAGAAATGGTCGGAATTGGTGAAGCAGTGATGGTCAACACCACGGCAGTTCTGTCTACACTTTCACAACC
>JBKJKD010000216.1:0-16073 GCA_046597635.1 Ferruginibacter sp. | reverse complement strand
ATTATGAAAGTACAATTATTCGTTCCTTGCTTTGTAGATCAATTGTATCCCACCACTGCATTTAACATGGTGAAAGTGCTGGAGAAAGCTGGCTGCGAAGTAGTGTACAATGCCAACCAAACCTGTTGCGGACAACCAGCTTTTAATGCAGGCTTTACCAGCGAGTGCAAGTCTGTGGCAACCAAATTTATAAAAGATTTTGGCGGAAGCGATTACATCGTTTCTCCTAGCGCCAGTTGTACAGGCTTTGTAAGAAATTATTATCCAAAATTATTTGACAATACTGCGGTT
Source organism: Ferruginibacter sp. (assembly GCA_046597635.1). GTDB lineage: Bacteria > Bacteroidota > Bacteroidia > Chitinophagales > Chitinophagaceae > Ferruginibacter. Next base: position 15,782 of record JBKJKD010000216.1, on the reverse strand, counting down.
CAAAGTAGTGTGAAGGAATTGGCTACACGAAATTTTGAGTTTACCGAATTTTTGACGGAGGTCTTAAAAATAGAAAATTTTGGTGCGCAGTTTAATGGTAAGGCTACTTACCACGACAGTTGTGCAGCTCTTCGTGAATGCAAAATCAAAGTCGGTCCACGCACCTTACTAAGTTATGTGAAAGGGTTGGAGCTCGTGGAGATGGAAGATAACGAAACTTGCTGCGGTTTTGGCGGCACTTTTTCTGTAAAGTTTGATGCAATTTCTACCGCCATGGCCGACCAAAAATTGAAACATGCCATGAATACAGGTGCACAGTACATCATCTCTACAGACCTCAGTTGCCTCATGCAGCTAGATGGCGTTATTAAAAACAAAAACCTTCCTTTGCAAACGATGCATATTGCAGATGTGCTGGCACAAGGGTGGGAGTAGTTTTTAGTGATTAGTGGATTAGTTAATTAGTGATTAGTTCATTAGTTAGTCAGTGATTAGTTCATTAGTTAGTCAGTGATTGGTTCATTAGTTAATCAATGATTCGTTAATCTGTTTATTAATCCACTCTAAAGTTGCAACTATGAAATCTATAGTAAAAGGCCTTAATATTCACTGATTACCTAATCCCCTAATCACTGATTAACTTATCACTAATCCACTAATCACTGATTAACTAATCACCAATTCACTTTCCCGATGCCAGGTCCATAATAACATCCCACTCATCTTGCTTTACTGTTTGCACAGAAAGACGGCCCAGTCTTACAAGATCCATGTTGGCTAAACGAACATCTTTTTTGATAACGGAGAGCGGTACTGCATTTTTTAATTTCTTTACAGGTTTCAAATCCACCACCACCCAGGCTGCATCTTCGGTAGTAGGGTCTTGGTAAAATTCTTTCGCTACTTTGGCGATGCCCACTATTTCTACACCCTCGTTGCTGTGGTAGAAAAGCACGGAGTCTCCCTTTTTCATAGCCCTTAAATTGTTACGGGCACCATAGTTTCTCACACCATCCCAGTGGGTTAATTTATCCGCTACAAGGTTATCCCAGCTGTATTTAAAGGGTTCAGATTTTACCAGCCAAAAAGCCATAAATTTATTTGTTTACTTGTTTAAAACTAAAGATGTTTAATCAACGTAAATTAATTGTTTACTGTAAGAAAATTAAAAGCTTTGCACAATATTTTTCAATTATAAATTATTTTTTTGACCCATCTTCTATCTACCACTTTGCTACTTGCCATGCCAGGCGGATCCGAGCTGATCCTAATTGCGTTGATCGTATTATTAATGTTTGGGGGTAAAAAAATTCCAGACTTAATGAAGGGAATTGGTAAAGGCATTCGTGAGTTCAAAGAGGCTAAAGACCAGGTGGGAAGTGAGATAGAACAAGGAATGAAAGAAACTCCCCTACGAAAAGAAGAAGTGGCTATACCCGTTAAAGCTTAGTTTACTGATAGTCATTTTTTGACCCGGCTGCGTGCCGGGCTTTTTTATGGCCATACTTTATTTTTCGACTGGTTCCTCCTACAATCTTGTCGTCTTTCTCTTGCTGGAATAAAACCATTCCTATCCTTGTTGTGAGAGATAAAATCGCTGGTGAGTAATTGCCGTAAAATGACGGGCAAAAAAAAGGCTATGAATTAATTCATAGCCTTATAAACAAAAAATAAATATTAAATAATAAACGGATCAACAATAGCCAGTACCTGGTCTTTTGTCAACGGCTCGTCAAATGCTTCAGAAGCTGCTTCAGCACTAAAGGTTTGACCACCTACGTTTAGGATGTTCACACCAGCCTGTGTGGTGATTTCCTCGCCATTGTAGCTAGCCTGAACAGCCGTTGAATTGATGTTCGACTCTTTTAGCGTAACCCAAGGTTTGATATTACCTACATACAAACCTCCTGGATTAGCAGTTTGTCTTGCTTTTCTCATGTAACGGATGTGAGCAGCGTGCCTTCCTTCCACTGAGTGGATGTTTAGAGCGGCGGTCAACACATCATTGTTAGACATTAAGTTTGGAGCTTGACCTTTGTAAGCTCTAACACCAGTGTCTTCAAAAGTTTGTGCTACTGCAAGAAACAAATCGTAGTTAACAAATACGCCGGTAAAAGGACCAGCTTGAGTACCATTACCTGCAGTAAAATCAAAACTTGCTGCGGTGAACGATACAGGTGTGCCACCTGATGCAGTAATAGCTGTTTTTAAAAATTGAACGTGTTTGTTTTCATCGTCCCTGATTTTTGTAAGAGCAGTAAGGGCAGCACCTCCTGGAATTAATCCGGGAGTAGATACACCAAGTTTGTAGAACTCAGACTCCAGGTACTCCAATGTCAAAGCGAAGTTCAGCACTCCGATAACATCAGATGGAGTTTGTCCGTATGCTTTTTTAAACATGCTGCCAAACGCAAATGGGATAGACGCCAGGGCAACCTTGCCAGCGAAGTTGCTAAAGCTTTTCATCGCTTTTCTTCTGTCACTGAGTTTATCAAAAACTTCAGGATCTTTTTGTTCTATTTCTGATAATATATTCTGTAAGTTCATAATAATAAAATTTAAGAGGTTGGTAAATTACTTGCGTTTAATTTTGTTTTCACGTAGGTGCCTGCGATAGCCAATACCTGTGCAGGTGTTCTTGCAATGTCCAGGCCATTAGCATCAGTGGTGTCTGCGAAAGTACCTGGGCTAATCAAATCTGCTATCAAAGCCGCATGACGTGCTTCTACAGAAACGATTTTACCTGCAATGGTCAAATAGGCGGCTGATGTAAGTAATTTACCTGCACCATTGTAAGCAGTTACGCCAAGATCTTCAAAAGCCTTAGCGGTAGCAAGTACACTAGCTCTGCTCCCAAAATCAATGGTAGAAAAATCTACTTCCAAATCCTGAAGTGGAGTTGCACCCGCTGCAGAGATAGCTGCCTTGAAGAAGTTTCTGTGAGCTACTTCATGATCACGTATATCAGTTAGCAAAGACTGCTCAGCAGGCGTGATACCGCTGTAAAGCGAACTGATTACTTTTACGTAAAAAGCTGCTTCCAATTGCTCCAGAGCGTAGGCATAATTCAAGACACCTACATCCCCACTACCAAGATTTACACCTTGTGATGGATTATCATCTTTTCCACAAGCGCTCAGAATTGATGCAGTAGCAATGGCTGCAGAGCCTGCTCCTACGAAGCCTAAAAATTTTCTACGGGAGAACGAACTGTCTGATTTTTCATGTAACTCTAGCCCGTTTACGGTTAAGTTTTTTGTTGACATAATGATTAATTTTAATTTAGATGATAGGTGAGAGAATGGGTACTGTTGACAACTACGAATGTTTTTTAACATCGGTTTTTTGCCGATAGTAATATACCTCATGCATAATTCCTGCCAATAACAGACAGCTTCTTTTAAAATGGTTGTTCACGGCGTATTCATACTGCACAAAATTTTAGAAAGATAAATTCTGTTCTTACAACTCCTTTAACATACACTAATGGTTACCTAAGTTGGGGAATCTGTATCAATGGTTATCTCAGCATCTAAATTGTTTTTATGAAATCAAAACTTGTTTTCGTTGCCTTGTGGGCAACAGTCCTTCTAACTGCCTGTGCAAATAATTCTACAGAATCAAAGAGTGACACCTCCGATGTAGCTTTCGCTCCATTTGGGCCGAATGAAAAAAGCCAGCAGTCAACGACTCAATCCCAAGAACCAATGCCCATTAGCAGTGATAGCAGTACCCCACTACCCGCAGTTGTGGCAAAGCCAGATTGGGATAAGCAGATTATAAAAACAGCCAACGTGAAATTGGAGGTAAAGCATTTCAACAACTACAATTTGTCTCTTCACCAGGTTATTACAAAGAATGGAGGGTATGTAGCCGGGGAAGAAAGTTTTTTTGCAGAAGAAAAAACGGAAATGGTTGTAACCATTAAAGTGCCTGTGCAACAATTTGAAAGTTTGATGGCGGATTTAACCACTAAAGATGGAAAGCTGATGGAGCGAACCATCAAAACGGAGGATGTAACAGGACAGTTAGTAGATACCAAAAGCAGATTGGAAGCAAAAAAACAAATGCGCTTAAAATACCTGGAATTTTTAAAGCAATCTAAAAATATGGCAGAGGTTTTACAAGTGCAAGCAGAAATAAACAACCTGCAGGAAGAAATAGAAGCTGCTGCTGGTAGAATCCAATACCTTTCTAACCAATCTGCATACAGTACAATCCATCTTACCTTTTACGAGCCGCTGCCTGGCTACCAGCCCACAGACAGCAATCCCTCTTTTTTTACACGAGCCGCTGACGCTTTCGCAGAAGGAACACAATTTATTAAAAGCTTGTTGCTGGGCTTGATCACTATATGGCCAATATTAATTGTTGGAACCGTACTGTTTCATTTGTTCAAAAGAAAGAAGCCTGGGAAAATGATAACGGCTCGCTTTTGAAGCAAAAAAAATGGTCGCAATTGATCATTTATAAAATTATTCATAGGAGTATTGTATAAAATTAATTGAACCAATGGCTGATAAGAAACACATCGTTGTGCTTAGCGGGGCAGGCATGAGCGCCGAAAGTGGGTTAAAAACATTTAGAGATGGGGATGGTCTTTGGATGGGGTACAACATAGAGGATGTAGCCACGCCTCGTGCTTTTGCAAAGAATCCGGAACTGGTATTGGATTTTTACAACATGCGCCGCAGAGAAGTTGCCAACGCAAAACCCAACGCAGCGCACCATGCCCTCGCAGCACTGGAAGAATTTTATAAGGTAACCATCGTTACACAAAATATTGATGACCTGCATGAGCGGGCAGGCTCCTCCAATGTACTGCACTTACATGGTGAAATATTTAAAATGCACAGCCTGGCTAGTCCTGATGTGGTGGTAGAAATAAGGGGTGATATCAAACTTGGCGATAGGGCGGACGATGACACCCAATATCGTCCCCACATTGTATGGTTTGAAGAACCCGTGCCGTTAATAGAAGCCGCCGCAGTACTGATGACGGAGGCTGACATCTTTGTTTTGATTGGCACTTCGCTGCAGGTTTACCCGGCAGCAGGGCTAATAAATTATGTACCCCTCGATATGCCGAAATACATCATCGATAAGAAAATTCCGCCTGTTGGGAAATTTCCAAATATGTATTTAATAGAGGACACAGCCACGCAAGGCGTCGGGGAATTGCTGCAACTTTTAGAACTGAAATAAAAAGTAAAGGAATAAATAATCATATACAGCCTTAACCGTGGCCGCCGATTAAGCAAAAAACATTCGCTCTATGGCCCAGTATAGTGCGATCAATGCAATCAATGCAGAGATTGGAATAACTATGCGGCTTCTGTAATAAGGCTTTTTAGAAAACCATCTTGCCAATAAAAAGTAAGCAGCCAGTATCACCGTAATCTGTCCTAGCTCTACTCCTATATTAAACATGATGAGCGAAGAGAGGTAGGCATTTTGGGGTAAACCAATTTCACTTAATACACTTGCAAAACCCATCCCATGCACGAGGCCAAAGACAAACACAATTCCAATTCGGGAATTTTTTAGTTTGCCAGCAAAGAAAATATTTTCTAATGCCACATACATGATGGACAATGCAATAACAGGTTCTATAATTTTTACTGGTGGAATAATTACTTTGTACATCGTGAGGCCCAACGTAAGCGTATGCGCAAGGGTGAAGGCGCTGGCCTGCCAAAGCACCGGCTTTAGTTTTGGGCTCAATAAAAAGAGGCTCAGCACAAATAAAATATGATCGAGCCCCAACGGTAAGATATGCTTGTAACCCAAGGCCAGGTATAAAAAAGCCACATCGGTTTTAGATAAATCAGCAAATTCGCCCTCTATGGGATGAGCATTTAAACTTTGGCTTAGTAAAAATAAACAGCCTAAAAGACCCAGGACTTTTTTGAGATTGGTCCCGGGTATATTGTTCAGATCGGTCATACTATTTTCTTGTGGGTATCTTACTTCTTTAAAAAAATACAACGAGTTTTATTCTTGCAAAAATAGGAGTGCCCGGCGTATAGTGTAACTCGGTCACAGGGTTGGCTTCTCCCTTTAGTTGCGACTCTGTAGCAAATTGCGCTTCGTTCCATTTTACATTCAACATATTTTCTACTGCAATACCTATTTCATATTTCGGCTTGCTGTAGTTAATCGCAGCATCTAAAATAAAGTATCCTTTGGCAACAACTGAATTGTCTTCATTGGCTGGTCTGTTTTTAATGTAACGATAATTCAAACCTCCATTCAAACCAATCTTTGATTTATAAAACAAACCACCAATACTCGTTAAATCGGGAGCGAGTGGAATATAATCCTCGTTTTTAGCCTCGCCAATTGCCCGGGGCTTGGTGAAGTTTACGTTTAGATTTGCAAATAAGTTTTTGGTAAACTGGTAACGGGCAATCAGGTCTATACCTTCTCTTCTCGTTTTACCGCTTGGTTCTACCACCCCGGCATCGCCTACATAAACAAATTCCTGGTCTAAAAACAGATACCACGCAGCAAGGCTTATCAATGTCTTGCTATTTGGTTTTAAAATAATACCCGCATCAGCGCCATAGGCCGCCGGCAATATTTGTTTGCCGTTATTGGCAGTTACTACCCTTGTGTCGTTACTATGAAAGCCCTTGCCGCTTTTGACGAATAGCTGCATTTCTTTATTCACCGTGTACTGAATATTTAGCTTGGGACTCACGATGCTTTTTTGCCTCGAGGGAAGTTGTTGGGTGGAAAGTTTGTCGGCGTAATTAAAACTAAAATAATCAAAACGAACGCCTGCATCAAACAACCATTTACCCGTTGTTAGTTGCTCTTGTACAAAGGCAAATGCATTGGTTTCGTTTATATCGCCGAGTTTGGTATTTCCCAAAAACCTACGCCTTACGGTATTGGCGAGGCGACTGTCTTTGCTGGCATCACTGCGCAGGCCCACACCATAGGTAGATTGCAGAGAGGCGTTGTTGAAATAATACTGGTGGTTGATTTTTGAATTGTAACCAAATATATTGCGGCTTTCTTGTTGATGAATGCCATCACCTTCAACCGGGTTGTTTAAAAAGAAAGTAAAGTTGGAGAACAAACTGAATTTGTACCTGCTGTAAAAAACCTGGTTCTCCCATTTGGTTCCCCCGGCAAAAGTATGGGCCAGTATAACATTAGCATTTTGCCTTTCGGTATTCCCGCCTTCGCTGTCATCTATAGAACCAAAACGATCGATTAGTCCACTCACTACCGCCCTGTCTGGTACCTGGCCGGAAGCATTCCAGCTGCTTTTAAAAGTAGATACACTAGCAGATAATTGGGTCGTGGATGAGATAGCCAGATTATATTTTGCCAATAAATTAAATCGGTTAAACTTCTGCTTACTAAGGGTAGGGCCATTGCTGTAATTATACTCCGCTGCAACATAGGCACTCTGCTTGTCTTTATTTTTCTTGAGTAGATCAACTAAAGCCAAAGTGCGAAAGCTATTGTACCTGCCTGCTTCTACCTGTACACGGCTGCCGGCAATATTGTTGAAAGTAGAAAAAGCAACATAACCGGCAGTATTCAAATTGCCCTGTTGTGCATAGTAAGGGCCTGCGCCGAAATCAATGTTATTGATGGTTTCCGGAATAACGAAATGAAGATCTGCATAGCCCTGCCCATGTGCATGGCTAACCATATTTACGGGCATTCCATCTACACTTACTTTTACGTCTGTGCCATGATCTACATCAAAGCCTCGTAAAAATATTTGTTCTGCTTTGCCACCACCGGCATGTTGTGCAATAAAAAGGCCGGGAACCAGGCGGAGTAATTCCTGTGTGTTGCGAACCGGCTTCAGGTCCAGGTCAATTTTTGTAAGATTGCTAAATTTAGAAGTATGGTTGCTGCTTAGCAGCACTACATCTTTTAAACTCAGTGCATCGGCCTCCAATGTTATTTTTAGATCTTCCTGTGTGCCAGCTTCAATGCTTACCGGTTTGTAGCCAAGATATGAAATGATAAGCTTGACTTTTTCTTTGGTGGTTTTCAGGGAGAAGTTTCCGTAGGAATCAGTAATGGTATTATTAGTAGGCATATCAGCATCCGAAACTGAAGCTGTTTCCAGCGGCTGCCTGCTCTTTGCATCTATCACTTTTCCTTTTAGTTTGTTTTGTGCATTTAAGGTGGCTCCCAGGCATAACAATACCACCAGTAATATAGACGTGCATCTATAGTTCATACAATGAAAGTTTATAGTTGAAAAAAATATTTAGTTCGGTGTACTTGCAGTTTCCTGCGGGCAGGATGCTTTGCACAGCATTCGATTTGTATACGAATGACATTGAACTTAATTGTAAAATCAACTATGCCTTGGGCGGGGGAAAAAAGTGAGCAAGGTAATTGTTGGATAGGGACGATGAGGAAAGCTTAAAACGAGTATTGAGATGAAAATAAGAAGGCTCATCCAATGACATGCTAACAACAATAAATTCTGTAGGCGCAAATGCTTTTTTTACGAGTCCGGTATTTTTTTCGGTAGCATCTTTATTGATATCACCAACAGCTTCTTTGTGCACGTGGTACTCACCATTTTCGTAATGCACCGTGGCCATGTGTTGCGAATACCAAAACACATGGGCAACCGTATCTGAAATATAGGGCATCACAGGTTTTAGCATTACCAATGCAAACACCAGGACCATTATATAGGAGCATACGATTTTCATCTGATCTATACTTTCAACAATAATTAATTGCCGGCAATAAGTGCAGCTCTTTTAGAAAATTCAGGATTTTTAGAACCGGTAGCCATGGCAGCAGTCAAATATTCTTTTGCCTTTGCCGTATTTTTCTGGTTGTAGGCTATCCATGCGAGTTCTTTATTGATGTCAATATTTTTAGGCCTGATACTATATTCTGCCATGGCATGCTTTTGTGCAGAGTCAAACTGGTTCATTTTTATAAAAACCTTTGCCATCTCAAGCGATACTGTGTGCCCCGAGTTTGCATCCACTTGTAACAACTTTCTTACCTCTTCATATTTATCTGATGCTTGCTTTGTTTCTCCCATTGCCGCAAACACATCTGCTTTTTGTTCATCGTAACTCACAGAAGGCATAATAGTATTGGCAGAATCGATAAGGCTGATGGCCTTTGAATAATTTTTTCTTTCTGCTTCTACTTTAGCAAGCCCGGCCATGCTTGGGGCATAGCTTGGGCGGAGCAATAAATTTTCACGGTAAGTCATTTCGGCTTCCTTCAATTTATTGGTATTAAAATAAAGATCGCCTAAAATATTGCGGCTCCAGCTCTGTGGTTCAGATCCTGGCAGTCCTGCCTGCACTGCCATCTTCATGGCGGCAATTGCACCTTCATAGTCTCCATAAATTTCCCGCAGGTAAGATGCCCTTGAGTAAGACTCCAATGAAGGTTTTAATACCTGCATTTTATCACTCATGGCTACGGCTTCTTCATAATTACCCAACTCCACATTTGCATCCACCAAAATGCCGTATACATAGGCATTATCAGGGTTAATGGCTTTGGCTTCCTCAGCCAGTCTTTTGGCTTCGGCAAACTGGTGAAGGCTCATTTTTACAGAAGCCTTGTAAACTTTTGCTTCAAAATTGTTTGGATCTATACTCAACACGCCGTCCAGTATTTTTTCAATAGCAGGATAATAGTAATGATGCTCACCAGTAATACGTTGTTCGTTAATGTAGATCGTGGCCATTTGCAACCGGAGTTTTACATCGTCTGGCTTACTGGCTATCTTGGCCATAAGTTCCTGCACTTTTCCCTTGGTCTTCGGCCATTCTGCGGCATTGGCAAGAGCAGGTTTTCTCTCCTGTAAGGCGGGGATTTCCATGGGGTTCGACTTGGCTACGTAGCCTTTAAGCCGGGCTTCGCTTTGGCTGCAACTACTGATGGACAAGGCTAAAATGCCTACCAATAAAAGTGAAAGGAAAAATGATGGGAGGTTAATTTTGTTATATTTCATGATGCCAGTGTTTTGGGTTATTGTGCTATTTACGAAAAAAGAAGAACCGAGGTTCTTCTTTTTACATAATAGGTGTGAATTTATTATTTTACTTTGACAATACCGATGGTAGCGGACTTCAAATTATTGGCAAATAACCTTGCATAGTAGGTTCCAGCCGAAAGATTTGTCTTTGTCCAGGGCACATAATAGTCACCCTTAGTTTTTGCACCTTCATTAATGGTGCCCACCGTTGAACCTTTGCCATCTACAATCACGATTTTCACGCTAAATGCATCTTGCGCAAGTTTATAATGGAAGGTAGTGCTTGTTTTAAACGGAGTAGGGAAAGCGGTGAAACCGATTGGTGTTGCACCTACACCTAAATTAAAGGTATTGCTTTTAGGGCCAGAGTATTGAGCACCTGTAAAGGCTCTCCAGGGTGTTTGTACAAACGGAAAGCTTGTTTTAAAAGTGGTATCGTTTTTTCCAACGCCTTCTCTAAAGCTGATTGTTTTTACCAATTGTGGCGTTACGGGTGAACCTCCAGGTATATAATCATCATACCAAAGGCCGATTGCAGCCAGGGCTACACCGCCTACAGCTTGTAATTCGATTGTTGTTACATCGTCTTCCAGCCTTCTTCCATTGGGGAAACCATCCATGTTAGGGATAAACTGCAGATTAGCATTGGCATTAAATCTTGGATCAGTTAAACCAAGTACCGCAGCTTGTACAATTCCCAGGTTACTGAAATCCGGGCTGTTTCTTGCTGTAACTGGCACTGCCATGTTCAACCTAAGATAATCGCCGAGGGTTGGTAAAAAGTTGTTGATGAAAGGTTTGCCTGCAGCCAAAGGATCACCATTTTTACCGGTGGCCAGTTGATAAGGACGCAGGTTAGGCACCCCTGTATAGAAAATTGGTAAGATGTCTACGGCTCTGGGACTTGCATTATCTGGTAAGAGTATGCTTCCAAAATTTGCTTCAGACAAAGCTGTACCATCTAAGGCTGGGTTACCTTTTAATGGAAACAAACCAGGCTTGCCGTTTCTAAAGTCGAAGGCACCTAAGGAGCGGGATTGAATTCTCAGATCAGCCAGGCCAGGTACGGCAGTGCCAAATTGAGAGTCATCCATATACAAAGCCAGTTCAGGATTTTTAAAGTAGGGAATAAACTGACCGTCGGCCGCAGGGGTTACGCTGTTCCATTTATCTTTCATGCCAATGGCAATTACTGCTTCGTTGGTTAACGGCATACCCAATCTTGAAACTTGGGTCCATGCGCCACTAGTGGCAGGCTTATCGCCATTAAAACTTAAAGTTGTTATTTGTGGACGATAAGCACTTGCATAAACGCCAATCACAAAATCTCCATCCAGTATGCTGGTAGCCATAGCGGTGGTTTTACCCGCTTTTTGCAAAGAAGCAATAGGTACTTCGATGGCGATGGTGTGACAATTAAATTTTGCCAGGCCATCTCTTGCTCCTGCTTTTCTAAATCCGCCGGCATCAAAAGCGCCGCCAAGATCTACAAAGAACGGATCATCAATAGGGCCGCAAAACACTTTCTCTGCTGCAGATCCTGTAGCGGTTGCAATGGCTGCTGTCATGAGTGCATTGTAATCAGTTGCGCCTAAACCTACAGTAGCATTTTCTATAGAGCGTGGGCCAATATTTGGAGGAGGTACAATACCATTGGTTACTATGGCAGTAAAGCTAGCGCCACCATTGGTACTCTTTTCGCAAGTGTAGGTTGTTTTAAGATTTTGTTTACCCAGGCGAATGCTGAAGAATGTGGTTGGATCTTCGTTTACCTGTGTAAATGTGAAACGATAAATGATATCGTCTCCGGGTGTAGCAGTGTTGTTATCTACATGTATCTGGTAGCGGATGTTTTCGCCAAAGGTATACCAGTTGGGTCCGCCAGCCGGATGCTCAAATGGTATGTAGTTGGCAATAAGAATAATCTTGCTGCTATCTGCGGGGCTGCGAAAGGCATACACGTCGGTATTATCAGCAAGTGGATCATTACTTATCAAGGGTGCTTCACGATGGCTGGAGGCCGATGCCGTGGAAACGAATGCTGTGGTGCCCAGCAAAACAGCTATGAATATTTTAAAATATTTTTTCATGTTCTAATAATTTATTTTGATGTTAGTGTCGGTTCTTAAAATCTTGCTTTGATGCTGTAATCAAATCCTCTCCATGGTGTTTGCACATAGGGGAAGTTTGCTTTAAAGGTTGTATCATTCTTGGTAGGTCCTGAAGAGAAACTCAACACATTCACAAGGTTGGTAGTTACAGGGCTAGCACCAGGAATGTAATCATCGTACCACAAACCAATTGCAGCAAGTACCACACCGCCTACAGCTTGTAACTCTATAGTAGTAACATCATCTTCTAACCTTCTGCCATTGGGGAAACCATCCATATTAGGAATGTTCTGCAAGGCTGTGGAACCATTGTAAGCAGGATCTGTGAGACCTAACACTGCTGCATTTACCAAACCAAGAGAGCTAAACTTAGGATCATTTCTTGGGGTAGGAGGCACCGCCATGTTCAGGCGAAGCATATCACCCAGCGTGGGTAAAAAATTATTGATAAATGGTTTACCTGCTGCAAGTGGATTACCATTTTTGCCGGTAGCCAATTGGTATGGAGCCAGGTTAGGAACACCTGTATAAAAAATGGGTAGAAGGTCAACTGCTCTTGGGCTTTTGTTGTCTGGTAATAAAATTTTACCAAACGCAGCATCATCCAAAGCTGTGCCTGCAACCGCAGGGGAGCCTTTTAAAGGGAATAAGCCAGCTTTGCCGTTTCTGAAATCATAAGAACCCAGGGAATGGTTTTGAATTCTTAGTGCATTCAAAGAAGGAACTGCACCGCCAAATTGGGTATCATCCATATACAGGGCCAATTCTGGATTGGTGAAATATGATGCAAACTGCAAGTCCATGGTGGGTACAGTGCTATTCCACTTATCTTTCATTCCTATTGGAATAATGGCCTCGTTTGTTAAAGGCATTCCTAATCTTGAAACCTGCACCCATGGCCCAGAAAAAGAATTGGTACCATTGGTAATCGTTTTGATTTGCTGACGACTGGCACTTGCCCATACTCCAATCACGAAATCGCCATCCAAAATGCTGCTTGCCTGTGCTGCAGTCTTGCCATCTTTCTGCAAAATATTAATAGGTATTTTCAGGGCAATGCTGTGCACATTGAAACGATTCAAGGCATCTTTGGTTGGGTTTACTGAGTTGCCTTCCGGGCGGAAATTGCCTACATCAAATGCGCCGGCAAGGTCTACAAAAAAGGGATCATCAACAGGACCACAAAAAACTTTCTCACCGCTCGTTGCTGTGGCAATGGCAGCGGTAATCAACGCATCATAATTAGGAGCACCTAAACCTACTGGTGTACTTTCTATGGAGCGTGGGCCGATATTAGCTGGAGGTACAGTACCATTTGTTACGATGGTTGTAAAGGCGGCGCCATTTACAGATTTTTCGCAGGTGTATACTGTCTTAATATTTTGCAAGCCCAACCTGATGTTGAAGAACGTGGTGGGATCCTGGTTTACCTGGCTAAAGGTAAAACGGTACAAAATGTCATCGTTCGCAGTGGATGTTTTATTCTTGATGTGAATTTCATAGCGAATGTTGGTGCCAAACGTATAATAGTTTGGTCCGCCTTCTGGCAATTCAAAAGGAATATAGTTGGCAATAATGGTGATGGTATTTGGATCATCAGGACTGCGAAATGCATACACGTCCGTATTGTCTGCAAGAGGATCATTACTGATCAATGGCGCCTCTCTGTGGCTACTTGCCACCGAAACCGTGTAGCTCACCAGCAGCAATGCTAGCATGATTAGATGTTTTGCCTGGCTAATTATTTTTTTCATATAAGCTTTATTTTATAATTTTTTAGAAGTAAGTATTAGTTGAAATCAAATACGGCAGAGAGCCTAAGTGTATTTTTCAATGCATTGAGATTATCATCCTGGGTAGGGATGAGATATGAGAAATTTAAGCCGGTGGCTTTGTATTTAAAACCTACACCCGCAGTAACATAATTGCGTTGCCCTTTTGTTTTACTCTCTGTGAAATAGCCAGCTCTTAAAAAAAACTGGTCCCGATAACCATACTCTGCACCCAGTCCAATTTGTACCTCTTTAATCTCTTCTTTGAAACCGCCTGGCGCATCACCAAATGATTTGAACCAACTGCTCACTACACTTTTAGTGTTATAATTTTGTACCGCTTGAGTATTCGATTCATCGGGTGGGGTAGGTACCAGTAACTTGTTGAGATCGATACCTAGGGATATTTTATTGTCTTTATCCACTGTTTCCGTGTACACGGCTCCAATAGCGAGATTGGCGGGTATGTAATTTTTATCTGAAGATGCACCATAGTTTATTTTTGCGCCAAGGTTCGTAAGGGCAGCGCCGAAAGTCCACTCTTTGCCTCCTATGTAATAGAAACCAAGGTCTGCAGCTACAGAACTGCCGGACTTATAATCTCCAGTTGTGGAGTTGTCGGCAAGTTTAGAATTAATGTAGCGAACGGTAAGTCCCAATCCGAACTTATCTGAAAGCTTGCGAGAATACCCCGCTTCTAAGGCAAGGTCCGTTGGCCTGAAACTTTTAATTTCCTGGCCCAGATTATCTGTAAAACTTAGGTCGCCCATACTAAAATACCGCATTCCAAGAGATACGGCCTCATTGTCGTTTATTTTGTAGAAGCCGGCAACTGATGCCATATAAAGACTTTTAAGGTCTAGTTCACTTAGCCAGGGAGTGTAAGTTGCTGTAATACCATACTTATTGGTATTGAAGGCAGTTTTGCCGTTGTTGTAAAAAATGCTCGTGGCGTCCGGTGACGTGGCAACAGAAATGTCTCCCATTGCACCAGTACGGGCGTCGGCAGATACTCTTAAAAAGGGAACCGGGGTGGTAATTGGGTTCGGTTTGTTTTGTGCAGAAGCGTTTTGCAACCCTGCTACCAGCAAGATTGCAGGCAGCATGCGCCTCAGGTAGACTACATTCATAAACATTGTTTTGGGTGGATGAATCAATTTTTGTGTAACATGCAATACATGCGTTTTGCTTACCTACGAAAAGAATTGTTAATTGGACTTAACTTATGATGAATTGGAGCAAAAATTTTAGAATCTCCGTTGTGAAATGGATGTAGACTGGCCGATTTTGGGCTGGTTTTGGTTTAATCTATAAAATATGGAGCTGCAACCATGCCCGAGGTAGGGGAGAAAATCTTCAGGTCGGCAAGGACATTTTTTTGGCTGTACCAGGTGTGGTCAAAGATGTTGTAACCGTAATCAAATCGTTGAAAAAAAATCTAACTATAAAAGCTTGTTAAGAGGGAGGAATAATAATTTGTGCGTAGTTTTTATTACGTCGTTACCAGCTTTTTTCTACAAATTGAATCCCCTGTGCTTCGAGCTCTTTGAGTACGGGCTCATAAATCTCTGGTACTATTGGTATATAAAGTCCGCGGATTTTTAACTCGTCTTCTAAAAGAAGCTTAGCAGCAATACCCAGCGGCAGGCCTACCGTCTTGGCCATGGCGGTCTGTAAATTGTCTTCGCCTTTCACCACAAGGCTACTCTGCAAAAACTGCTGCTGGTCCTTCAACTCATATTCAAATTCGTGCAACATAACAACCATATCCTTATCAGCTTCTGCCATGGCCAATTTTGTTTCCAATAAAAATTGCAAAATATCTGCAGATGTTTTGGCGTAAGCCGGCACGGGTTCTTCACTAAACAACCCCAGGTAAGCCAGGAGAGGCTGGTTGTT
>JBKJKD010000174.1:0-7751 GCA_046597635.1 Ferruginibacter sp. | reverse complement strand
ACAAAACGGGTAAAAAAAGATATTAGATTCAGCAGTTTTTATAATTTGAACGACACGGAAAAGCATCATACTATTTCGCTGGCTCCCGCCGTGGGTTTCAACTTTTACGATAAATTTATGATAGGTGCACTAGTGCACAACTACAGCCTGCCATTCAATAAATTTCAATTTTTTGTAGCACCGTTGTATGCTACCGGCAGCAAACAATTAAATGGACTTGCCCGTGCCGGGTATACATGGTACCAAGGCAGCAACGGGCAAAAACTGACCCTCTCCTTAGCTGCTGCAAAATTTACAAGCGATAATTTCAAAGATTCTACCGGCAAAAAAAACAGCCAGCCTTTTACCAAATTAGTCCCCTCTCTTAGATTCACATTCGCCAACAAAGATGGCCGCAGCACCCTCTCTAAATTCATACAATGGAAGACTTTTTTTATACAGGAAACGGGTTTGCTTTTTACAAGGGATACCAGTTCTGGTTTAGACGTCATCTCTTATCCTAAAGAAAATCGTACCCTTAACCAATTGCAGTTTGTAATGGCTGACAGCCGGGCACTGTACCCCTATAATTTTGCTGTGCAAGTAGAGCAGGGCAAAGGGTTTGTGAGAGCAAATTTTACAGGAAATTATTTTTTCAATTATGCCAAGGGCGGCGGGCTTGATGTTAGACTATTTGCTGGCAAATTCTTCTACACAGGTGACCAGGATTTTCTAAGCCAGTTTAGAACAGACCGTTACCATCTAAACATGACCGGGCCTAAAGGGTACGAGGATTATACTTACAGCAACTATTTTGTAGGCAGAAACGAGTTTGAAGGTTTTTCTAACCAGCAAATAATGATGAGGGATGGCGCTTTTAAAGTGAGAACAGATTTGCTAAGCAGTAAGATTGGAAAAACAGATAATTGGTTAGGCGCCTTGAACTTTACCAGTAGCATTCCAAAAAATATCAACCCACTGGAAATGACTCCTCTTAAAATTCCATTAAAAATATTTGCAGACATTGGCACTCATGCTGAAGCCTGGGAAACAAACAGCGGCACGCCAAAGTTTTTATATGATGCCGGGCTACAGGTTTCGCTGTTAAAAAATACGATCAATATTTATGTGCCGCTTTTTTACGGTAAGGTTTACAAAGACTATTTTAAAAGTACCATTACAGAGAAGCGCTTTGTAAAAAATATTTCTTTTAGTATAGATCTGCAGAGCATCACAGCGAAAAAGTGGTTCCCTCAAATTCCATTATAAACCGGTGAACATTCGATACGTACCATACCAGGAGATTGATAAAATAGAATGGGACCGCTGCATTGATCGCTCTGCCAATTCGCTTATCTACGCAAAGGCATTCTACCTGGATGCGATGGCTGGCAAATGGGATGCGTTGGTACTTAATAGTTATGAAGCAGTGATGCCTCTGACGTTTAGAAAAAAATGGGGAATCGACTACCTGTACCAGCCGGCGTTTACACAGCAGCTGGGCGTTTTTTTTTCCGGATCCGAAGGAACTGAAATTGTGGAGGCCTTCCTGGCGGAAGCGGCAAGTCATTTTAAGTTTATAGAAATTAACTTAAACTTTCAGAACCGAACTACCCAGATAAACGGAAGCTTCAGTGCCCGTAATAATTTCTTAGTATCGCTTTCTAAAAGTTATGAAGAACACCGGCAAACCTACCCTAGCTTCACAATCAAGCATTTAAAGCGGGCGGCAAAAGCCAACTTAAAATATGAAGTGAGCACCGATTATTCCTCGATTGTAAAGTTGTACAAAGAACTTTACCAGCATCGAATGCCACACATTACCGACGAAGATTTTAATAATTTTTCAGTCGTATGTAAGAGACTCGTAAAAGCCAACGGCCTTGTTGTACGAAATGTTTTAAATGAGGCAGGCGAGCTGGTGGCAGCAGGGATTTTTTTACTGGATGGTAAACGAATCTACAATGTGGCTTCGTGTATTACGCCCCAGGGTAAAAAATTACAGGCAAATTATTTTCTCTTTGATGAACTGATCCGGGAGTTTTCAAACTCAACATTACTGTTAGACCTGGAAGGATCCGACATCAAAGGCATCGCAGATTTTTACAGCCACTTCGTGCCAGAAAATCAACCGTATTATTTTTATAAAGTAAATAACCTCCCCCCTCTTTTAAAATTATTCAAAAAATAAGTGAAGCCAACCTGCTGGCCGGGGCAATGCTGCTGTTATTTGCACAAGCGATACATACATGATATCTCAGCGCTGCGCATACCCTTTAATACTAAGATTTAAACTCTTTTACTAGCCCAAAACAACTGCTCGTTTGCAACGTCTGTTTGTATGCGCTCCACCTTAAAATTATATTGATTAAAAGCTTGCATACACAGCACGTGAGCTTCATCGGAATGTAATTCTATCAGTACATCATCTACGCTTCGCAGCCAATCTGTTTCGCCGGAAAAAATATATTTTTCCGCACCTTCTACATCTACCTTCAGCAAGTCTATATGATCTATTGCGCAACGCTGCATTAAGGTTGGCATGCTAACAGAAGGAACATTCGTATCAGCTCCATCTTCCATCACCTTGCTATTGTATTTTGCGTCAGCAGATTCGAAAGATACAAAGCCATCCTTTCCCATAGCTGCCTCCTGTATTGCCATCACTTTTCCTGTTGCTATTTCTGGCTGAAGATTTTTAGCCAGCATTATAAAATTACTGGGTTCCGGCTCTACACAAATAACCCGGGCCTGTGGGTATTGCTGTAAAAAATACAAAGCAGACAGCCCAACGTTGGCACCCAAGTCAACTACTGTTCTTACACGGCCAGCCTGACTTACAGGAAATGCATAAATTTTTTTGAAGAAGATCTCGTAAAAAATATCAATATCGCCTGCATAGGTTCGTAAATAAAGACTGCGTTTGCCGAGGGAATGTTCTATGCTGATAGTGGACAGGCTTTCGCTTGAACGAGCTTTTACAAAACCAGTTTTACTCCATCGCAATTTTTTACTGCTCCAAAGCAACCGCAACAACGACGGAAGCCCGGTGGTGATATCAACAGCAAAAGCTATTTTATGGAGCACTTTGTTCATCAGCTATGGAACGTTTTCCTAATATTTGTTCTGCATAAATGAGATCGGCGGGGTGCGTAATTTTTATGTTCTCTTCCTCGCCTTCCACCAATCGTACCTTCATGCCGAAAGCCTCTACAACGCTGGCTTCATCTGTAAATTTATCTTTGTAATCGATGTTGTAAGCTGGTACCAATATGGCACTTAAAAAAGCTTGTGGAGTTTGTACCAATTTTACGTTTCGTCTTTCCAGGGCTTCGTTGCCATGGGAGGATACAAAGCGCACACTGTCTTTGCAATCTATCACCGGGATGGCGGCACCACTCTCCAGGGCTGCATCAAAACAGCGATGGATAAGGGAAGCTGTGAGCAAGCAGCGCACCGCATCGTGCACCAGCACCATACTTTCTTCTGTTACCATTTGCAGACCATTTTGCACAGAATGAAAACGGGTGCGCCCACCAACAGTTATTTTAATCCGCTTATAATCGAACCATGCATCAATAATTTCCTGCCCCGTAGCTACATGCTCTTCGGGTAGTACCAAAATAATATGTAAGTCGTTGTAGGCTTTGAGAAAAGTATCCAGCGTATAATATAAAACAGGTTTATTTTTAAGTAGTAAAAATTGTTTGGGAACAGTGCTATTCATGCGGCTTCCCATTCCGCCAGCCACTATCACGGCATATTTCTTCATAGTTCGGTTTGTTGTTATGCTGCAAAATTACAGGATTGCACATAAATGATTTAGAAAACAAAACAATGCCTTTACTGATGATAGTGTTCGGTAAAATCAAAGTTGTTTTGAGTAAACTGTGGATGAAAATAAAAATGGTGAATAGTCAACAATTCAGCTTTGACCATTCACCATTCACCAATTTAAGTATCCGTTTATTTATACCAGGTACATTGCTATCAATCCTTATATATGCCTACAAAATGGTCGCCGGTACTTTTCCTGGAGGCCCGATACATACCGGCACTGTTGAACAACATGGCTGTATTTCCTTTTGCATCTACACCAATCATTCCTCCTTCGCCCTGCAGTTTGATGAGTTTCACATTCACCACTTCATTCATGGCTTCCTGCAGGCTCATTCCTTTGTACTCCATGAGGCAGCTTACATCATGAGCAGCCACAGCACAAATAAAGGGCTCTCCATGGCCTGTGCAACTGATGGCACAGGTTTCGTTGTTAGCGTAAGTGCCCGCACCTATTACAGGACTGTCGCCAATACGGCCATATTTTTTATTAGTCATTCCTCCCGTGCTCGTAGCAGCAGCAATGTTGCCCTGAGAATCGCAAGCCACCGCACCCACTGTTCCAAATTTTTTATCTTTCATCAATTCTTCTAAATCCTGGTGTGTATGATCCAACGAATAACTATCACTATCCCGCATCACTTTCCATTGGTCGTATCTGAATTTAGAAAAGAAATATTCATCTGGCTCTAGTTTGATACCCTGCTTTATGGCAAAATCGTTGGCACCTTTGCCACTTAAAAAAACGTGGTTGCTGTTCAGCATTACTTCCTCAGCAAGCTCTATCGGGTTTCGTACATTTCTTACACCAGCTACTGCACCTGCCGCCATTGTTTGTCCATTCATGATAGCAGCATCCATTTCCTGCACTCCCTTTTTGGTAAACACAGAACCCCTTCCTGCATTGAACAAAAGGTTATCCTCCAGCACAACGATAGCAGCTTTTACTGCGTTGCTCGCTGACCCTTCCTGCTCTAATACTGCATAACCTGCTTTTAGTGCGTCTTCCAGCGCATTCATATAAGCAATTTCAAGATCAGGAGTCATGTCTTCTTTTAAAATAGTGCCGGCTCCGCCATGTATAACAAGAGAGAATGGTTGCATATATAGGTTTTAAAATTTCAGGTAAAAATATTTAATTAACTGCCACAAAGCTTCTAAGTTTTTTTAGCAAAGGTTGAATGCAGGTTAAGGAACAGCTCTATTTTTTCAACATGCGTTAATTCGGGCTTTTGCCATCAACGAAGAAGTAATAAATCTTAAGTGTTTTATTCAGTATTCGGAAAAGCAGTTTGTGTTCAACCGGCCTTGTTCAATATCATCGTTGCTTTGTCTATCAGCATTGCTGAACTGATGAGGTGCATGCAGGCATGATCTCCACGGTAGCAGGGTTTGTTGCCAAAAACAGAACAAGGCCTGCAGTACAAATCGGCTTGCACAATATTCTCTTCATCTTGTTGCCAGCCATAAAATCCTGCAAAGGGATGCGTGGCACCCCAGATACTCAAAACTGGTACGGCATAAAGGCTGGCAAGGTGCATGTTGGCAGAGTCCATGCTAATCATCATATTTAACTTACCGATTACCAATAGTTCTTCGGCAAAGGAAATTTTGCCAGCAACATTTAAGGAAGATGGAATTTCTTCTGCCCAGCCTTGCAGCAATTCCGCTTCTTTGCCTGGCGCTCCAAAAAATAAGAGTGCTACATGTTCTTTGGCAACAAGTTGCTCTAAAAATAATTTCATTTTTGGGAGAGGGTACATCTTCTCCCGGTGCTGTGCAAACGGAGCCACGCCCACCAACTTTTTACCGGTACTTAGTTGCATCTGGATGGCCGCAGGAATAGTTGTTGACGTTGCTGGTAAATGGTCTTGCAAATTGATGGAGAAACCCAGCGTTGAGAACACTGCTGCGTAACGTTCATGCGAGGTGGGAAGTTGATGCATTTTTTTTCCTTCCTTGGCTGTCAGGCTTTTTTTTTCTTCACGTCCTTTGTCTATAGTTGCCACACGTAATGCAGAAAGGCGAAAGAAACTGGTGAGTATTGTAGACCGCAACACATTGTGCAGATCGGCTACCACATAGTTGCGTTTGCCCTTCTTTATAGTTTGAAACAATTTCCAAAGACCTGTAACGCCTTTGTGCTCGCCTTTTGTGGAGGCAGCAAAAAAATGACAGCGATCGATGCCTGCAAAAAGAGGGGCTAAAAATGCATTGCTTACGAAGGTTACCTGCAGTTGCGGATGCTGGAGCAGCAAAGCTTTTACAACAGGAACTGCCATGGCTACATCACCCATCGCCGAAAAACGAATGACAATAATATGCCCCGGAGCCTGCACTAGGTAGTAGATTGATTGTATAAAACAGGATTCAGACTTTCATCATTATACATCTTCATTTGCTTGTACACCTTCATATATTTGTGACCATCCCTTATTTCCGTCATCAATATATCTATCGCATGCGAAAGATCTTTACGCTGTTCTAACAAAACATTTAATTT
Source organism: Ferruginibacter sp. (assembly GCA_046597635.1). Taxonomy (GTDB): domain Bacteria; phylum Bacteroidota; class Bacteroidia; order Chitinophagales; family Chitinophagaceae; genus Ferruginibacter. The sequence continues at coordinate 1,432 of JBKJKD010000174.1, read as the reverse complement.
ATCGCTGCATGCCTGGCGGTGCGCCTCAGTAGCTTCCGCACGGGAAGCCTCAGATGACATGTGGTAAATTTTTAGTGCCAGTATAGACAAGCGATCTACAGCCCAGGCAGGACTTTCTGTATTGATGGTTGCCTGTTCTTTTACATGCACAGATTTGTATTTCTCTAAAAAATAACTGTCTATAAATTCTACCATATCTGTACGTTCCTGGTTCGACTTATCGATGCGACGCTTCAATAACAAAGCCGCGGCGGGATCGATATGTGGATCCCGGATCAAATCTTCCAGATGCCACTGCACCGTATCTATCCAGTTCTTCAGGTACAGCAAGTGCTCCAGGTTACTTTCTTCAAAAGGGTTGTTCACGGGCGCATCTACATTATCTGAAATGTGATAGTCGTTGATAGATTTTTCAAAAATATTATTACAGATAGAGCTTATCATAACACATCGTTTAGGAATGATTATTCTTATTTCTAAGTGCAAGGTAATAAATTGGAATGCCAGTTAAAACAATAGCAAGCCCCCAACCTGCGTAAGTGGGTTTGTAGAATATGAGCAAGGCGCAAAAACTGATAGCCATTAAAATATAAAGTGCTGGTAGCACCGGGTAACCGAACGCTTTGTAAGGTCGAACTGCATCGGGGCGGTTTCTCCGCAGTACAAAAATACCGAGTATGGTGAGTGCATAAAAGAGCACTACTACAAAAGATATCATGTCCAGCAGATCGCCGTACTTACCGCTCAGGCAAAGCACCGAGGCCACAAGGCATTGAATCCACAAAGCAAATTCGGGCACATCGTTTTTGTTTAGCTCGCCGGTTTTTTTAAAAAAGAGGCCATCCTTGGCCATGGTATAATACACCCTGGCGCCGGCGAGTATCAGCCCGTTGTTGCAACCAAAAGTAGAAATCATAATCATGACGGCTATCACATAAGCTCCAATGGTACCAAAGATAGGCGTGCTGGCAGCTACGGCCACCCTGTCTTGCGGCGCTGATGCAATTTCTTGTAATGGCAATACGCTGATGTACATTAAATTGGCAGATACGTAAATGAGGGTGACGATGAGCGTTCCTAAAAATAAACTGAGACCGATATTACGCTGCGGATTTTTTACTTCGCCTGCAATGAACGTAACATTGTTCCACGCATCGCTGCTAAAGATAGAACCCACCATAGCCGCAGCGATGGCGCCCAATATGGCACTACCCGCCACTCCGCCCACTACGGCACCATCGGCTCCCCGTGTTTTCATAACCCATGCATCTGCCCAGTTAGCATCCCATATTTCTGCCCTTGCAGCTATGAAGAAACCAAACACGATGAGACCAAACAACGATAATAATTTGATGACGGTAAAAACCGTTTGAATCATTTTACCACCCTGTATGCCTTTTGTATTAATGTAGGTGAGCAATGCAATCAATGC
>JBKJKD010000037.1:0-4553 GCA_046597635.1 Ferruginibacter sp. | reverse complement strand
TCAATCTTTCAATTGAATGAAACTTCCGTTGCTCTTTTACACTTACCAAAGTGTAGGCGCTTCCTTCGGCCTCGGCACGAGCGGTACGGCCAATGCGGTGAACGTAATCTTCGCCGTCGTGTGGTACATCAAAATTGATAACAAGATCTATATTATCTATATCTATACCTCTGCTTAAAATATCTGTTGCTACCAATACCGGCAAGCGGCCACTTTTATATTGTATCAAAATATCTTCCCTGCTATCCTGCTCCAGGTCGCTGTGTATCTCCCCGGCATTGATACCGTTCCGCTTCAGATCTCTGGTGAGTTGCTTTACATTTAATTTACTACTGCAGAAAACTAACACTGTTTTAAACTTCTTTTCTTTTAAAAGATGGACAATGAGCGGAATCTTTTGCGGTTCGTAAACTAGGTACGCCTGCTGCACAATTTTTTCTGGCGGCTTGCTGATAGAAATATTAATCTCCTCCGGCTCATGCAATATTTTTTTTGCCAAAGACCTGATCTTTGGTGGCATGGTTGCAGAAAATAAGAGGTTTTGTCTTTGCTTGGGTAGATGATCGATGATGAACATGATGTCGTCAAAAAAACCCATATCCAGCATCCGGTCTGCTTCATCCAATACAAGGTATTGCAGATGATCTAGTTTTACATAGCCCATTTTTATATGGCTCATCATTTTGCCGGGCGTGCACACTACAAAATCGGCTCCCATGCTGAGGGCCTTTTTTTCCTGTACGAAGGCATTGCCATCGCCGCCACCATACACCGCAATAGAACTTACCGATGTAAAATAACTGAGGCCTTCCAGGTGCTGCGCAATCTGTATAGCCAGTTCCCTTGTGGGCACAATCACCAGCGAAGTGATGGCGTTGGGATCATTTTTACCCGTTAATATTTTATGGATAAGGGGCAGCAAAAACGCAGCGGTTTTGCCCGTGCCGGTCTGCGCCGAAGCGATGATATCTTTTCCCTGTAATATGAGTGGGATTACCTGCTCCTGTACTGGTGTGGCTTCTTCGTAATTAGAGGCCTCAATTCCTTCCATTAAGCGCCCGTCAAATTCAAATTCTGTAAACTTCAAAATATCTGTTGTATTAGTTTTGGATAAAGGTAAGTTATGTGAGCAACTTCACGAATTTTAACCCTATTTAGCTTGAAACCCACAAGATATCAGCCGGGTAACGCTTAATAGCTTTATCCATATTCTGTGGATTAAACCAAGCAAAGCATCAATTGGCGCAGGTGCAGTCAACTCCAAGTGCCGCAGCGGTTCCCTACCTTTGCGATTCTTAAAACAACAACGCAATGGTTAAAACAGGGGAGTACAATACGCTAAAAGTGCTTCGGCAAGTAGATTTTGGATTTTACCTGGATGATGGTGCCGAAGGAATTTTACTACCCAAAAGATTTGTACCCGCCAACCTTAGTGCCGGAGATGAATTAAAAGTGTTCGTTTATCACGACAGTGACGACCGACTGATAGCCACCACCCAAAAACCACTCGGTATTTTAGGTGATATCGTGAAGCTGAGGGCGGTGAGCGTAACTGGCCTTGGTGCTTTTTTGGATTGGGGACTGATGAAGGATCTCTTTGTTGCCAAATCTCAACAGCTAACGGGCATGCTGCCCAATGGAGAATACCTTGTAAAAATTTATAGAGACGAACAAACCAATCGCATAGCCGCCACCGAAAGATTTGATAACACCCTAAGCAACGATTTACTTACCGTAAAAACCCTGGATGTGGTAAACATGATCGTTTACCGCCGCACAGACATTGGTTACGTTGTAATCATCAACAACCAACATACCGGCGTGTTGCACCATAATGAGATTTACCGCAGCATTGGCGTTGGCGATAAATTTGAAGGTTTTATAAAAAAGATATACCCCGATAATAAAATAGATGTTGCAGCAGGCAAGCCAGGCTACCAACGAGTGGAAGATGAGGCGGGCAAAATACTTAGACTGTTGCAGGAAAATGATGGATACCTTCCCTACTACGACAAGTCTGACCCGGAAGAGATTTATGAATTTTTTGGAATGAGTAAAAAGACTTTTAAGATGACCGTTGGCAATTTATTCAAGCAAAAGAAAATAAGTTTGGAGAAAACGGGGATTAAGCTGATTTAGGAGTTGTGATGTAGAATGTATGATTTGTGATGTGGGATTTATGATGTGGGATTTATGATGTATGAATTATGATGTATGATTTGTGATGTATGATTTGTGATGTGGGATTTGTGATGTGGGATGTTCACAATCTATCTCATTTCAAAGTTTGTTACAATGCCTGTAAAATATAAAAACTATAGCCCGGCAACACCATGTGCTCGCTTCCACTGCCTGGCATAAAATATTCCTCCCGCAGGTAATCATAGAGTCTTACAGGTGCCGGACCATGTTGTTTAAAAGCATTCCAGCTGAGCAGGGCAGATTCTTTACTAAAATTGAAAAGGCAATACAATTTTTCTTCTTCCAATGTGCGCAGGTAGCCTGCTACATGAATGTTGTAGGGCGACAGCCAGGTAAGGTTTTTATTATCAGCTACTACCGCTAGTTTCTTGCGGAGCCCTATGAGTTGTTGTGTTCCGGAAAATATTTTTTGCTCTACAGTACCGGGTACTTTTATGTTTTCATTTTTCACCCAGTCTATTACAGGCCGGTGCATCCACCGGTTATCATAACTTTTTGCCGTGTCCTGTAAGTAAGAATAATCGTTTGTGTAACCCAGTTCATCTCCATAAAACAACATGGGAATGCCGCCTATAAAAAGGCTGTGCGCCTGCATGAGCAGTATTTTTTGTATCGCTGTTTCTATGGCAGCAGCATCGTTTTGTTCCTGCGCCCATTCCAGCCCGCAGAGTGAAGCCAGTGTACCGCTGATGCGGGCATCCTGCGTTACAGGATTCACTGAAAACAATGCTCCCTTAGCAGGAGAATCAGGGCGGATACCAGCGTAATATTCTTTTAAAAATTTTCTGTGCTCGTAAGGATCGAAGCCCGCTCCTTCTATCATGTAATCATCATATCCCAGGCCGATATCATCGTGGCAGCGGGTATAGGTAATCCAGGATGTACCAAAAGGTTTTTGCAGCAGCTCATGTTGCGCTGCAAGCATTACCCTTGTATCGCCCGTGGCAAGTGCATCCCACTGCAATGCCATTTGCGTAGCGTTGTAAGCAAAGTCACATTCTTTTGCGGTGAACAAACCGTTTCCAAAATATTTTAATATTTCTTTTGGCGCCACAATGGCTTCTCCCAAAATTGCCATACCTGGTGTGGCCACCTGCACACATTGTTTAATGAGGCGTAGAATGGTATGCGCCTTGGGCAAATTTTGGCAAGCAGTTCCTTTTTCTTTCCATATAAAAGCAGGGGCATCTATTCTTAAAATATCTACGCCCAGGTTGGCATGAAAAAATACGTTGTCCAGCATATCTACGAAAACGGCCGGGTTGGAATAATTAAGATCCCATTGGTAATTGTGAAAAACAGTCATCACCCATTTCTTACAGTCTTCATTCCACGTAAAATTACCGGGAGCAACTTCGGGAAAAATGTCGGGCATGTTTTTACCAAACTCCTTTACATAGTTGCTATCGTCACTCATGTAATAATAATCCTGGTATCGGGCATCCCCTTTTTTTGCCTTTACCGCCCATGTATGCTGATGAGAAGTGTGGTTCAGAACGATGTCCATCATCAGGTACATTTTTTCTTTACCCATCTTTTTCTGCAACAGCTTTAAATCTTCCAAGGTACCAAAGCGCTCATCTACTTTTCTAAAATCAGAAACGGCATATCCTCCATCACTTTCGCCCGCGGGGCTCTGCATAAGGGGCATCAGGTGTAAAAGATTTACACCGAGTTTTTTAAAATATTCCAGCTTTCCCGTAAGGTTTTCAATGGACCCACAGAAGCGATCCACATAAAGACTCATTCCAACAATTTCGTTGCTCAAAAACCAATTGCCTGCTGTTGCCTTTTCTTCATCTTTGTTTTTTGCAGTGCTGCTTCGCTTTTTGTAAGCATTGATGATTGTTTCGAGCAAGCTCGTAAAGTTGACAGCAGCGTGCTTACCATAGAGGTCATTGTAAAGAAAGTGAATAGCAGAAGTATTGGCCACCAATCTTGTAAAAAATAAATTATCTGCACCGGCAATATCAATGCCTTTATCTTTTAGACACTTGTTTACTTCCTGGTGCACCTGGTGATTATACATACCGGCCTTGCTTTAATGGATGATCTCGTTACTTAAATGTTTAAAAGCTTCCATAGCACCCATATACTCACAGGTGCGGGCACCCGCTTTATTGGCATTGGCTACAATAGCCTTCCATTCTTCTATCGATAAGGCCTTCACCTCAGTGAGCGTTCTATTACTCAACTGGTAAAGCAGGGCTCCCACAAAAGCATCTCCTGCACCGGTAGTATCTACGGGTGTAATGGCGATGCTGGGCACCACCATAGTTTCAGTGCCTTTGCGCAACAGCGTACCATCCTTACCAAGAGTAATGGCAAATACCGAACTGGTTTTCTGTTGT
>JBKJKD010000276.1:0-22434 GCA_046597635.1 Ferruginibacter sp. | reverse complement strand
TTAATTGATAACTACAACCAGAAAGACTGGAGAGTGATAAGTACTGAATTTGATTTTGTAGAACCAGACAAGAAGAAGGAATACCGGAAAGTAAAGATCATCATCAGTCCACCAGATACCGAAACTGTAAAACAGCAGATAACCGAAGTTTGGAATAAAATACAAAACCGGGATTTTTACACCGGCTGCGGTAAAGAGGAATGCCATTGGTGCAATTTTGTAAAAGACAATAAGCTGGCGGTAGCACTGCACGATATTGAGGAAGAAGAATAATCAGCCAATAGTGGTAGCAAGTTCATGGGCTCAGGCAGATTCGGCCTTGCAATCTTTGCATTTCTTTGCATCGCTCCTTTGTGGCAGTTATCTGCCATTGCTTACCTTCGGGCAAATAAGGTAGAGTAGGTTTGAGTCTTACACTGCCGGCAATAAAAGCTGCATGAAAAATAAAATAGTTGCTGGGTTCGGCATTTTTCTATCATTGTACATCTCTGTTTTTTTTGGTGCAGGCTGCGCTCAAATTGGCGCTCCCACAGGTGGCACGAGAGACTCCGTAGCGCCGGTATTGGTGCGAGCTACTCCCGGTTTGAAAGCGCTCAACTTTCGTGGAAACAGGATTACGCTAATTTTTGATGAATATGTAGAGCTGCAGGAACTTCAGAACAACCTGCTTATTTCTCCGCTCCCAAAAAGCAATCCCATCATAAATGGCAGTTTAAAAACCATCAGCATCAAACTTAGAGACAGCCTGCTGCCCAACACAACTTACAGCATCCAGTTTGGCAACGCCATCAGGGATATTAACGAAGGCAATATTTACCCCAATTTCACTTACGTTTTTTCTACTGGCAATACCATCGACAGCCTTAGCCTTTCGGGCAAGGTGACGCTTGCAGAAACCGGCCTAACCGACAGTACCATCACTGTAATGCTTTATCGTAATACCAGCGACAGCGCCGTGCAAAAGTTAAAGCCAGATTACATGGCCCGGGTAAAAGGCGACGGCAGTTTCCGGTTTGAAAATCTGCCCCCAACAAGTTTCAACATTTATGCGTTAAAGGATGGCGACGGAAGTAAAAACTACAACAGCAAATCTGAACTGTTCGCTTTTTATGAGGGTGCGGTGCAACCGGGAGACAGCAGCGAGCAGGTAATGTTGAATGCTTATGCTGAGGAACCTCCGAAGGACAATAAAACAATCCGGGTACTGAAACCGGTGTTGGAAAAGAAATTGAAATTTACCAATAATCTCCAGGGCAACCAGGATTTGCTAACCAGCCTAACGCTCAGCTTTAACAACCCCATCAAGAGTTTTGATAGCAATGCTCTTGTTTTAAGAGATACCAATTATACTGCTATACCCGGCGGTATCCCGAGCATTGACAGTACCCGAAAAATACTGGCTTATAATCCAGGATGGGTTCCCGGAAAAGAATACAGGCTCATCCTGGACAGCACATCGCTGCAGGATTCTGCCGGCAACAGCCTCCCCATGAAAGATACCTTAAGCTTTAGTGCTAAAAATGTAACTGAATATGGCCGGGTAATTTTCAGGTTTAAAAATTACGATCAATCTAAAAATCCAGTTTTGCAGTTGTTAAGCGGGCAGGTTGTGAAATACGTTTTCCCTTTAACGGGCGCCACCTGGGAAAACAGCCGCATTTCGCCTGGCGAATATGAGATACGGATTTTGATGGACAGCAATAATGATGGCCTATGGACACCCGGAAACTATACCATCAAACGTCAACCAGAAAAAGCCATCACGTTACCACAAAAATTATCTGTAAAAGCTGATTGGGACAATGAACGGGATTTAACTTTAGCGTTTTAAGGGCTGCTTATTTCTCACCGTTGATGGCTTCTGATCTGGCTGGAAAATTGTTTTGCAAAAAATTAATTTTGAGCTCACAGCCTTTGCCCACGGCAGACCTGATGGCAACTTTACTCTCGAAAAGAGAAGCCCTGGCCTGGATATTCATGAGCCCCACGCCCTTACTTTTAATGCGGGTGTCAAAACCTTTTCCATCGTCTTTAATGCTCAACTGCACCACATTATTCTGGTTGACAACGCTGAGGTATATACTCTTTGCCTGGGCATGTTTTAAAATATTACTGAACTGCTCTTGCACAATGCGGTATATGGCAAGCTGTAGCTTGGGAGAAATAAGTTTCTTTTCTATGTGCACAAATTCTTTGTACACGGCAATGCCTGTAGCAGAGGTAATTTTTATAATATTATCCAGCGCTTCAGAAAGTTCAGACTCTGGCAGCCTGGGCGGTATGAGTGAATGAGACAGGTTTCGGAGCTCGAATATAGCCGCATTGATGAGTTTTTCTGTTTCCCGCAAAAAGGGTATTTCCCGATCTATATCTTTTCGGGATAAGCCGAGGTAAAGCAGCGAGCCGGCGAGTATCTGGTTTACATTATCGTGCAATTCTTCACCAATTTCTTTGCGCTCCTTTTCCTGAGCGGTAATTACAGCTTCTGTAATTTCAAATTGCTTTTGTGTTTTTTCGTCTTCCAGTGCCTTTTCTAATTTCAACTTTTCCCTCATGTTGGTTCCCATAGCAAGGATGGCTATTTTTCCCTTATACCTAATACAGCGGGAGACATAGTTCATAGGTAGAATTTCGCCGGTTTTATGCAAGTGTTCCCTGGTAGCAGTGTAAGTAAGGGCATTGTTTTCAATAAAAGCTTTAGCCAGTGCTCTTACTCTATTGTAGTCTGATGCAGCCCTAAAATCGAGCACCGTCATTTTTAAAAACTCTTCTTTGCTATACCCGTATTCTTGTGCAGCTTTGCTGTTTACTTCCAGCACATGGAAAGTTACGGGATCCCAAATGACAATAGAATTAGGGTTAAAATCAAAAAGGCTGCGGTACTTTTCCTCAGATAACTTAATGTTTTTGTCTGCCTCTTTTTCGCTGGTAATGTTGGTTGTAATAGCAAACCACCCTATCAGATTATGCTGGTTGTCAAACTGTGGCTGGCATTGTATTCGGATCCAATATTTTTCGCCCGATTTTTTATAATTGATCACATCGCAATCAAAAGGCCGCTTATTGCTGAGCTTAATGCGCATGTATCTTATTGCAATTAAAGAAGTTTCTGGTCCTTGAAGGCACTCCCCTGGTTTTTTACCCACAACATCTGACAGGGAAAACTCCGTTATTGCAGTAAAGGCTTCATTTACCCATTGTATTTTGCCTGCGGCATCTGTTATTACAACAGCATTATTAGTCTCCCTGGCAATTTGCGAAAGTTTTTTTAGCTCTTCTTCTACTGCTTTTCGTTCAGAGATATCCCTAAAATTAATAACGATGGCATTTACAACGGGTTCGTGCATCTGGTTGTGAAACGTTGATTCTATCCAGGTATATTGCCCATCTTTTTTTTTGTACAGGTATTCGATGGTGGAAGTGGCATCGGCTTCTTTTACAAGGCCCAGCAACAACTCGGCTACCAACTGTTTATGCAACGGGTGTATGGGTTCAAAACCATCCATTGCCATAAATACCTCCCTGCTGTATCCCAATATCCGTTGAGCAGATGGACTAATGTCGAGGGTGGAACCTAAGGCATCTACAATGATCAGGCCGTCGCTGCTATTTTCTATTAATGCTCTAAAACGCTTTTCGCTGTTGGCTAACTTGAGTTCGGCTTCCTTTCTTTCAGTAATATCCTGGGTAGCACCCATCATCCTCACAGCCTTGCCATGTTCATTTCTTATAACAAAACCCCTGTCGTGTATATAAGCATAAGACCCGTCATTTCTTTTTACCCTGCATTCTACTTCAAAAAAATCCTTACCGTTTTCGTTAAGGCCGTCTTTAACTATTTCTACATCATCCCTGTCGTCGGGATGAATTCTGCTATCCCAGTCATTCTCTCCATGGGGAACATTTTCATCTTCTACCCTCAATATTTTTTTCCAGCCTTCTTTGCTTCTGTTGACCACACCCGTTTCAAGATGCCAATCCCAAATCATATCATTCGTTGCCTTACTAATAATGTCATACTTTTCGTTACTTTCTTTAAGCGCCCTCAAACTGTTGCTTCTTTCGATACTGTATAAGATTGTTTTGGCTAATAGTTTCTCATCAAAATCCCCTTTGATAAGGTAATCTTGTGCACCCAGGTTAATGGCATCCAGTGCCACTTTCATGTCAGACATACCGGAAAGTATCACTACCGGCACCAGTTGAATATATTTCTGCAATGCTAAAAAACTTTCTATCCCAGAACTATCTGGCAAGGTAAGATCGAGTAATATGATATCTACTTTATTATGATCCAGTAATACAAGAGCTTCATTCATAGATGCTGAGGTAGAGGTAGAGCCTTCTCCAAACCCAGAGGATTTTAACAGTTCTGTGAGCAAGAACTGATCTCCCGGATTATCTTCTATTACCAGTATGTTTATATTATAGGATGGTTGCATAGTTGCTCATTTCTTAGGAATTGCATGGACAAGATAATCCCTCCGGCGCAATATTTTATTACATGGCTTACCCATATTTTTTATATTATATCTATTTACCTATGGTAAAATAAAAAGTACTCCCCTCGTTGGGAACAGACTCTACCCAAATGTTACCATGGTGAATTTCTACAATTTTTTTGCAAACAGAAAGTCCGATGCCAGTGCCCGCAAACTCTGACCTCCGATTCAATCGTTTGAACATGACAAACACAGTCTCTGCAAATTCTTGCTCGAAACCAACGCCATTATCTTTCACAGAAAATTCCCATTGATCAATTTCCTCCCTGGCATTGATTGTAATTACTGGCGGATCCTGGCTGTGGTATTTGAGGGCATTAACAATTAGGTTCTGTAATAATTGAAACATCTGGGTTCGACGGGTATTTTTTAATATTGGCAAGCTGCCAATATTAATGGTTGCACCCAGCTCTACTATTTTGTTCTGCTGGATGTGCAATACCTCAGCTACCACTGCATTCATATCGGTACTTGTTAAGACATCTTCATTGGTACTCACTCTGGAATAGGCAAGCAAATCCATGATCATCTTTTTCATTCGTTCCGATCCATCAACTGCATAGTGAATGTATTGGTCTGCCGTTTCGTCTAACTGTCCCTTGTATTTTTTTTCCAGCAATTTTAAAAAACTGCTCACCATCCTCAAGGGTTCTTGCAAATCGTGAGAGGCCACATAGGCAAAACGTTCTAGTTCAAGATTAGAATCTGCCAGTGCCTTTGCTTGCGCTTGTAGCTTCCCATTAAGTATTGCCTGGCTTTCGCCTGATTTTTTTAAGTCCGTAATGTCGTGCACAGATCCTATTAATTGTGAACATTTACCCTCCTCATTTATTATTGGTCTTACAGAAACTACTCCGGTTTTTTCCCCTGTAGGATAATGTGCTGTTTCTTCCCATGTAACGGATTGCCCTGTACGAAGTGCTTTTTGATAATTTGCCAACACAAAAGGATAGGTAGCGGGGTCTATAACTTCGCCCAAAAGCTTATTAATTACCTGCTCTCTCTCAAGACCCGTTACAGAAAGGAAAGCCTGGTTTACAGATTGAAAACGGAACTGCTCATCGTCTTCTACATCTACTAGAAATATGATTTCGTTGACGGTATTGTAAATTAAATTTAACTGTCGCTGGCTCACCAACAACTGATCTTCCGTATATTTTCTATCCGTAATATCCTGAATAGTTCCACTAAATTTTTCAGGATTATTGGCAGCATCATACCTCACCGAACCTCTTTGAATAACTGTTTTTACAAGGCCTGTGGAAGTAACGATACGGTGTTCTAGATTAAATAGTTTTTCTCCTGCAAGGGCATACTGGTATTCGATATCAAACAATTCTTTGTCTTGCGGATGAATCAGCTCTGTTAGCGTTTGAAAACTACTTGTTCCATCCGTTTTTTGCAAACCATATATACGGTAAGTTTCGTCAGATGAGTAAAGCTCGTGTGTGTTTAAATCTAATTCCCATACACCCAGTTTGGCAATTTGCTGTGATATTTCCAGCTTCTCGTTTACAAGTTTAATCTGCTGCTGCTGGTATTTTCTTTCTGAAATATCCCTTGCATAGCAGGCAATGAAAACTACTTTTCCGTTTTGAAAAACGGGGTTAAAACTAACCTCTGTCCAAATTAGCGGACTATTTTGGTATGCGGGTGTAAATACTTCTTCGATAAATCTTTCACCCCTAAAAGCACGATCATACAAACTTGCCCAGAAACTGATAACTTCCGGCGGGTATTGTTCTAAGCTTAGAAGATCATGACCAGGTTGAATAGCATGATCCAGTGTTAATTGTGTAATCCTTATAAATTCTTCGTTGGCAGCCACCAATTTGCGATCCTGATTTACACTCCATATTAAATCCTTTGTACTATTAATCAGGGCTTCTTTGTCCATCCGCTGAAACGCTCTTTCCTGGTCTGCTTTTTTTCGTTCGTCGATACATCTGAAAAAAGCCAGTATTTTGTCGGAACCCGCAATATTTGCCTTGGTGAGGCTAATCTCCATCCAGCTTTGCACCCCACACTCCCGTTTTACCGGCCATTCAAAAATTTGTGTTTCTCCTCTTACAGCTTTGTCAAACATTTGCATTGCCTGCCTTACGTCATAGCCCTGAACCCCGGATAGAAACTGTTTCCGGGAGGCTTTTAAAATGGCTTTTTGGGTTGTACCCAATAATTCGCAGGCTTTAGCATTGGCTTCAACCAACAAACTGGTTTTGATATTGTAGATCAAAATTCCCTCATTTGCCTTTTCAAATATCTCCCTGTAGTTGGCTTCTGCCTGCTCCAGCTCATACTGTTTTTTAAGCAACGACTGTTGGGCAACTACCACTTCTGTAACATCTCTAAAGTTATCTACAATACCATTTATTGCCGGCTCATGCAGCATGTTGGTAATGGTGTCCTGCATCCACCGCCAATTACCATCCCGATGCATGATGCGGGTAGTTGGGCCTGCGAAAGGTATGCCGGGGTTGTGTAAAACTTTTTCCCATACTTTTTGAACCTCCTCTTTGTCGTCGGGATGGGTGAGTGAAAACAAATTGAGGACCGCAGCATCATTGGGGTCATAACCCAGTAACTTTTCTACCGTGGGAGAAATATACAGTGGCTCTCCTTCTCTTGTAAGAATGACTACTGCATCCATACCATTTTCTACAAGAGCCTTGTATCTTTTCTCACTATTACTCAACAAACGTTCTGACTCCTTTTTTGCTGTTATGTCTGCGCCTGATACAAAAACATTGGAAATATTTCCTTGCTCATCCCTTAACGGCTTGTATTTTAACCGATAAAACATAGAGGCACCATCTCCTCTAAATATTTCTATTTCCCTTTCCACTTCCACCCCATTGAGCACCTGATTGTACACTTCCATCATTTTTTCTACATCGCCATCGGCGGAAAAATCAATAATGTTTTTTCCCCTTGTCAATTCCTTGCCCAATACATTTTTATATTGCCTGTACAACTGGTCATTAAACCTCACAATATTTAAATCCTTATCCAATAAAATAAAGCTATCGTCTGTATTATTGATGAGTAATTCCAGCTCTTCCTCTACATTAAATTCCCTAAATGCCGGATCGCACTCCCTTTTTTCAATATTCTTTACATTGCAAAATACATAAGTACTGCCATCAGGATTTTTTACAGATATAGAGTGAATACGCACCGCAAGCGATATCCCGGTTTGATGTATAAGATCGAAGCGCTTCGTTTCTTCGGTTTCAGACCCGGCAAAACCCTGGCTCAATGGATTTTGATGGGTACCATTATTTGACGAAGCAAAAAAGTGAAAAGGTTTACCCATTAACTGAGCAAGAGTATATCCAAGCCATTTGCATAAATCATGGCTAATTTGTATTAAAAAACCTTCTCCATTTAAAACAAAAGAAAACTGTTGAGATTGTATAGATGCTGATGTATGCACAAGGAGATAGTTAAAATTAAAATGCGTATACCTAAACAATAATACCCAATGCGGGAATATTTCGTTGAGCCAGCATGTATATATTGTGATTATCCAAAATTAAACCAAGTTCGTATCTCTTTCTGTTTAAAAAAGTAGTTAAGTATCTAAGAATGGTTGGCTAAACAGCTACATCCTGTTTTTTTAAAACCTGGGATAATAAAAAAATACTGTTGCAGCAAAATTTAGTAATTTAGTCCACATTTATTTAATTAACGCTACAAGCTAACTTAACCTTTTTATGGTGAAAAATTTTCTGCTAATTGACGATCATGAAATTGTACGTTCTGGTGTGAAGACCGTGTTGCTGGAATTATTTAAACCCTGCGAAATTTTTGAAGCAAGCAACGAAAAAGAGGCGCTGGATCAGCTCAAAGCGAGGAAGTATGATCTTATTATTATGGATGTTCAAATGCCCGATACTGACTCTGCCGGCCTGTTGAAAAATATTAAAATTAAAACTCCGGAAGTTAAAGTGCTTGTATTTTCCATGAGTGCTGAGAACTTATATGCCAAGCGTTTTATGAAATTGGGCGCCATGGGATTTGTCACAAAAAACTCCGGTCTTTCCGAGCTCATCAAAGCCATCAACCTTGCTTTGAATAACCGAAAATACATCAGCGAGTCTTTTGCAGAAATTTTAGCTGGAGAAGTAGGTGACGAAAAATCGAACAATCCATTTGAGAGTTTAAGTTCCCGTGAGTTTGAGATTGTTTCACTTATTATCCACGGCAAATCGCTGAACGAAATTTCCGACCTTCTATCGATTCATTCTTCTACAGTAAGTACTCATAAATCCCGCCTGTTTGAAAAGCTTGGGGTGAAAAATTTGCCAGAGTTATTAGAGCTTGCGAGAGCCTTTAACCTCAACTTTAGCGCATGATATATTAAAGTCTTGCTATATAGAAGGTTTGCAGAATGTATGCAAACCTTTTGTTATTGTACTTATCCCTCACATTGAAATATGCACTTCCCGCCGGGTAGCATGAAGTCCCGGTTTTGCTTAGTGCATTATCAATTATCTTCGTCGCATGGTTTTTTCTTCATCACTATTAGAAAATGCAGTCAACGAATTTGCAAAACTCCCCGGCATAGGTAAAAAAACCGCCCTGCGCCTTGTTCTACATCTTATAAAACAAGATGTAGTGGAGGTAGATCATTTTAGCAACACTATTGCCAGCATGAGAAGCCAGATAAAATTCTGTAAAAGGTGCTTTAATGTTTCAGACACTGAGTTGTGCAACATATGCAGCAACCGGGCTAGAGGCAATGATACCATCTGCGTGGTAGAAAACATCCGGGATGTGATTGCCATAGAAAGCACTCAACAGTTCAATGGTATTTACCATGTTTTAGGCGGCATCATCTCACCCTTGGATGGTGTTGGGCCCGACCAACTAACCATTGATGCGCTGGTAGAGCGTATCAGCAGCGAAGACATTAAAGAAATAATATTTGCGCTCAACCCCAACATACAAGGCGATACCACTATCTATTATATTGGGAGAAAATTAAAGGGCATTGATGTAAAAATCACCACCATTGCCCGGGGCATAGCGTTTGGGGGCGAATTGGAATATGCCGACGAAATGACGCTGGCCAAGAGCATCAGCAATCGTATACCGGTAGAAAATTACATCAACTCCATCAAGTAAACTTCGCTACAGGGCTATTCACATTTTGTGTTACGACACGATTTTGCTAATTTTACATCGTCAGGGAGGATTTGTTTATTGTTCAGACCCTGTGGTGAAGAAAAATCTTGAACTAATAAACGAATCGCATCTCCAACATACTCCACGGATTTGATAATCGTTTAATAAGTTTCTCTATTTTTTGGAAGCCGGCTTTTATAGGTAGGTTCAGTTCTGTTCATATAGAATTGAGGCACTGCTTTCATAAAAGGAGAGTTCAATTAAATTATTTTGTTCAGCAACAGGCCTCTGGTCTGCAATAAATCAATAAAAATGGCAAATATTACAGAAGAACTTAAAAAACGTATCCTTATCATAGATGGTGCCATGGGTACCATGATTCAACGCTATAAGTTAGAGGAAAGCGACTACCGCGGCGAGCGTTTTAAAGACTGGCATACCGATGTAAAAGGGAACAACGATTTGCTAAGCATTACCCAGCCCCAAATTATAGAAGCTATACACACCAAATACCTGGAGGCTGGTGCGGATATTATAGAGACCAATACATTTAGCAGCACCCACATAGCACAGGCAGATTACGACATGCAGTCTCTGGCGTATGAGCTCAACGTAGCTTCTGCCCAATGTGCCAGAAAGGCCATAGAATTATCTGGCAAAACTGCCTGGGTAGCCGGCGCCATTGGGCCATTAAATAAAACCCTGTCCTTGTCGCCAGATGTGAACAACCCTGGCTTTAGGGCTGTTACATTTGATGAAGTGGCAGCGGCATATACCGAGCAGATAAAAGGACTTGTAGATGGTGGGGTAGATCTTTTATTAGTAGAAACCATCTTTGATACCCTTAATGCAAAGGCTGCTATTTATGCTATTAAAAATTATTTTAGAAAAAATAAGCTGCCCGAGCTACCGATGATGATCAGCGGAACCATTACAGATGCCAGTGGCAGAACCCTAAGCGGGCAAACGCTGGAAGCATTTTATACTTCTGTGCAGCATGCCAACCCGTTAAGTATTGGCCTCAACTGTGCGCTGGGAGCAAGCGAAATGCGTAGCCATATTGAAGAGCTTTCTCAAATATCAGCGTGCTTTACATCTGCCTATCCCAATGCAGGCTTGCCCAATGCCTTTGGTGAGTATGATGAGCAGCCACATGAAACAGCTCACATCATCGAGGAATGGGCAGCCAACGGCTGGTTAAATATTGTGGGAGGTTGCTGCGGCACCACGCCAGATCACATCAACCACATTGCGCAGCAGGTAAATAAATTTAAACCCCGGCAATTGCCTGTGCTGGAAGAAACCATGTAGAATTAAATGTACATGGCCTGAAACAAATGACAAAAATTACCACCATACAACTCTTTAAAAATATTCAAAAGCTTGTTCAACAAAGCAGGCAGGAATTGTATGTTGTTGCTAACACCACGCTTACTGAAACTTATTTTCATGTTGGAAAATCAATAGTAGAATATGAGCAACAGGGAAGCAGCAAAGCTGTGTATGCAAAAGAAACACTTCTAAATTTATCTGCTAAACTTACCAACACATTGGGCAAAGGATTTTCTGTAGATAATTTAGAAAACATGCGTAAGTTTTATGTTCTTTATAAAGAAGCTTATTTAAAGCATATTACAAGAAATACAAAATCCGAGACAGTGTCTCGGAAATCTTCTTCGATTGTAAAATCCGAGACACTGTCTCGGAAATTGAGTTTATCGCCTTTCAAGCTATCGTGGTCGCACTATATATTTCTGTGCAATATTGAAAATGCTTTGGAAAGAAAGTTTTATGAACTGGAAGCCATCACCGAAAACTGGAGCCTGAGAAATTTAAAAAGACAATACGAAAGTGCGCTTTTTGAGCGGCTCGCTTTAAGCAGGAATAAAGCAAAAGTAAGGGAGTTGAGCAGAAGAGGTCATGTAATAGCAACTGCATCAGATGTGGTGAAAGACCCTTACATACTGGAATTTTTAAACTTTCAGGAAAAAGATTTTTACTCGGAAAACGACCTGGAAAAAGCCATCATAAATAAGCTCGAGCATTTTCTTTTAGAGTTAGGCAAAGGATTTCTTTTTGTTGAAAAACAGAAAAGAATAAAGATGGATGGAGACGACTATAAAATAGATCTTGTTTTTTATCACAGGATGTTAAGGTGCTTTGTTTTGATAGATCTTAAAATAGGCACCTTAAAGCACCAGGACCTTGGCCAAATACAGATGTACGTGAATTATTTTGATGAGGAAATAAAAGCAGAGGAAGAAAACAAAACGATCGGAATTATCCTTTGTAAGAATAAAAAAGAAAGTACTATAAGGTATACATTGGGCAAGGGTAATAAACAAATATTTGCAAGCAAGTATAAAATGTACTTTCCTGAAAAGCAGATTTTGAAATTAATCAATGAGCAATAAAATTATATTAAATAAGTTAGTGAGTCGCTAAACAGGTCAGCAACAATGAAGCCAGGTGAAAGCAATATGGCCGATACAAAAAATAAATAATGAACAGCATCAAACCGTACTTAAGATTATCAGGTTTAGAACCACTCGTAGTTCGCCCAGAAACGAATTTTATAAATGTGGGCGAACGCACCAACGTAACCGGTAGCAAAATGTTTGCACGTCTTATAAGAGAGGGGCAGTATGAGCAAGCGCTTTCTGTAGCGAGACAACAAGTAGAAAATGGTGCACAGATCATAGACATTAACATGGATGATGCCATGCTGGAAGGAGTAGAGGCTATGACCACTTTCCTAAACCTTGTGCAAGCCGAGCCCGATATTGCCAAGATTCCCATCATGATTGACAGCAGCAAGTTTGAGATCATAGAAGCGGGTCTTAAATGCGTGCAAGGAAAATGCGTGGTAAATTCTATCTCCATGAAAGAGGGAGAAGAAAAATTTATAGAGCAGGCACACATTTGTAAAAGCTTTGGTGCTGCTGTAATTGTAATGGCATTTGATGAAGTGGGCCAGGCAGATACCAAAGAAAGAAAAGTAGAGATTTGTCACCGGGCATACAAAATATTGACAGAGCAAGTGGGCTTTGCTCCACAGGACATTATTTTTGATCCCAACATATTTGCCATTGCCACCGGCATTGAGGAGCACAGCAACTATGCCGTAGATTTTATTGAAGCCACCCGGGAAATAAAAGCATTGATGCCGCTTACAAAAGTGAGTGGCGGTGTTAGCAATGTGTCGTTTTCTTTTAGGGGCAACGATCATGTGAGAGAAGCCATACACAGTGTGTTTCTTTTTTATGCTATTAAAGCAGGAATGGATATGGGCATTGTAAATGCAGGCCAGCTGGTAGTATACGACGAAATAGAACCCACCCTGAAGCAGCTCTGCGAAGATGTGATTCTGAACAGGAACAATGCAAACAATGAGGCCACGGAAAGCTTGATACAATTTGCAGAAACCGTAAAAGCAAAGGGAAAAGAAACCATTAAAGATGAAAGGTGGAGAGAGGAAGCCGTGGAAAAACGCATGGCTCATGCCCTGGTAAATGGCATTACAGATTATATTGATGCAGACACTGAAGAAGCAAGATTAAAGTATCCCAAGCCATTGGATGTAATTGAAGGACCCTTAATGGACGGAATGAACATTGTAGGTGATCTGTTTGGTGCAGGTAAAATGTTTTTACCCCAAGTGGTAAAAAGTGCCCGGGTAATGAAAAAAGCTGTGGCAGTGCTCACCCCATTTATTGAACAAGAAAAAGAAGACAGGAAGCAGGCCCATATTGCAGCGGGCACTACTAATGAGGAAGCCGCAGGCGCTCCTAAAATTTTATTGGCCACGGTTAAGGGAGATGTGCATGACATAGGAAAAAATATTGTTGGCGTTGTTTTGGGCTGCAACGGATACGACATCATAGATCTGGGTGTAATGGTGTCTTCAGATAAAATATTGAGCGAAGCCAAATTGCACAATGTAGACATTATTGGGTTGAGTGGTCTCATCACACCGTCCCTTGATGAAATGGTGCATATTAGCCGGGAGATGAAACGTCTCAAGATGGATATTCCGTTATTAATTGGAGGAGCCACTACCAGCCGTATGCATACGGCAGTAAAAATAGCTCCTGAATATGATCTGGGCGTAGTACATGTATTAGATGCAAGTAGGAGTGTAACCGTAGCTGGCAGCTTGTTAAACAAGGAAAGTAAGCCAGTCTTTCTTGACGGTATAAGAGCCGAATATGATAAACTTAAATTCGATTTTGGCAACAAAAAATCTGTAAAACAATATTTGCCTTTTGGTGAAGCGCAAAAAAATGGAGCCACCATCAACTGGGAAAATTTCACTCCTGTGAAGCCCACTTTTACGGGAACAAAAGTTTTGAAAGATTATCCGCTGGAAGAAATTGCGGAATACATAGACTGGCAACCATTTTTTATTGCATGGGAAATGCATGGTAAATTTCCTGCATTACTCACCGACGAAGTTATTGGTGTAGAGGCTACCAAATTATACGAGGATGCCCAGGCTCTTCTCAAAAAGATCGTTGATGAAAAATGGCTAACAGCTCAAGGCGTAGTAGGATTTTGGGAAGCCAGCAAAACCGCACCAGATTCTGTGCAGGTGCACCATGATGGAGATATTATAAAACTTGAATTCCTTCGTCAGCAGATAAAGAAAGCAGAGGGGCAACCCAATATGAGTTTGGCAGATTTTATAAAACAAAGCCCATCTCCACGAGCTGTTTCAAGTGTGCAAGACAATACTGAAGCCCCTTCCCAAAGGGAAGGGGAGGCCAACGCTGGCTTCGGTTATGGTTTAAGTTCGCCCTTTGGGGGACAGGGGGCCGACTATCTCGGCGCATTTTCTGTTACCATTCAGGGCATAGAAACTCACATCAAACGCTTTGAAGAAAATTTGGACGATTATAATAAAATTATTCTACAGGCTTTAGCCGATAGATTGGCAGAAGCGTTTGCAGAATTGCTGCATAAAAAAACCCGCACCGAATATTGGGCCTACGTGAGTGAAGAACACTTAACTACTGAGCAACTAATTAAAGAAGAATACATGGGTATTCGCCCGGCACCAGGCTATCCTGCCTGCCCCGATCATACAGAAAAATACAAACTTTTTGAATTGCTGGGTGGCGAAGATGCAACCGGTATTCACTTAACGGAATCGCTGGCCATGTACCCGGCTTCTTCTGTTTGCGGCTGGTTCTTTGCGCACCCCGACAGTAAATATTTTGGAGTTGGTAAAATTGAAAAAGACCAGCTCGAAGATTATACAAAAAGAAAGGGTATGACTTTAGACGAAACAACAAGATGGCTGCGGCCTGTTTTAGAATAACATTTTCATTTAAAGAGCCAGCAGTTGTTGGCTCTTTTTTTTTGCCCTGTCTAAATCAAATTTTTTATGAACCCGTGCAGTATGCTAATTTTACACCCATAAACAATTTATTCATGCGTATAATCTCCTACAATGTTAACGGCCTGCGTGCCGCCATCAAAAAAGGTTTTATAGAATGGCTAAAAACCAACCCGGCAGATATCATATGCCTGCAGGAGGTGAAGGCTACCGAAGCAGATATTGACGTAAAAACATTGGAAGCCCTTGGCTTCTCTCATCATTGGTTTTGCGCACAAAAAAAAGGTTATAGTGGCGTAGCAGTATTCACCAAAATAAAGCCAGATGCAGTCAAAGCAGGTTGCGGTTTTGAACTCAGTGATTTTGAGGGAAGGGTAATAGAGCTACAGTTTGGCGATGTGAAATTGATCAATGCATACTTCCCTTCCGGCACTTCCGGCGATGAGAGACAAACTTATAAATACCAGTGGCTGGATGAGATGCATGGGTATCTCAACAAATTACGCAAGAAAAATCCTAAATTAATTTTATGTGGCGACTACAATATTGCCCACCACGAAATAGATATTCATGATCCTAAAGGGAATAAAAAGTCTTCCGGATTTCTGCCCGAAGAAAGAGACTGGTTCACCAAGTTTTTGGGTGGTGGATGGATTGATACGTTCAGGGAATTTCACCCAGAGCCCCATCGCTACAGTTGGTGGAGCCAACGCTTCCCGAGTGTACGACTGAACAACAAAGGCTGGCGCATAGATTACATCACTGTTACAGAACCATTGAGAAGCCAGCTAAAAGACGCCGATATTTTTTCTGATGTAAAACACAGCGATCATTGCCCGATATACCTGGAAATAAATTAATTGACTACATTCACTCATCGCATGATTATCTACAACGTTACTACAAAAGTTGCCAGCGCCATTGCGGAAGAATGGCTGCAATGGTTGCAGGAAGAACACATACCGGAGATAATAGCTACTGGTTGTTTTACACATGCAAATATTTTACGCTTGTTAGAAGTTGACGACAGCGAGGGACCAACATACGCTATTCAATACGCAGCCGATAAAAAAGAATTATACGAAGATTACCTGTTAAACTTCGCCGACGCTTTGCGTAAAAAATCATTTGAACAGTGGGGAAATCAATTTATTTCCTTTAGGTCTGTCATGCAGATTGTGCAATAATTGTGCATAAGATGGATAGCAGTTTAAGTATAAGTTTTTCTTTAAAGACAATCTGAACCCCTTATGCACAAAGGATTTGCGCCGTAATTTATTGCAGAATCCTTTACCAGTAGGCTTTACAGCAAATTTACATCACCATCACACTTGTAAACAAAGTGTCTATATCTGCCTAAAATCCTTATGCAGGTTGATTTGCAGCATTTATTTTTAATTAAATTTTTTATCAAAAATAAATTAGTTGCAGTCAAAAACCCTCTATATTTGTCAGAGTATAAAATTTCAAAAAAATCATTATGAACAAAGCTGAATTAATTGCAAAAATTGCAGAAGATGCAGGCATCACAAAAACGCAGGCTAACGCTACCGTTGATTCATTTGTAGATGCAGTTACAAAAACTTTGAAAAAAGGTGACAAAGTTACTTTAGTTGGTTTTGGTACTTTCTCAGTATCAAAAAGAGCTGCCCGTAATGGTCGTAACCCGCAAACAGGTGCTGTGATCAAAATCAAAGCAAAAAAAGTGGCTAAGTTTAAAGCTGGTAAAGAATTATCTGCTAAAATCTAAGCTGCCCTAAAAAATTGAAAAAGCAAGATACCGTCGTATCTTGCTTTTTTTTATAACTATTCATTCAACATTAAAAATACAATTATGGGACGTGGCGATATTAAAACCAAAAAGGGAAAAACTTTTGCAGGTTCATTTGGTAAATCAAGACCAGCAAAAGCTGTAACAGCAAAAAAAGCAGCTGTTAAAACAGAAGAGAAAAAAGCAGAAGTAAAAAAATAATTAATGATTGGTCAGCGGTAAAAATTCAAAAACAGCATTACTTTAAGTAATCCTATTTTTGAATTTTTACTTTTTAATTTTTCGTTAACTCAGGGTGCTAAACGCTCAATCTTCCAACCGTCTTCGTGAAGCGTGTATTGAAAACGATCGTGTAACCGGCTAGACCGGCCTTGCCAAAATTCAATCTGAGTTGGCTTTACCAGGTAACCACCCCAAAACGCCGGGCGATCTATCTCTTTGTCTCCAAAGCTTTTTTGTAGCTCCACCACATTTTCCTCTATCACCTGCCTTTTGGCAATCACTTTACTTTGTGGGGAGGCCCATGCTCCTATACGACTTCCTACTGGCCTGGAAGAGAAATAAGCATCACTTTCCTCCGCCGACACCCTGCTGATAGTTCCATCAATTCTCACCTGGCGCTCCAGTTCTTTCCAAAAAAATACCAGGCATACGAAAGGATTTTCTGCTATCTGCTTACCCTTGCTGCTGTTGTAGTTGGTAAAAAATACAAACCCTTTTTCGTCATACCCTTTTAGCAAAACAATCCTGGCGCTGGGTTTGCCGTCTACAGTCGCAGTTGCCAGCGTCATGGCATTTACTTCCTCTATTTGGCTATCCAGGGCTTCCTGCCACCACTTTGTAAATTGCACGATAGCATCTGCCTGGATGTCTTCTTCATTTAATGTTTTTTTACTGTAATCCTGCCTGATGTCTGCGATATTTATCATTAGAATATTTTAGCAATTTATAATAGGCTCTATTGCCTGCCTTTTTTTAAAAGCAATTCGTTAAGTGCTTTTGCTTCCAGCAACTCTTCCCTTAAATTTTTGATGTTTAACGCTGCTATTTCCAGATCGCTCCTGGCTGCTGCCAATAAAGATTTCATGTCTGCTGCCTTTTTATAAGCCTTGCTGGCTTCCTCCAGTTCCAGGCTGGTATCGGCAAGGTTAGCTTCCATGCTGTTGAGGCCTTTCATTGCTTCTGAATATTCCATTTGCTCTTTTATACTGGCATACAATTCATCTTCCGTTGCTTCCAACCTTTTTGCAGTGGCTTCTCCTATTCGTTCAGAACTGCCTATGTACTGCTGCATTTGGTCAAAGCCATTAAGGTTGTTGGCTAATGTGCTTTGCATGACTGTGGCTTCCTGCGCTCTTTTACGCAGCAGTTCAAGCTCTTCTTCTCTTATTTCTATAATCATATTTACATCCTGCAATTGTATTTGCAACAACTCGTTTTCCGATTTCAGAATTTGAATTTGTTTTTCTGTAAGCATGGCAAAAGAAATATCAATAATGATTTAGCTGTAATTGGTATTAAAAACCTGGCATAATAAAAAAGCCACCATGAAGGTAGCTTTTCATACTAATAAAATAAATTTATCATTTTAACTTACGAGAGTACCCACTTTTTCTCCTGTAACCACACTCATCAAGTTGCCAGGTTTGTTCATATCGAATACCACAATAGGCAGATCGTTTTCCATGCATAGGGTAAAGGCTGTCATATCCATTACTTTGAGATTTTTAGATATGCAGTCGGCAAAAGAAATTTTGTCGAACCTGGTAGCTGTAGCATCCTTCTCAGGATCGGCGGTGTACACACCATCTACCCTGGTACCTTTTAAAATTACATCTGCTTTAATTTCTATGGCTCTCAATGAACCCGCAGTATCGGTAGTAAAATAGGGGTTACCAGTACCTGCGCCAAAAATTACCACCCGTCCTTTTTCAAGATGGCGCATGGCACGGCGACGAATATAAGGTTCCGCTATCTGCTCCATTTTAATAGCACTTTGCAAGCGGGTATATACGCCGGCTTTTTCCAGGCCGGCCTGCAAAGCCATACCATTTATAACGGTAGCCAACATGCCCATATAGTCGCCCTGGGCTCTTTCAATACCTGTTTCTGCCTCATTCATTCCCCTATATATATTACCGCCTCCAATTACAATGGCAACCTGCACGCCCATTTCCGTTATTTGTTTGATGTCCTGAGCATATTGGGAAATAACATCCGAGTCCAGTCCAAAGTTTTTGTTCCCCATTAGAGATTCGCCGGAAAGTTTGAGTAAAATGCGTTTGTATTTAGGAAGCATAAAGGGATGTATGATGTATGATGTGTGATGTATGATGTGTGATTGCCGCGAAGATAAGGATTAATAGAAAGGGAAATAAATGGAATCCTGTATTGGGGAACAATCAAAAACTAAAAGTTTTGTACAAAGTAACCATCAAAGCAGGGGTGGTATGAAAGTCGACAATTAAATTCTCTAAGAACGATGCACACAATGAATTAAACTTTAAAGCAAAAAAAAGGGCTGCACAATTGCAGCCCTTTTGATATTTCGAGAAAGATAATTATCCCAAAGCAACTCTTTTAAAGTCTGTTACTTTAAGATCTGCATCTATGCTTTTCAGATAATCTGCTACCGACTTGTTACCATCTTTTACAAAGGCCTGGGCCATCAGCGTATTGTCTTTAAAAAACTTATTCATTTTACCAGCGGCAATTTTCTCAGCCATTTCTGCTGGCTTGCCTTCTGCCTTGATCATTTCGATGGCGATATTCTTTTCTCTCTCAATTGTTTCAGGAGAAATAGAAGTTTCATCAACTGCTAATGGATTCATAGCTGCAATTTGCATGGCTACGTCTTTACCAGCTTCTTCTGCTTCTTTTGTAAGCGCTACCAGTACACCCATACGGTTTGCACCGTGGATATAACTTGCCACATACGGAGCTTCAATTCTTTCGAATTTAGATACTTCGATTTTTTCGCCGATAGAAGCTAATTTGTCGTTGATCATATCTGATACCTTAGCACCATTGATCTCCACTGCATTTAATTCTTCTGCAGATTTTACATCATTGCTAATAGCTGCATCTGCAATGCTTTGTGCAAATGCAACAAACTCTGCATTTTTGCTTACGAAGTCAGTTTCGCAACTGATGCAAAGAACGATACCTGCTTTATGATCGGCAGTTGTTTTTGCAATGATCACACCTTCTTTGGCTTCACGGTCGCTACGCTTTGCGGCTACCTTTTGACCTTGCTTACGCAACCAATCGATGGCTGCTTCAAAATCGCCGTTGCTCTCAGTAAGTGCTTTACGGCAATCCATCATACCAGCGCCGGTGGCCTGGCGTAATTTGTTTATATCTGCTGCTGTTATACTCATAATTCAATCCCCCTGTCCCCCTAAATGGGAGACTTAGATTTAAAGATTATTAATTTATTTAAAGAGCTTTTATCATCGCTTCAGAAAAAGATGATAATTGGTATTCAGTACAAGTGAGTGACACAACCATGATGAGAAATGTTACAAATGTTCGTTCCAACAAAAAATAAAACTCTTCCTCTCAACGATCTCCGCATAGTTCCCCTTTAGGGTCGGAGGGGCCTCTTCTCTTATCTTGCACCACCTGGTCCACCGCTACCTGCTGGTCTTCTACCACCTGCACCCGGACCTGGTACACGACGTTTGGTTGGAGCTGCGCCTCTTGCACGCTTGTTCCTATCGTCGCCACCATCTGCCTTTTGCTCAAAACGTGCTGCTTTTGCTTCTGCAGTTTCGTCGCTATCGCTGTTATCGTCTTCATCCTTATCTGCCATACGCTCTGCCAAACCTTCAGCAATTGCAGCCGTAATGTAGTTTACGATGATAGAGATAGATTTGGTAGCATCGTCGTTTGCCGGAATTGCAAAATCAACTTTGTTAGGATCGCAATTGGTATCTACCATTCCAAAAGTGTTTACGTTTAAACGCTTGGCTTCTGCAAGGGCGATGTGCTCATGACCTATATCTACCATGAATAAAGCAGCTGGTACACGACTAATTTGTGCGATACCACTCAGTACTTTTTCCATTTTTTCTTTTTCACGGGTAAGCGTCAGTCTTTCTTTTTTGTTCAGACTTTCTGCGCTACCATCTGCAAGCATTTTTTCGATGCTCTGCATTTTCTTCACACTTTTACGAACCGTGTTGAAGTTGGTAAGCATACCACCTAACCAACGTTCTGTAACGTAAGGCATGTTTACACGTTTGGCGCTTTCCTGCACAATTTCTTTTGCCTGTTTTTTAGTAGCTACAAACATGATCTTTTTACCACTGCGTGCAATGGCTTTCATAGCGGCTGCAGCTTCCTGCAAACCTTCTACGGTTTTGTTAAGATCGATGATGTGGATACCTTTCTTTTCAGCAAAAATGTAAGGCAACATTTTAGGGTTCCACTTTTTCTTTAAGTGACCAAAGTGAACGCCTGCTTCTAAGAGTTGCTGTTGTAAGGAAGTGTTATTTTCCATTATGTTTATTTGAAGTAATTTTTAAAAAATTGTTCATGGTTCATGGATGATAGCCCATAGGTAAAACTGCATTTGCAATGAACCATGAACCACACGCAATGAACTGTATTAACGTTTGCTGAACTGGAAGCTCTTTCTTGCTTTTTTGCGACCTGGCTTTTTACGCTCTACAGCACGTGGATCACGCTTTAGTAAACCAGCAGCTTTTAGGGCCGGGCGATAATCTGCGCTTACCTCTAGCAAAGCACGGGCTATCCCAAGCTTGGTGGCTTCTGCCTGGCCTTTTACACCACCACCGGTAGCATTTACAACCACGTTAAATTTATCTGCAGACTCTACAGTTTTTAAAGGCGCTTCTACCTGATTTTGCAGGTATACCAGCGGAAAATATACTTTATAGTCTTTGCCGTTTACTGTAATGGCACCGTCTCCTTTGCTAAGGAAAACACGTGTTACAGCTTCTTTTCTGCGGCCAACTGCGTTTTTTTGTTTTTCCATTTTGTATTTTTTTGCATTGCCAATGGCCGGGGCCAACAGCTAACAGTTTATTTGTTTGAGATTTTATTAAAGGTTAAGTCGGCTGGTTTTTGTGCACCATGTGGATGCTCTGCACCTGCATATACAAATAGTTTTTTGTACATCTGGCGACCCAAACGATTTTTAGGTAACATACCTTTCACAGCTCTTTCGATAACTACTTCTGGCCTGCGCTTTAATAGATTTTTAGCGATTTCCCCTTTTTGACCACCGGGATATCCACTAAAAGTTAAATACTCTTTATCATCCATTTTATTACCTGTAAACTTTACTTTTTCGCAGTTAATAACGATGATAAAATCTCCGCAATCAACGTGTGGAGTGTAATAGGCTTTGTTCTTACCACGGAGAACGGACGCAATTTTTGCGCACATACGACCAACGGTTTGATTAGTACCGTCAACAACGTACCAGTCGTGTTTTACGGTAGCCTCGTTCGCATGTTTAGTGGTGAAATGTAATTTGCTCATTGTACTTTTTTTTAAATGATGCTACGGCTATCCCCGCAGACTTTTTTATTTGGACGGCGAAGGTGTGTAAATAAAGCCTAATAGCAATGGGATTGAAGAGGTATTTTTGGAGTAGTGTTTGTAATGGGTTGATAGTCAGTAATATTTTTGACTTTATATTTATCTTCCAGCGGAAGTTGAAG